>QHBZ01000351.1 GCA_003244055.1 Pseudonocardiales bacterium | reverse complement strand
TTGACCTGCTCGGCCTTGCGCGGCGCGCGGTCATTGGCGACGAGCACCGCCATCCAGGGAAGGGGCACCGAGAGCACAACGAAGGCCAGCGCGAGCCACCAGATCTGGTAAAAGACACCGGCGAGGATCAAGCACGGGATGCGGGCCCCCATCAGGATCGCGTACTTGCGCCGCCTGGCGGCGAACTGCTCGGCATACGACGGTTCCGCCGCAGTGATGAGAACCGCGGCATCGCCTCGCCGGCGGCCGTGCTCAGGTTGATCCCGCGCGTCCTGGTGTCCCGATCTGATGCTCCCGACCTCCTACTTCTTCGCCCTCGCGGCTGCTTTGACCTGTTGCTTGTACTCCCGAACTTTGGCCAGCGAATCAGCATCGGTCACGTCGGCGATCGATCGATAGACACCCTCATCCCCGAACGGACCGGCCACCTCCCGCCAGCCGTTAGGCCGCACATCACGCTGCTTGCCGAGAAGAGCCACGAAGATCTGCGCCTTGTACGTCCCATAGCCAGGTAACGCGACCAGCCGATCGAACAGCTCCGGCGCGTCAGCGGCATCCCGCCACAGCCTGGTCACATCACCGTCGTAGTGTTCGACCAAGGCCCGGCAGATGTCCTGTACCCGCCCGGCCATCGCCTTCGGGTACCGGTGCAGGGCGGGCTGCTCGGCGAACAAACCCGCCAGCTCGTCAGGGTCGTACTCCGCCAGCTCGTGGACGTCGAGATCGTGTCCCAAGCGCTGCTGCAATTCGTAGGGTGCCGCAAAAGCCCGCTCCATCGGCACCTGCTGATCCAGAAGCATGGCCAGTAGCAACGCCAGCGGATCCCGCTCCAGCAACGAATCCGCCGGTGCGTCCTGGCTCAACATCAAGCTCACCAAGACCTCCTCAGCAGCGATGAGTAGGCGCCCGAGCCTACTACTCGGCAGGGCTGGGCTGCCCGGCGAGCACCGATCAGATGTCGATGCCGACCAGGCCCATCACCTCAGTGCGCCAGTCCTGGTAGGCAGTGGCCGCGCCAGAGCGTTCCTGAGGGTTGCGCTGAGGCTGCGTATCGTCGTCGCCGCCGAGCGCGTAGTGCACGATCTCCTGGTCGCTGCGCCGGCTACTGACCACCTTCACCGCTACGTGTTTGGTGGCGAGCTCGGCCCGGGTGGCGTGCGCCAGTAGATGGAGCAGCGCCAGCCGGGATTGCTGGTCGTCGGGCATCGACAGCTCATCCGGGGTATTGCCGGACACGAGCACCACGGTCGCGCCGGGCGCCAGCACTGGAAGCACCCGGTCGACCGCGCTGAACCGGGCCAGCAGCCCCGCGGACAGAAACGAGCCGACGCGGGCGACGGCGGTATCCCCATCGGGGTGGATGGTGATCGGCAGCTGGATGTAGAAGTCGAGGCCGTCGCTGCTCGGCTCACCCGGTAGCGCCGCTGGATCGGTAATGATCACAGGGTCGGCGCCCGCGTCCTTGAGAAGTTGAGAAAGCCGTTGCGCCCGGTCGGCAGACCCGCTCAACAACCCGATAGACGACATCGACCCTCCTGCAGGTGACTTCGCACCGATCGGTGGACCACACGGTCGGCTGATCACCGTTGTCAGGTCATCGTAGGAGCCGGTGGCAGCACCTGGCGAGGGCACCGGAGGTATCGGACAGCGAGTCCCCCGAATGGCTGCTGCTCATACACCCCTACCCTGGAGTGCCCACGTCGGGACCCCAGGGACGGGTGGGTTCGCCGCCGGGGTCCGTCCCGGAGCGGTGGTTGGCGCTACTTCTTCGAGGGTGCGTCCACATCCTGAGCCGAAGCTGCGCGCCTGGCCATCGGGCGCTGCTGGCCGTTGGGGCCATCCTCCACGTCCTTTGCGACGTCCTTTGCGACGTCCTTAGCTACGTCCTTTGCTTCCATGGCGGCTTCCCGGGTAAGTGAAGCGGCTTTGGTGGCGGCCGACGTGGTGGCGGTCAGTAGGGTCTTGGTGAACTCTCGCTGAGTCCCGAGCATCTGCTCGGCGAAGTCGAACATGCTGTCCACGGCCTCGACGGCGCCGCGCAACTTGGTGTCCGAAGCGGGCATGAACATCTGAAGACTATCCGTCCAGACCTGCAGCGCGGTGGTGATGGCTTCCTGGCCGCGACGGGCGGCATCGGTCATGGTCTCCTGCGACATGGTCATCGTCATCCCTTTCGTGGCTCATCGGATACGATCACCAAAGTACGCACTATCGATAAGTATGTCAAGCAAGCCGTTCGCGGTGCTCATCCGCCGCCACGGCTACTCCTACCCTCGATGAAGCTGCGGTACACCCCGAGCAGGGCTTCGCGCTGAGCCTCGGTGAGCCTAGGGTCGCGCAGGATGCTGGACTCAGTACTGTCCGGCGGACCGGCGGGGACGTCGTCAGCCACGGCCTTCGTCCAGCCGGCCTTCGCCAGCAATTGGTCGGTGGTCAACCCGAGCGCATCCGCGATGGCCCGCAACACTGTCAGCGACGGCTGGTGCAGGCCGCGCTCGACCTGGCTGAGGTAGGCGTTGGAAATCCGGGTCAAGGCCGCCATCTCACGCAGCGACAGGTCGGCCAGCTGCCGCTGGGCCCGGATGAATGCTCCCAATGCCCCTAGCTGAGCCTGCCAGGGATCGCGCGCCGTGCCGTCATCGCTCGCACCCGCCATGACTCACATCATCCCGCGCCGGCGCCGGCGCGCGCCGCAAGGTCTCACTTCTCGCTCACGTAACTGCCCGGGGCAGCTTCCAGCGGTGGGTGCATCGTGCTGCCCATCGGAGGTGGAGCCTGCCGCCGTCCGGCCTGCCCGGCGATCCACGGCGTCCAGTCCTCCCACCACGACTTGGCGACCTCGGTGGCCTCCTGGCGCCAGGCCTCCGGGTCCGCCGGCAAGGTCTCCGCCGAACCAACCCAGTGCTTGGACTTCGGATTCGGTGGGTTGACCACGCCGGCGATATGGCCGGAGTTGGACAGCATGAACCGCACAGTGCCGCCCATGAGACGGGCACCCGAATACACCGCCTTCCATAGCGCGATGTGATCTCGCTCGGCGGACACGAAATAGCTGTCCTGACTGATTCGGGCAAGATCGAGCTTCTCCCCCGCCAGTTCGAGCTCGCCTTTCGCCAGCCGGTTCTCTACGTATAAGGAGCGGAGGTACTCGATGTGCATGGCGGCGGGCATCCGGGTGGAATCGGAATTCCAGCTCAGAATATCGAATGGCGCCGGGTCCTTTCCCAGCAGCCAATCGTTGACTACGTAGTTCCACACCAGATCCCTGCCCCGCAGCAGGTTGAACGTGGTGGCCATGCTGTCGGCGGGCAGGTAGCCCTTGCGATCCATGACCCGCTCCAGCCGCTCGACGGAGGCTTCGTCGGTGAATATGCCGAGCTGGCCAGGCACGGTGTAGTCCAGCAGGGTGTTCAGCACGGTCAGCGAGCGGATCCGGTCCTCGCCGCGACCGGCGAGCCAGGCGAGCAGTCCCGTCGCCATGGTGCCGCCGAGGCACAGCCCGATCAGATTGGTCTGCTGCGCGCCGGTGATCTCCTCGACGACCTCCAACGCGGCCAGCAGACCCTCTCGCAGGTAGTCGCTCATCGTCAGCTCGGCCAGCGTCTCATCGGGGTTCCGATAGCTGATCATGAAGCAGGTATGTCCGTGCTGCACCGCCCACTCCACCAGGCTCTTTCCGGGCGCGAGATCCATGATGTAGTACTTGTTGATCCACGGCGGGCTGAACAGCAGTGGAACCGCGTGCACGGTCTTGGTCTGCGGTTCGTACTGGATCAGTTCGATCAACCGGTTACGGAACACCACTGATCCCGGTGTGGCGGCCAGCTCGTGGCCGGGACGGAACTGGTCCGGGGTGACCTGGCGGGGCATTCCGTGGTTGGTTGCCACGTCGCGGACCACGTTGCGTGCCCCGCGCAGCAGGCTGAGGCCACCGGTTTCGAATGCTTTCTTCAATGCCGCCGGGTTGGTCAGCAGCCAGTTGGTCGGCGCGGCGGCGTCGAGCAGTTGACGCAGCGCGAAGTCCGCCTTGCGTCGGGTGACCTCGTCCAGCTCGGCGCCGTCCAGCAACTCCTGGAGGAAGCCCTCCAGCAGCGCGTGTTGCTGGCGCACCAGGTAAAACAGCGGATTGGTGGTCCAGGCCGGATCGGAGAACCGGGCATCCTGGGCCGGCTCAACCGGGCCCTGCGGGTTCAGTCCCACGCTGCGCAGCGTCGCTGTGACGGCGGCTTGAGCGCTGCGCATGCCGTAGGCCATCGCCGACCGAGACAGCGCCGGCGGGTTACCCGCGACCGACATCGCGAGCCTGCCCAGGGCCATTCCAAACCCGGCCGGGTCCAGGTCGCCCATCGCGGAGTCGATACCGAACAGCGACCGCAGCGACGAGGCGATGTCAGCGGCATCCTGGCGTAGCTCACCAAACGGGTCACCGTTCAACGGGTTCAACGGACTCGACGGACTCGACCGGTTCACGGACGACCACCTCCACCTCGGCAACCTCACGACCTCCGGCCACCATAGGCGACCAGTTCTCCTGGCAGGATCCATCGCCGTGCGAGCGGTGGCGAGTCGAGTGCTCGAGGCAGCGGTTCTCGTGGACGACCAGTTGGTCGGTGAGCTCGACGGACCCGGGCTGCTGGTGTTACTCGCGGTGGCCCACGACGACGGTCCCGCGCAGGCCGAGACGATGGCGCGCAAACTTCACGAGCTGCGGATCCTGCGCGACGAACGCTCCGTCGCCGACACCGGCGCCGGAGTGTTGCTGGTCAGCCAGTTCACCCTCTACGCAGCGACGCGTAAGGGCAGGCGACCCTCCTTCGCCGCGGCCGCCCGCCCGGAGCACGCGCAACCCTTGGTCGAGGAAGTCGCCGCCCGGCTCCGGGCCCGCGGGACCACCGTGGCCACCGGACGCTTCGGCGCGACAATGCTCGTGCGCAGCGTCGCAGACGGCCCGTTCACGGTACTCATCGACGTGTGACGCCGTTGGAAGAGCTACCAACCGGGGCGATAACGCCCTAAACCGGCGGCCAACCCTGAGAAGTGCCTGAGGGTCCGCCGCATCGGGCACTTCGCCGGGTACTGGTTCGTCGTGCTGGGCGAGAGTCCGGGAACGGAATCCGGGCTCCCGACGTTGCAAAAGACATCGCTGCGGGTACCCGATGGCCAGACTGGTGCAACGTCGCGCGCCGATCCAGCGCACGCACCGGAGTCGGCACGAGGATCCGTCGCAGGAAGGAACCTGATGACCGCCGCGCAGATTTTCGTCGAACCGGACCCCATGCTCGAGGCTGACCTCGACGCCCAGAGCCCAGCGGCCGACCTGGTGCGGGTTTACCTCAACGGTATCGGGCGCACCGCGCTACTCAGCGCCCAACAGGAGGTCGAGCTCGCCAAACGCATCGAGGCCGGCGTGTTCGCACGTCACACACTGGATACCGCGACTCGGCTGTCGCCCAGCCGGCGCGCCGATCTCATCCGCCTGGTGAGCGACGGTAACAAAGCCAAGGACCACTTGCTGGAGGCCAACCTGAGGTTGGTGGTGTCGCTGGCCAAGCGCTACACCGGCCGCGGCATGCCCCTGCTGGACCTGATCCAGGAAGGCAACCTCGGCCTGATCCGCGCGGTCGAGAAGTTCGACTACGCCAAGGGCTTCAAGTTCTCCACCTATGCCACCTGGTGGATCCGGCAAGCCATCACTCGTGGTATGGCCGACCAGGGACGCACCATCCGGCTTCCGGTCCACCTGGTGGAACAGGTGAACAAGCTGGCCCGGATCAAGCGGGACATGCACCAGCAGCGCGGCCGGGAGGCGACTCACCAGGAACTGGCCGACGAATCCGGCATCCCGGTGGAGAAGGTGGCTGACCTGCTGGATTACTCCCGGGATCCGGTAAGCCTGGACATGCCGGTGGGCGCCGAAGAGGAGGCACCGCTGGGTGACTTCATCGAGGATGCCGAGGCAACCGATGCCGAGTCCGTCGTGATCTCCGGATTGCTGCAAGATGATCTACGCCGGGTGCTGGCCACTCTCGAAGAGCGTGAGCAGAAGGTCATCCGGCTTCGATACGGCCTCGACGACGGCCAGCCGCACACGCTGGACCAGATAGGCAAGCGCTTCGGACTCTCTCGCGAACGGGTGCGTCAGATCGAGCGCGAGGTGATGGCCAAGCTGCGCCATGGCGACCGCGCGGAGCGGCTGCGGGCGTACGCCAGCTGATCCGCACGGAGCTCAGCGAGTTACCGCCCGAATGGCGGCATTGACGCGGCCGCGCCCCACCCGGCACTGTCACCTCAACGTGTGATGCAGAACACGTGTTACGTAGACCACGCGACGTCAGCTCAGGGCTGTCGCGCGCCGCGGAAGGTCGGACCCGTCGGGGGTCCGGCCTTCCGACTTCGGATCCCCCACGGTCACACTCGCGGGTCCTCAGGATCCAATCCGTGCAGCGGGTAGACAGCGCGCCGGGTCTCCTGGATCGCCCGATCCACCGCCGTCTCACCAGTCCCGTCCCAGGGTGTCCAATTGGGCGCGGCGCCGTCGCTCATCGAGACCGGCAGCTGCGTGCCGCCCGCGACGTTGGCGGCATAGACCGTCCATTCGGCTGGGACCGCTGCGTTCGGATCCACCTCGCGGTCGAGCAGGACGCCCAGCAGATGTGTCCACGACCGCGGGACCACCCGGAACAGGGAATACCCGCCACCGCCCAGGGCGAGCCAGCGGCCGCCGGCGGTAGTGTCGGCCAGCTCGGCCAGCGCTCTATGCGCGGCGCGCTGACCGTCGACGGACAGCTCCAGGTTGGCGAGCGGGTCTTCGAAGTGCGTGTCCGCGCCATGTTGGGTGACCAACACCTCCGGCTGGAATGCGCGCAGCAACGCGGGCACGATCGCATGGAATGCCCTCAGCCAGCTGCCATCCCCCGTGCCAGGTGGAAACGGCACGTTGACCGCTGAACCTTCGGCGCCGGGGGCGCCGACATCGGCGGAGTCGCCAGTGCCCGGAAACAACGTCGCCGGGTGCTGATGCAGCGAGATCGTGAGCACCCGAGGATCGGCGGCGAAGGCCTCCTGCACACCGTCGCCGTGATGGACGTCGATGTCGACGTAGGCCACCCGGGACACTCCACCATCGAGCAGCCGGCGGATCGCCAGCGCACAGTCGTTGTAGATGCAAAAACCCGATGCGTAGTCACGCATCGCGTGGTGCAGCCCGCCGGCGATGTTCACCGCTCGATCCGCGCGGCCGGTGAGGATCTCCTCGGCGGCCATCAACGAGCCACCGGCGACCAGCGCCGAGGCCTCGTGCATGCGGTGGAAGACGGGGTTGTCCGGGGTGCCCAGACCGTGCCCGACATATCCCCGCGAGGTCTGCCGGACTGCGGCGACGTAGTCGTCGGAGTGCACCGTGCGCAGCTCGTCGTCAGTGGCCGGTACCGGCGCCAGCGGCTGCACCCCGTCCAGCACACCCAGCGACCGTGCCAGCCGCACGGTGAGATCCAGCCGGATGGGATTGAGTGGGTGCCGGCCGCCGAGGTCGTAGCCGAGGAGGGCGTCGTCCCAGACGACGACCGCGCGGGGAGCGTTCATGGCCCAACACGCTACCGGCCGCGGTTGCGCGCGGACCTCTATCCGGGATCCCCCCCGGTGGCCACCGGGAGTGCTGGGTCAGTGCACCACTGCGACCATGACCCGGTGTACAGCGAGGCCGGGCGCTGCGACGTGGTGACCCCGGCGCGCTCGAGTCCGAGCACCAGAGCACATGCGTTGATCCCGGAACCGCAATAGGCACCGACCTCGGCACCGCCGACCCCCCACCGTCGGGCGAGCTCATCCAACCGGGTCGGCGGGAGCCAGTGCCCCTGCGCATCGGTCAGCTCGCACAACGGCGCGTTGACTGCCCCGGGTATGTGGCCGGCACGCGGGTCCACCGGCTCGATCTCGCCTCGGTAGCGGGGCGCCGTTCGGGCGTCGAGCAGCACTCCATCGCGGGCCAGTGCCGCAGCTTGCGGCGCGTCAAGCACTGGCATTGCCCCGGGCCGCACCGTGATGGTGCCCGGCTGCGGCCGGGGCACGTCGACGGCCACCGGCAGCCCCGCTGCTTGCCACGCCGCGATCCCCCCGTCGAGGACCGCAACCGAGGGGTGTCCCACCCAGCGCAGCAGCCACCACAGCCGTGCCGCCACCGAGCTATCCGCCGCGTCGTAGGCGACAACCGGGGTCATCGCCCTGATGCCGGCCGCCCGCAGGATCGCCTGCAGCGCCGCCGGCTCCGGGAGGGGGTGGCGCCCATCCGGACCGGGCGGCCCGGCCAGGTCGCCGTCCACGTCGAGGAATACCGCACCGGGCAGGTGACCGGCCTGGTAGTCCGTGCGGCCGGGCCCAGTGAGCGACCACCGTACGTCGGCCACGACGGGAGGCTCGGGGCCAGCGAGCAGTACAGCCAGCTCGCGGGGCGTGATCACCGGATTCATGTCACCCATCCTGACCTCACTGCCAGTGGGTTTCCGCAGTTTGCCCAGCGGGCCACTACCATAATCACAACCGAGGGAGCCTGGTGTGAACGATCTCATCGACACCACCGAGATGTACCTGCGCACCATCTTCGAGCTCGAGGAGGAAGGTGTGGTCCCGCTGCGGGCGCGGATCGCCGAGCGCCTCGGACAAAGTGGGCCCACTGTCAGCCAGACGGTGGCCCGCATGGAGCGGGACGGCCTGCTGACAGTGGCCGACGACCGGCACCTCGAGCTCACCGCTGAGGGCCGCAGCCGGGCCACTTCGGTGATGCGCAAGCACCGGCTCGCCGAGCTTCTCCTCGTCGACGTGATCGGGCTCGAGTGGGAGCAGGTACACACTGAGGCCTGCCGCTGGGAGCACGTGATGAGCGAAGCGGTGGAGCGAAAGCTGGTCGCGCTGCTGGGCAACCCCACCACTTCTCCGTACGGCAACCCGATCCCGGGCCTGGACGAGCTCGGGGTCGGCGAAGCCGCTGGCCCGGTCGAACCCGACCTGGTCCGGCTCGACGAAGTGGCGCGGCGCGGCGGCGGCACGGTGGAGGTGCGACGTATCGCCGAGCACGTGCAGCTCGACCCGACCCTGATGGCGGACCTGCACAAGGTCGACGCGGTGCCCGGCAACGTGGTGGAAGTGGGCGCCCAGGTGCGGGCGAACCACCCGGTGGCGCTATCCGGTCGAGGAACCAAAGTCGAGGTCAGCGGCGCGCTGGCGCACGCGGTCATGGGCCGCCGGCGGTGACTGGACCGTCGGCGATGACCCAGCCCAAGATAACCCAGCCCGATCGGATGCGTCTGCTGGTTACCGGCGGCGCGGGCTACATCGGCAGTGTCTGCGCCGCGCGCCTGGTCGAGGCTGGCCACGACGTCGTGGCCCTCGACGACCTGTCCACTGGCCACCGGGACGCGGTGCCGGCGGCCTGCCGGTTCATCGAGGGAACTGTCGAGGATGCCGGTGCGGTACTGGCCGAGGGCTTCGACGGCGTGCTGCATTTCGCGGCCCGCTCGTTGGTGGCTGAATCGATGGCCCAGCCGCAGCGCTATTGGCTGGGCAACGTGGTGGCCTCGCTGCGACTGCTCGAAGCGATGCGCGAGCACGGGACTCCTCGGCTGGTCTTCTCCTCCACCGCGGCCACCTACGGCGAACCCGCGTCGGTGCCAATCACCGAGGAGGCGGCCAACCAACCGACCAATCCCTACGGGGCGACGAAACTGGCAATCGACCACGCCATCGGCTCCTATGCCACTGCGCACGGCATAGCCGCCGTGAGCTTGCGATATTTCAATGTCGCCGGCGCGTACGGCCGCTACGGTGAGCGGCACACTGTTGAGACCCACCTCATCCCGTTGGTGCTGCAGGTCGCCCTCGGCCGCCGAAACAAGATCATGGTGTTCGGGGAGGATTGGCCCACGCCGGATGGCACCTGCATCCGCGACTACATCCACGTAGTGGACCTCGCCGACGCCCATGAGCGGGCACTCGTGCAAGCCGTCCCCGGCGAGCATCGACTCTATAACTTGGGCAACGGAACCGGCTTCTCGGTGCAGCAGGTGATAGACACCTGCCGGCAGATCACCGGGCACCCGATTCCGGCGCAGTGCGCACCACGCCGACCGGGCGACCCGGCGGTGCTGATCGCCGCCAGCGATCGAGCGCACTGCGAGTTGGGTTGGAAGCCCGAACGCGCTGACTTGGCCGTGATCGTGGCCGACGCGTGGGAGTTCGCCCGCCGCGTCGGTTGAGCGCCGCCCACGCGGATCACCGGTCACCGCTTTCGCCGTGATCGTCGCTTCGCCGATTTGCGCGCAGGTCGCCGAAGTGCGGCAGCGGCATCTTCAGCGACGCTACGTAGCAGCTCCGGTGGCAGTCCCCCGTCCAGTGCCGCCCGCAGCAACCCTGACAGTGAGTGATGTGGGCAGGCGTGCAGCGCGGCGTCCAACGCGACGCCCGCAAGCGCACCGTCCCCGCGAAGGTACGCGGCCAGCGCCAGCAGCACCGCAGGCTCAGCCCGCTCCGGTGCCGGAGTCGCACGAACCAGAGCCAGCCAGAGCTGCTCGGCGCCATCCGCGCTGGGACCCGCGCACCAGGGCAGGCACGCGTCCCGGACCCGGTGGTCGCACAGCGCGGAAGCGACCTCGGCGACGATGTCGTCAGTCAACGCGAGATCTCCGGCTGCTGCCGCGCGGTGCAACTCCTTCAACCGGGCGAGTCTCCGGGCTACCAGCCGGGCGCTCATCGGATGCTCCGCGTCGGCCGCATCCAACAGGATCGCCCGCCGTTGCAGTGCCGCTGGATCCTCCTGGGCCACCAGCTCGGCCATCTCCTCCCGGCTACCGAACGTCACGGCGCCAGCCGCGACAGTGGCCGCCGCCAGCGGGCTCGTAGTGGGATCGGCCACCGTGCCGGCACAGAACGGATCGTCGTAGCAGCGCCACGGGGCGCCGTGCGCTGTCTCGGCGGTCCACGCCGCGTGTACCACGGGGAGCCCGGCTTCGGTCAGCACTCCGTCGAGGGCGTCCACCACTGCGCGGTGTGGCGGCTCGCCAGCCGGAGTGAAAGTACCTCCGACGACGATCAGCGCGACGCCCGTGGGTCGCTGCCGGGCGATCGGTGGCAACAGCTGCGCGGCTAACACCGCGGCTTGGTCATCGTCTACGAGATCGGCTCGCAGAGTTAATCCAAGACTCTTACCGTGTAGTGCCAACAAGATCACGGAGGCGCGCGGGTGGAAGCCGAGTAGATGCGGGACGGCGGCGATCAGCTCGGAGGGGTCGGATAGCCGGATACTGATGGCGGTAGGTGCGCTCATGACATGGAACCGTCCTCCCGCGGCCGCTCGCGGGACAGTCACGTCGTGGCTGGCTGTGGACTGCGGGTATGGGTGTGGACTACTACCCCGCCAGGGTCGTCAACCACCGCCGAATGTCGGAGGAGCTGGTTACCCTGCCGCGCCCGGACGCCCATCGACTTCGGTTTGCACCTCACGCGACCTTCGGCAGACATAGGTCACCGCCGGAGGCAGATTCCACCAGACCGTACGAGTGGTGAGAACCTCAAAGAACATCTCGCCGAGCAACGCCCGGAACTGGCGCGCCCGAGTCATCGACAACGCGTGGACGTAGGCAAACGTGGTGAAGCAGCCCCCCGGTCGCAGTGAACGCGCCGTCGCGGCAACGATCGCCCGCTGCGCGTCGGTATCGATCAGTGACCACGGCAGCCCGCTGACCACGGCATCAACCGCAGACACTTGGTGCTCGGCGAACAGCCGTTCCAGTTCAGCGGCGTCGCCGACCAGCACCTCAACTCCCGCGTGCTGGGCGCGCAGGTAGTGGGCCAGTTCAGGGTCGATCTCGACCGCCACATGCCGCCCCCGACCAGCGAGCCGATGTTCGATGGCCGTCGTGACCGAACCGGTGCCCGGCCCGAGCTCCACCACGACCGGCTCCCCTACCCGGGGCACCACGGCGGCCAGCCGAGCCGCCAGTTGGGGTGAGCTCGGCGCTACCGCGCCCACGGTGGCCGGGCTGCGCAGCACGGCAGCGAGGAAGGCGCCGAGGTGTGGCGGTATGAGCGGCATGGCGCCGAGCCTGCCCGCCGCAACGCCCTGTTGTGAAGTCGATCTCCACCAGGGAAACACTTTTGGACCGGTCCGCGTCCCGCACGCCCGACCCATCACAGACGACATGTATGAGTCGTACCTGGGATGGATCTGCCCCTGTGCAGCGTTATATCAATTGTGAATCCTGAGCTGTACCACATTGAAGCCGAGCCTTCGACCGGGGCGGGCACGGTGCTCGTGCACGCCCTCACCGGGTTTGTCGACGCCGGCCAGGCCGGGCAACTGGCGGTCGCACATTTGCTGGCGAATCTGCAGCACCGGGTGGTTGCCACATTCGACGTCGACCTGCTGCTGGATTACCGCTCTCGCCGACCGGTAATGACCTTCGACGAGGATCGTTGGGCGAGTTACCAGCAGCCCGAGTTGGTGCTCTACGAGGTACAGGACAGCGCGGGCACCACATTTTTGTTACTGACCGGGCCGGAGCCGGATCTACTGTGGGAGCGGTTCTCCGGCGCGGTCCTTGAACTGGTGGAGCGCTTCGCGGTTGGCCTGACGGTCGGTCTGGGCGCGGCGCCGATGGCGGTCCCGCACACCCGCCCATCGGCGGTTACTGCACACGCCACCCGTCGCGAGTTGATCTCCGGTTATCACCGGTGGTTCAACACCATGCAGATGCCAGGTCACGCCGGAGCGCTGGTGGAACTGCGACTGGGCGAGGCGGGGCACGACGCGATGGGCTTCGTCGTCCACGTGCCGCACTACCTGGCTCGCATCGAGTACCCCGAATCCGCTCGCGGCCTGTTGGAACACTTGGCTGTCAGCACCGGGCTGAAGCTGCCGGTGGACGCACTCCTGCCTGCGGCGCAGCGCGTTCTCGCCGAGGTCAACGAGCAGGTTGCCCAGTCCGCGCAGAGCATGTCGGTGGTGGCCAGCCTGGAGGCGCAGTTCGATTCCGTGACGGCAGCGGCTGATCGACGCTCTCTGCCATCCCTTGATGCCGAGTCGCTGCCCACCGGCGACGAGATCGCCGCAGAGCTCGAGGCGTTCCTCGCCGAACAGGACGGCCCCGGCGAAAGCTAGTCGCGCGGTGTTCAGCTGCCGGGGAGCTGGCCGAGGGTCACCGTGACGGTGCGGGTGGTCCCCTGCGCGGTGGTCAGGGTGACTCCGACCTTCTGACCCGGATCCAGCGCGCCCAACGCCTGGGCCAGATCGGAAGCCCGGTGCACTGGGGTGCTGTTCACAGCGGTGATCACCTCACTGGGTTGGATCCCGGCCGCGGCAGCCGGGCCGCCCGGAACCACGTTGACCACACCCATGCCAGCAGGTTGGCCACTCGAGCCCACCACGGTCACCACGCGGACACCCAACTCGGCCCGATGCGAGTTGACCACATGGCCGTCATGGGCGATCAACTGCCCGGCGATGTCGGTGACGAGATTGCTGGGAATCGCAAACCCCAGACCCGGCGCGGCGCCGCCAAGACCGCCTGACTGCGGCTCCAGCGCAGCCAACGTAGGCACTCCGATGACGTCGCCAGCCAAGTCGACCAGCGCGCCGCCGCTGTTGCCCGGGTTGATCGCGGCGCTGGTCTGGATGATATCGGGCAGCGTCGCGGGCTGGGCGGAACCCTGGGCCGGCTCGGTGACGGTTCGCCCGGTGAACGAGATGATCCCGTCGGTGACGCTGCCGGTCAGCCCGAGCGGGTTGCCCATGGCCAGCACGATGTCGCCGGCCTGCAGCTTCGAGGAATCACCGAAGTGCGCCGGGTGCAACGTCGACGGTGGCGCGTCGAGCTTGATGACGGCGAGGTCGTCGGGCGGGTAGGCGCCGACGAGCGTGGCCGGGATGGCTGTCGGGTTGTCGGCCAGGCGTACCTGAAACTTGGTCGCTTGGCCCACCACGTGGGCATTGGTGACAATGTCGCCCTTGGTGTCGAAGACGATGCCGGAACCGAGAGAGCGGTCGCTGGTGATCTGTACGACCGAGGGCAGCACGTTGGCCACGACGCTGACGTAGGCCTGCTCCAGCGCGGGCGCGTTCGCCGGTACCGGCGGCGAAGTGGACGAGGTATGCACGGCGGTCGGTCCGGCGGTGCAGCCAGCAACGGCGACGACCGCGGCGGTCAGCGCGGTCGCCAGCGCGGGACGGGACAGCTTCATCGTCAGCTCCCTGCAACTGATCGGGTGGCAGCCACAGCGTTCCCCCCGACGATCTTTGTCCGCCCCGAACTCTCGGACGCATCGGTGGCATTCCCGGAGATCGTCGCTGCTACGCTCGCGACCTCATTTTCGTGAGTTGTGTCACAATCCGGCCGCTGATCAGCTGATCGCTTCGCCGGCGGGAGTGGCATGCTCGGCGGATGCCGCTGCTCAGCAGGCTCGCGACTTCGTCTGCTGTGGCGTGGGCTTACCTCGTCGGGCACGGTGGCTTCTGCCTCGCCTCGCCCCGCCTGCCGGCCCACCCGCCGGAGCCCGACCACTGGCCCAGCGTCGGAGTCGTCGTCCCGGCGCGCGAGGAGGCCGCGGTCCTTCCCGAGACGCTGCCCACGCTGCTCGCGCAGGACTACCCAGGTGAGCTTGCGGTGTGGCTGGTCGACGACGGGAGCACCGACGGCACCGGGTCGCTCGCGCGAACCCTCGCCGACCAGGCTCGCGGACGAGCCTCGCTGACCGTGCCGACGGCCCCTCCTCCGCCGCCAGGGTGGACGGGCAAGCTCAACGCCGTCCAGCACGGCGTGGAGTCGGCCAGCGCCGCGCAGGTCGAGTTCCTGCAGCGTCGGCCCTATCCCCACCTCGCTGACCTGTGGACCATGGTCACCCGCAGCGCATACACCCCAGCTGCGCCGCTCACCGGTGCTCCTCGGCGCCACGCTCGCCGGGCTGGCGAGGCGCTCGCCGGTGCCGGCTGCCGCCGGGTTCGGCGCATGGGCGGCGATGACCGTTACCCAGGCGCCGGTACTGCGGCTCTAAGGTCTCTCGCCGCTTCGCGGGCTCGCCCTGTCCCTGGTCGCCGCGCTTTATGCCGCCATGACAGTGGACTCAGCGCGCCGCCACGCCACCGGTCAAGGTGGCGCCTGGAAAGGTCGGCACGCCCCACCGGATCGTCCCGTTGCGCGCTAGGAGGCGCAGGCCATGATCGCTTCACAGCTGCGGATTGCCGCTCGGTAGCTCTGCGTGGTGGGTTGATCCAGGAGCGGTTCGCTGAGCTGGTGGCGCCAGTACCCGATGGCGTGCAACGCCGCGGCGCGGGTGTGCGCGGGGGTGGTGTCCGGCGGCAGGCCGAGTCGTGTCGTTGCTGAGGTGCCGCAACCGCCGAGTACTTGACTGAGGGCGTTGCGGGTCCGTTCTGGTGCCGGCAGCGCGACCAGCCCGGCCAATACTCGTAGTTCGGTGAAGGGATGGGTGTCGGCAAGAAGCCGGTCGACTGATCTGAGCACCCGTGCGGAGTTCGGACTGCGGTGCCGCAGCAGGATGCCGCGTAGCGTACGCAGCGCTGAGTGTGCTTTGAGCTGGCGATTGCGGCTACCGAAGCGGGCGTGCAGGGTGCGATGAAGGTCGTTGAGCCCGCTGTGGCGGACCAGCTCGGCCGCTAACGCGGGTGCGTCGCGGGCGCCGCAGCGAATCAACGAAATGGCCACTCGGATGCCGACCATGCCGAAAGCCGTTACGAGCTGTTCCCGGTGGGCCGCGGGTGCCGGGAGGTCAATTGTGACGAACCGGCCGGGGGAAACGAGGGCCGCTTCGAGGACGTCGTCGGGCAGCGCAGCGAGCTGATCGAGGGTGCTGAACTCTTGTTGTCGCAGCGTTTGGCCTCGTAGCGCGAGCAGTCCGGACACCGCGAGGAAGTCTCGATGCAGACCGTTGAGTTCGGGGGCGGTGCGCAGCTGCGCACTGACACCCCGAGCGGCGTCGAGCGAGGTGGCATGTCCGCCGTCGGTTTCGTCGGCGCGAGACAGGACCCCGACGATGCCGAGCGGGCCCCGTCCGGTGCCGGCGTGCTCGTGGAGCTTACGCAGCAGCGCCACGTCGGCGCTGTGCAGCGAACGCATCAGGTAGACGATGGCGTCAGCCTCGCACGTCCCCTGGTCCGGGGTGAGAAACGCGAGAGTGCGCGCGGAGACGTCGTGGGAGTTCGACGACGTTCCAGGGGTATCGACCAACGTGTACTGATCGAGCAGCGACGAGGGCCAGCCGACCTCGAGGCGTTCGACCCGATCCGCGGTCACCGCCCCGAGGTCGAGGCGCAGCCGTCCGTCGGTCCGAAGCACCGGTAGCGAGGTGCGTCGGCCGCCATCGTGGGTGAGCTCGATGCGCGGCCCGGCCGACCCGGAGAACCAGGTGACGACCCGGGTGCATTCGGTGGCGTCGGTGGGTGCTATCTCTTCCCCGACCAGGGCGTTGAGCAGGGTCGATTTCCCGGACTTGAGCGTCCCGGCAAGCGCGACCCGCAGCGGCTCATCCAGCCGGCGCTGGCATACCGCGAGCTCGGCATCGACTGCAGCGCTGATCTGGGAGCTGGCCTTGAGCTCACTGCGAGTGTCGCGGATGAGCATCCGGGCCAGGTCGACAGTGCTGGGTACCTGCGGGCTCATCGCGTCGCCTCCATCGTGCGGGCAGGGGCCAGGGCGGCAGCCCCGACCCGCAGCTGGCGTAGGTCACTCAGGGCGTTCTGGACCTCGGAGATCCGACCAGCGCGGTGCTCGGCGTGGACCTGATTGGCCTCGTGGGCGGATCGCAGCGCGTCGTCGGCTGAGCGCAGCATTTCGGTGGCGATCGCGGTGAAGTGATCCCGCAGGGTCCGCTGCGCCTCGCGGAGCCGGTACTTCGACTCCTTGCCGACCTGGAAGATCACGTCGTCCATCAGGCGGGCGACCGCGGCCTTGGCCTCGGCCTGGCGCCGGGAGGTGAACGACTTGCGATCCTCCCAGAACGTATTCGCGCCGAGCAGCACGCCAGCGCCGATCGAGTACGGGTTCACCAGAGCCAACCCCGCGAGGCTGGTCATCAGCCCGACCATCAGGACGCCACCGTAGGACCCACGTACGCCGGTGATCGCCCGCTGCACGAGCCCGGCCTTGCGGCTGTCCAGTGGATCCAGGGACTGGACCGGGTCGAGGACCGAGCCGGTGTGGTCGAGGTAGAGCTCCGGGACCGCTACCCGACCCTCCGCTGCGAACCGAGCGGCTACCTTCTCGGCAAGATCACGGGAGCGAGTGTGGGCCAGCACGAAGTTGTCCTGGACTGCTTCGGCGATGCGACCGTCGAGCCAGTTGCCGAACTCCTCCCAACGCGTCGCCGGGTCCGAGGCCATGATGTCCGTCTCGGCCTCGCGGATCACGCTGCGCAGCCGGTGCCGCAGATCGTGCTCCACCTCAACGGTCACCTCCGTCGCGCCGTCTCCCAGCACAACCTGCCAGTTCGCTGCACGCTGCCGCAGCCGGTCGGCAGCCTCCCGGGCCTCGTGCAGCCGTGCGACGAGCTCAGCCCCACAGCTGGGATCGTTCAGCGCGTTCAGCTCGGCATTCAGTGCCATCGCGAGATGATCCGAGACGAAACGGACGTCATTGACCACCGCGTTGCGCAGCACGATGTCGGCGTCGCCGACCACCCGGTGACGCAGGAAGTCGACCAGCTGCGGCACCCCCGACTCGACCGAGAGCTCGGCGTCACCGCTACGCCGGGCGGCCCCACTGATCGCGGCCGACAGCGGCAGCAGCGGGATGTCCAGGCCCGCGTTGGTCAGGTGGGCGCGATTGGCGCCCTGAATGGCAGCCCACCGCGGGTAGAGGTCGATCTTGGTGATCACGCCGATGACGGTGGGACACAGCTGCCGGATCTGACGCAGGAATGCGATCTCCGGTTCGATGTATTCCTGGCTGGCGTCGGAGACGAACAGGACCGCGTCGGCCCCGGGAAGCAGGGACAGCACCGCACCCGCGCGGGCTGAGTCCATGCCCGAGGTTCCGGGGGTGTCGATCAGCACGACGCCCTGGGCCAACAGCTCGTTCGGTGCGCCGACCTCGACGCGGGGCACCAGAGTGGTGCCGGAGTCCGCGAAATCCGTGGGCTCGGCGCCGGTCGCGTCGACCAGCCGCACGAATTCGGAGTCGGCGTAGGTGACGAGGACCGGGTCAACCGAACGTTTTCCGGCGGCGGTCACCGGCGAGCCGATGATCGCCTCGACTAGTGAGCTCATACCCTGACCGGTCTGCCCGGTCACCACGATACGCAACCGGGGGTCGGTCACCCGAGCCCGGGCCGCAGCGAGATGGGTACCGAGGTCCGGTCGTCTCGCTGCGTCGGTGAGCACACGCAGCCGGTCGAGCAGCTCGGTCATGGCTCCGTTGGATCCAGTGTCGGTGCCGGTATAGGTGGCGGGATCGGTCATGACGGACATGTGGACTTCTCCTTAGGTGCGGATCGTGGGGCGACCGGGCCGGCCCACGCCGGGGAGAGCGGCGCGGGCCGGCGGCGGTTAGTGATGGATGACCGCTGTGTGGTCGGTCATCGCGTGGTCGGCCGTGAGGGCCGGGGCGGTTGTGCTCGTCGTGAGCCCGCTGGACAGCCCGTGCGGAGTGGACGACAACCCGGTGTGAGCGCTGTCCGTCGGCGCCACAGTGCCGGCACTCGAGCTTGCGATGTGCGAACCCAGACCGGCTCCCGTGCTGTACGTCGAAGCGGTGGCCGGTTGCGAACTGGTGTCCGGCGTGGCGGCGACGGCTTGGTGCGCAGCCGGGGCGGATACTGCCGAGCCCGTACTCGGTGTGGTGGCTGGGGCCGTGTGGTTCGCCGAGCCCGACGCCGGACTCGCTGCGCCCGAGGTGGTGGCTGACGGGCTAGCCGAAGGCGCCGGGACATGGCCGGGCGCCGGCAGGCCACCGGCGGGGTGCACGTTCGACGCGGTACCAGAGGCCGGGCTCGCCGCGCCCGACGTGCTCGCTGCGCCCGTTGTGGTGCCTGAGGAGGCAGCCGAAGGCGCCGGGAGATGCCCGGGCGCCGCCTGGCCACCGGCAGGGTGCACGTTCGACGCGCTACCAGCGGCGGGGCTCGCCGAGCCCGACCCGGTGCTTGCCGCGCCCAGCGTGGTGCCTGACGAGCCAGCCGAAGGCGCCGTGACATGCCCCGTCGCCGGCAGGCCGCCTGACGTGTGGGCGTGCGACGGGGTGGCCGCAGGGCCGTTCGTGCCCCCGGTATCGGAGGCGGGCAGCCCGCTGCTGGCGGTCTGAGCGCCGGAACCCGTGCTGGTTGAACCGCCCAGGTCAGCGGTCGGAGCGTGGGAGCCGGACACGGTGGACCCAGTGCTCGGCGCGTTGGGGTGCGCTGCGCTGGGCGCTCCGGTCCGGGGGGTACTCACAGGGACACCAGATCCGGTGCCGCGCTGCCCGGTCTGGTCGGCGGTGGCGCTCCGCGACGCCGTGTTGTTCACCTGGGAGGGGCTAGATCCGCCAAGGTCGGCTTGCGGCGCGAACCCGGTGCTAACGGTCGACGACTTTTCCACGGTCGTCGTGAGTGGCTGGGATGTCGCGTGGGATGTCACCGCTGAGCTGACCGGGGTGGTCGTGACCGGTTGGCTGGCCACGGAGCTGACTGTGGTGACGGCCGCGGCGTTTACTGGGGCCGTCGCGGCGCTCACCGGCTGACTCAGCGCGGATGAGGCGGATGAGAACGACGGCGACAGGCCGGTCGATCCGGTGGCCGCCATGCCCGAGACGCCCGAGGAGAACGCCCCCGCTGAATACGGCGCTGATGAGCTCGGCTGCACAGCCATCGAATGGTGCGGCTCGCCGGATTGTCCCCCTGCGCCCACGGTCCTGGTCGTGGTGAGGGCACTAGGCTGCTCGC
Organism: Pseudonocardiales bacterium; assembly: GCA_003244055.1. Lineage (GTDB taxonomy): Bacteria > Actinomycetota > Actinomycetes > Mycobacteriales > Pseudonocardiaceae. The sequence goes on along the minus strand of QHBZ01000351.1, from coordinate 234 downwards.
CCACGGTGTGGGCGTGCTGCCCGCTACCGGTGGTGTGAATGTTGTCCTGGCCAGCGTGGATCTCGTGCCCAGCGGCGGACCGCTCGTCAGCGTTGCTGGCCACGTTGCGGCTCGGTTGATTGGTGCCGTTGCGCACGGCGTCTTGGTGTTGATTAGCGCCGTTGCGCTCGGCGTCGGGACGCGCGTGAGCGCCGCCGTCGCCGTTCGGCCGGTGGTCCCCGTCGTGGTCACCAG
>QHBZ01000350.1 GCA_003244055.1 Pseudonocardiales bacterium | reverse complement strand
AAACGGCTCGGCCGGACACAGGTGCTGGCAGGGGTCGACCTGACGGTCGAGCGCGGGGAGGTGGTGGTCATCATGGGTTCCTCCGGCTCGGGCAAGACCACGCTGCTGCGGTGTATGAACCTGTTGGAGAGACCAGACGAGGGCCGGGTGAGCATCTGCGGGTACACCGTCGAATGCAGCGGCCGTTCCCGAGGCGGGCAGCACCGCCGCGAGGTGCAGCGAGCCCGGCAGCGCACCGGGATGGTCTTCCAGCAGTTCAACCTTTTCCCGCACCTGACCGCGCTAGGCAATGTCATCGAGGGTGCCTGCCAGGCCCGCAACCTGCCCCGGGATCAGGCGATCCGGCTTGGCGAACGGCTGCTGGAGCGGGTCGGACTGGCAGCGAAACGCGACGAGCACCCGGCGCGGCTGTCCGGCGGGCAGAAACAGCGGGTGGCGATCGCACGGGCACTGGCGATGGAGCCCGAGATCGTCCTGTTCGACGAGCCCACCTCAGCGCTGGACCCCGAGCTGCACAACGAGGTCCTCGGCGTGATCCGCGAGCTGGCCGCCGAGGGGATGACGATGGTCATCGTCACGCACGAGACGCAGTTCGCTCGCGACGTGGCGGACCGGATCGTGTTCATGGACGGCGGTGTCATCGTCGAACAGTCGACTCCCGAGACCTTCTTTACCCAACCGACCCACGCACGGGCGCGCTCATTCCTGCAGCTCGTCGAGCACCAGGCGGGCGCACCCCAGCCACACCTACCGCACCCCGCAGAGCTGCTTCATCGGGAGGGAGCGTGACGAACAAGACAGAATCGCGCACGTCAATGCTGGACGTGCAACGGGCTCGACGGGAAACCCCGGGCTGCACCGAAGTTGTTCACCTCAACAACGCCGGCGCGGCGCTCATGCCAACGGTCGTGCTCGAACGCGTGATCGCACACCTGCGCCTGGAGGCACAGCTCGGCGGCTACGAGGCGGCAGCCCGCGAGGTAGGCCGCCTCGACGAGGTGTACCTGTCGGCGGGCCGTCTGCTCGGCTGCGACCCGGACGAGATCGCCGTCGTGGATAGTGCCACCCGCGCCTGGACCATGGCGTTCTACGCAATCCCCTTCCGGCCCGGTGACCGGATCCTGACCAGTGTCGCGGAGTACGCGAGCAACTTCATCGCGTACCTACAGCTGGCCCGTCGCCACGATCTGAGCGTCGAGGTCGTACCCAATGACGAGTCCGGCCAGCTCTCCGTCTCGGCTCTGCGCGAGCTCATCGATGATCGGGTCCGACTGATCTCACTGACCCATGTGCCGACCAACGGTGGTCTCGTCAATCCCGCGGCCGAGGTCGGGGCCGTGGCCCGTGAAGCCGGAGTGCTCCACCTGCTCGATGCCTGCCAATCCGCCGGCCAGCTACCACTGGACGTCAACGATCTCGGCTGCGACCTGCTGTCGATCACGGGACGTAAGTACCTCCGAGGACCGCGCGGCACTGGGTTGCTCTACGTCCGCCGCGACGTCCTCGATGGGCTCTCGCCGCCGATGCTGGATCTGCACGCGGCGACATGGACCGCCCCCGACCACTACATCATGCGGCCCGACGCTCGGCGCTTCGAGACCTGGGAATGCAACGTCGCCGCCAAGCTAGGGCTCGGTGCCGCCCTCGACTACGCGGTGGCGTGGGGTCTGCCGAGCATCCGGGACCGGATCTACGAGCTCGCCGGCGACTTGCGGGAGCGACTGGCGCAGCTACCNNCACCGCATCAACGTCAGCGTCTCGCGCATCCCATCCACCCGGCTGGACATGGAAAACCGAGGACTCGACGAGCTGGTGCGGGCTTCGGTGCACTACTACAACACCACCGACGAGCTCACCGCACTGTGCCGCACCCTCCACGGGAGAAACCGATAGACGAAGTACACTACCCCCCTATGGTATGTTGGACGGTAGGTGACAGGAGGACGGCAATGTACGGCTACGCCCAGGACAAGGACGCCTACCTCAACCGCCTGCGCCGGATCGAGGGGCAGGTCCG
>QHBZ01000349.1:7089-16010 GCA_003244055.1 Pseudonocardiales bacterium | reverse complement strand
GGCGGTACGCCGAGCAGGGCGGCATACACCTCCTTGGCCGTCGCCAGGTCGGAAACGGGATGCAGCACGGTCTTGATTCCCTGGGTGGAAGAGCAGGTCATGGTCACTCCTGAGGTCGTGGGTCTGGTCGGGATTGTCTGGCTCAAAGACGAACGGGAAGTCCGGAAATTGACTCGACGGCGTGCAGACCTCGCCCGGCGATACTGCTTGCGGCATCCTTACGCGCCTTCGGGCTGATATAGGTGGAAACCATGTCGTCGCACGCTATCCGAATCACGTCATGGACTTCACGCTATCCGAATCACGCCATGGACTTGGCGCCGTCGAGTGACTCTCGGATGATATCGGCGTGACCGGCGTGCTGGGCGGTTTCCGCGATCACGTGGAGCAGCACCCGCCGCGCTGACCAGCGCGCGCCAGGTTCGAACCACGGAGCCTCAGGTAATGGTTGGGAGATGCCGAGATCAGGCAGCTTGGCCACCAGCTCATCGGTCCGGTGGCTCACCTTGTCGTACTCGTCGAGCAGCGCGGCCAGCGTCTCGCCCTGCAGCACGCTGAACTCGTCGGATCGGTCACTGATGCTTGTCTCATCCCACGGGCCTAGTGCCGAGGGGCCGTCGAGGATGAAGTTGATCCAGCCACGCTCGGTGGCCGCGACGTGCTTGACCAGGGCGCCCAGACACAGCTCACTCACGGTGGTGCGTCGGGCCGACTGCTCGTCGGTGAGGTCGCGAACCGTGTGGCGCAGGAAGTAGCGATGCTTGGTCAACGTGTCCAGCAGATCGACGCGCTCGCCGATCGGGGCCTGCTCGGGGCTGCTCATGAGGTCCGCCTTCGGTCCGTGGGTGGGCAGGAGCACGGTACGACGCAGGCCTGACAGTTGCAGGATCCCTACGGGATCGCAGACTCCCAGCCTTCGGATACTCCGAATGTGGTGTGTAGGCCGTGGCGCCCGGAGTCGGTGAGCGTGACGGCGCGGGGTTGCTTGCTGCGCCGGATCCAGTCGAGGTCGAACAACCGGGTCGTCAGCGCGTTGCCGAGCGCTCCGGCAAGGTGGTGGCGCTGTTCAGACCAATCCACGCAGTAGCGGATGGGCGGGCGGTGCCGCCAGGCCGGCGGCGATGTCGAGACCGAAATCGGTCAGCTGACCGTGCCCGGCATGGGTCAGCCGGTAGGTGATGTCGGTGCCGGCGGCGGTCGGCCGATCGCGGCCGTCGGTGTGCCGATGGTGCCGGCCGTCGCTACCGAGCAGCACGCCCGCATCGAGCAGCGCGGCCATCACCGTCACCCCGAGCCGGCCGGCGAGATGCTGGTAGCAGGTGCGGGCCCGGCGTAGAGCCGCTGCCCGGGTGCCCTGGCGCAGGGAGCGGATCGGCTCCGGTGGGGCGATTTCGGCGATGGCCTCCAGTGCGCGGGCGACCGAGGCGTCGGCTAGGCGGAAGTAGCGGTGGCGGCCGGATCGTTCGGCGGTCAGTAGTTGGCTGTCGACCAGCCGGGTGAGGTGTTCGCTGATGGTGGAGGCGGCGACGCCGGCCTCGGCGGCGAGAACACTGGCCGGGAGGGCTCGTCCGTCAGCGAGCGCCATCAGGACCCGAGCTCGGGCACGGTTGCCGATCAGTGTGGCGATTCGTGCCACGTCGGCGTCACCGGCCGCGTGGGAGATGGCGGCCATCAGTTGATGGTATGGCGAGGAGGCTTCGGTGAATGCCGAAGGGGAACGGCACCAGAATGGTGATGTGACTGGACAGGGGAGCCGGACGAGGCGAGGTCCGGGCGAGGCTGCGGAGCCGGCTGGGCAGCGGGTGTTGTCGCTGGCGCTGCTGGCGGTCTGCCTGGGTTACTTCATGGTCATCTTAGATACCACCATCGTCAACGTCGCCCTGCCGGCGCTGCGGCAGGATCTGGGCGCGAGCGTTTCCGGGCTGCAGTGGGTGGTCGATGGCTATCTGCTGATGCTTGCCGCGCTGTTGCTATCCGGTGGGGTGCTGACCGACCGGATGGGGGCCCGCCGCGTCTTCCAGCTTGGGCTGGGGCTGTTCGTGCTGGCCTCGGTGGGTTGTGGGCTGGCGCCGAGCACCGTCGTGCTGGTGATCGCCCGGCTGCTGCAGGGGGTGGGGGCGGCGCTGGCGGTGCCGGCCTCGCTGGCGCTGCTGCGCGCGGCCTACCCGGAGCCGGCCGCCCGGGCCAGGGCGATCGGGATGTGGGGTGGGATCGCTGGTGTCGCTGCGGCTGCCGGTCCGATCCTGGGTGGGGTGTTGGTCACCGCGGCGAGCTGGCGGCTGGTGTTCTTCGTCAACGTTCCTATCGGGCTGCTCGCCATGGTCCTGACCGTCCGACAGGTGCCCGCCCCCGAGCCGAGGCCCCGTGGACTGGACCCGGCTGCTCAGGTCACCGGCGTGCTCGCCTTGGCGGCGTTGACCCTGGCGTTGATCGAGGGCGGCCGTGCCGGGTTGCGCCCGGTGGTGATCGTCGCCGCGGTGGTGTTCGTCGTATCGGTGGCCGGTTTCGTGGTCATCGAGCGCCGGGTACCGGCCCCGATGCTGCCGCTGGGGCTGTTCGGCAACGCGATGTTCTCCGGTGGCAACGCGGTCGGCCTGCTGATCAACCTCGGCTTCTACGGCGAACTGTTCGTGATCAACCTGTATTTTCAGCAGCTGCGGGGCTACTCGGCCCTGGTCGCCGGGCTGGCGCTGTTGCCCCAGATGGGGATGGCCGCCATCGGATCCCTGTTGTCGGGCCGGTTCACCGCCCGCGCCGGTAGCCCCCGGCCCACCATGCTCATCGGCCTGCTCATCGGCGGTGCCGGGCTGTTCGGGCTGACTATCGCCGGGACGCACACGCCGTACCCGCTGCTGATCGCTCCGCTCGTCGCCGCTGGGTTCGGCATGTCGTTCACGATGCCCGCCGCGACCACCGCCGTTGTGGAGGGCGTCCCAGCCGAGCGGGCGGGGCTCGCCTCCGGCGCGATCAACGCGTCCCGCCAGATCGGCGGGGTGATCGGGGTGGCCCTGCTCGGCGCCCTGGTCAGCGCCAGCGCGGCCTTCATCCCGGGACTGCGCATCGCTGTGATCATCGCCGGCGCCGCGTTCTTCACCGGCGCCCTCCTCACCGCCATGACGGTCCCCCGCCGCCCTACCGCCGGCCAACTGGTCCTGAGTAGCGTGGGTGCCGGTCACCTCGTCGGCGACGTCGCGGCCGAGTGTCGGGCTGAAATCGGGGAACACCCGATCGATCCGTGAGTTCTCCCCGTTTCCGGGTACCTCACAATTAAGACTGTATTGCCCACCCGGCTACGTCCGAGGCGCTGACAACAAGAATGAGGAGAGTTCTGTAATGGCAGGCACCCCAACGAACCCCCCGAAGCAGATGGCTGGTCCGCCCAAGTCCGACTCCACCGCGGCTGGCTCGACCACAGCTGATGGGGCCCGCAACGGCGGCGGATCGTCTCCGGGCCGGGTGGTCGAGGACACGTCTCGCGGCAAGACCACGATCGCGTCCTCGGTGGTGCAGAAGATCGCCGGGATCGCCGCCCGCGAGGTGTCCGGAGTGCACAAGCTGGGCGGCGGGATGTCCCGAGCGTTCGGCGAGATCCGGGAGCGCCTCCCCGGCAGCACCGGTGCCTCGCACACCACCGGCGTGTCGGTCGAGGTCGGCGAGAAGCAAGCCGCCATCGACCTCGACCTCATCGTCACCTACGGCGCGTCCATCGTGGACCTCGCCAAGGCGGTGCGCCGCAACGTGATCGGCACGATCGAGCGGATGACCGGGCTGGAAGTCATCGAGGTCAACATCGCGGTCAACGACATCTACTTCGCGAACGAGTCCGACGACCCGGAACCCGCCCAGCCGCCCCGAGTGCAATGAACACTCCACTCGCCGACGCCCTCGCCGCTGCGGTGCGGGCTCACCCCGAGGTGGCTGACCTCGACGGCGGCCCGTACGGCGTGGTGGTCAGTCACCTTCCCGACCGCCGGGTGGTGGGGGTGCGGGTCGGGGAACCCGGCGAGCCCGTGGAGGTCTCGGTCGTCGCCCGGCTGGGCACCCCATTGCCACAGCTGGCCACCGAGCTGCGCCAGATGATCACTGCGATCACCGGGCCGCGAGTGATCGAGGTGACGATCAATGACGTGATTGCCCCTATCCTGACCGAGACACCGCATGCTGATTCCTCGTGCCCGCATGGAAGGTCGCTGCCATGACCGCGACGATCATCGGCTTGTTCACCGGGCTCATCCTCGGCCTGGCCGCGGTGCTCGGCGGCTTCAACGGCTTCCTGATCGCCCTGGTACTGGGCGTCATCGGGCTGATCATCGGTCGCGTCATCGACGGCGAGCTCGACCTCGGTCAGATCCTCAGCGGCAAGGGCCGGAACCGATGACCGCGGCGGCGACCGCCCACCCGCAACCCACCGGTGGCGGGACTCGCCGCGACACCGCACCGGGCGGCGCCGTCGACCCCGACGAGCGGGGACGGTTGACGATCCACCCAACCGTGCTCCGCAAGATCGCTGAGCACACCGCCGACCTGACCCCGGGCACCGTGTGCGCGCCCCGCACCATGGCCGGGATCGGGATCGGCGACACTTCGACAACCGCGACGGTCACCGTCACCGGGCAGCGGGTTGACCTGCACCTGGAGCTGGCGCTGGGCTATCCCGGCCCGGTGCGGGCCACCGTGGACCTGCTGCGCCGCCGGATCAGCGATGAGCTTGCGCGCTGTACCGGCCACCAGGTCCGGTCGATCACCGTGACCGTCACCGCCCTGCTGCCCGAACCCACCTCCCGCCTGCCTTGACCCGCTCCTCGCCAGAAGCCCTGGAGGCGCCCGATGCGGATCTTGTTACGCGCGCTGTCCGCGTTGCTCGGCCTGGCCGTGGTTGCGCTCGGCGCGGTCATCGCGCTCGAGGTGGTCTGGGCGTGGGTGCGGCCCGCCAGCGGCCCGCTGCTGGTGCCCTGGCTGGCCTGGCAGGAGACCCTGACGGGGTGGACCTGGTCCGGTACCCCGGTCCGTCTCGTCGCCGCCGGGTTGATCGTCGCCGGCCTGCTGCTACTGTTGGTGGCGCTGCGATCCGGTGGTCCCGAGGTGCGGCTGATCAACCCCGTGCCCGAGGTCACCGTCGTCACCTCGGCCCGCTCGCTGGCCCGGCTGGTCGGCAACCACGTGCGCGAGCTCGAGGGCGTCGCCAGCGCCTCGGTCACCGCCACCGCCAGCAAAGTCACCGTACGGGCCACCAGCCGGCAACCCGGTTCCGACGCAACACTCCAGATCTCTGACAGCGTGCGGACCCTGCTCGCCGAGCTGCCGCTGGCGGGCGCCCCACGGGTTTCGGTGGCCGTGCGCACGACCGGCAAGTCAGCATGACCGGCCTGGGCTCCCGTACCCGCGGCATGGTTTCCCGTGCCGGCGGCGCGGCCCCGGGCGCTCGGGCCGCCGGTGGGCAGCGCATCCTGGTCGGCCTCACCGGCCTGGTCGCCCTGGTCGCCGGCGTCCTGGTCGTCGGCGCCGGTCGCGCCGCCCACCCGGTACTCGACACCACCACCCTCGACGCGCTGCGCGCCCACCAGAGCACGGCCCGGGCCGTCGCCCTCGTCGCCGCCGCGGCGCTGCTCGTCCTCGGGCTGCTCTGGACGGCGCACGTGCTCGCGCCCGAACGCCGCCCCAACCTCGTCCTCGACCCCAGCCCCGACGGTCGACTCGAGATCAGCGCCGACGCGATCGCCGAGGCGCTGCGCGCGGACGCCGCAACCGTCGACGGGGTCACCCGGGCCCGGGCCCGCATGGTCGGCACCGCCGGCGCCCCCGTCGTGCGCCTGAACCTGTGGCTGGCGGCCGGATCTGACCTCCGCACCGTGCACCACGATCTGGACACTCGAGTCCTGCGCCACGCCCGCGACAGCCTGGGCCTCCCCTCGCTGCCCACCGCCGTGCACATCGAACTCGACACCGCACCCCCGGCCCGGGTCAGCTGACCCGGCAGAGCCGTTTCATCTCCTCCGTCACTTCCGTCCCACGTGGAGGTGGGGTGGAGCCATCGCACACTGCAACAGTCCTTCCCCAGACCTCGTTGCCCAGACCTCATTGCCCAGACCTCGCGCTCCCGAGTCAGGGGCGGTGCTGGTGATGATGTCTGGTGATGCGGACGATCAGGACGATGAGTCCCAGCAGGACGAGGGAAAGAGCTGAGCCGATCAGCGCGACGGTGCGCGGATGGGTATCCGCCGGCGGCGGGGTTGGGAAACCGGACACCTTCGCTGCGACCACCGGGGCCGGAGCGGCACCGTGTTCCTCAGGTAGTACAGCCGTCAGTGCGGCGACCGGGTCAATCATGCCGTAGCCGAGTTCCTCGCTGCGTCCACCGTGAGCGTCGGTGTGCTGCGCGGTCCGCTCGATGCGATGCATCACCTGGCGCGCGGTGAGATTCCGGTACCGCTCCCGGATCAGTGCCGCGACCCCTGCGACGTATGGGGTGGCGAAGCTGGTGCCGTCGAGCGCGCGGGGCTGGCCGTGGGCGTCGATCAGCCCGGTGGTCAGCCCCGGTCGCCCGGCCGCCAGGGATACCGCGCCGGTGCCCGGTGCGGCGACATCGACCCATGGCCCGCGGATCGAGAAATCTGCCGGCTCGCCGTTCTCGTTGGTCGCCGCGACGGTGAGCACGTCATCGTCGAACCAGCCGGGCGAGGAGATCGTGGTGACCGCACCAGGGCTGTTCTGCTTGCAGGTGGGGCTGGTGTTGGCGGCGGCCACCACCACGACCACGTTGTGCTCCACCGCGTGGTGCACGGCGGCCTGCAGATCCGGCGCGTTGACCTGGTCGCGCTCGGCGGGAAAACACGCGGCCTCGGAGATGTTGATCACTGTCGCACCTAGTTGGACGGCCCGCATCACGGCCCGCGCCATGCTCACCGTGTCGCCGGCGCTGGGACTGTGGATTTCCTGGCCATTATCGAGCTGGCGCAGTGGCACGGAGTAGAAGGTGCTGGCCTGCCGAATCGCCAGAATCTGCGCAGCCGGGGCCACCCCGACGAATCGGGAGCTCGCGTCCGGTGCCGCTGCGATGAGGCCAGCTACCACCGTGCCGTGACCGTCGCAGTCGAACAGACCGCCGCGGTTGGCGATGTAGTCGCCGCCGTCGATCAATCTGCCGAGCAACCTGGGATGCGGCTGCACCCCGCTGTCGATCACGGCGACCCGCTGGTCGCGTCCGGTTGCGTACTGCTGGGCTTGCCGGATCCGCAGCCGCCGTTGCGCTGGTGGCTCGGCCTGGAGGTTCTGCGGATTGTCCGCAACCGGCTGCTGGCAGGCTGCCTGCTGCTGGACCGGGCCGGTCTGCCGGGTGGCCGCGTTGTTCACGATGTAGGGCATGGTGTTCACGCTGGCCGGCGTTGGCAGCGCCGTCATGTCCACGGTGGGTGGCACTCCTGGCGGTCGATCACCGGGTTGGGCGGCTACTGGCCACACCGGACCCGCAAGGAACAGAAGTGCGACGGCGGCGGCGACCAGAGGGGTGCGACGAGGACGGGGACCGGTGGGCACCCTCACAGGGCCCGGAAGGTCTTGTAGAGGTCCAGCACGCCCAGGGCCAGCGGTAGGACCGCGGCGATCAGAATCGCCTCCATCACATCCACAGATTGGCGTAGCACCGGAGAGAACCGGCGCTGCGGCAGGACCACTCCGGCGAACAGTGCGAACGTTGCGATGACCAGCAGACCACTGAATCCGATCAGCAGCAAGCCCGGCTGGCGAGCCAGCGCCAGCAATCCGGCCATCATCCCGGCCACCGCGACCATCCCACTCACCAGCAGCGCAGTCGCTTGGCGACCGTTGGCGTAGGACCGGGCTCGCAGCAACAGCACGGCGGCGACCACCGCGCCCAGCACGATCCCCAATGCACCGCCGGCCGCGGCCAGCACCGCGCCGATCGCGGCTACCGCGCCGCATCCTGCGATCATGCCGGTCAGGTACTCGTGTGCTGCGCCTGCGCGGCGTTCGATCACGGTGTAGTCCGGGAAGCCTGGGTCTTCCTGCAGGTCCTTGGCGCTGCCTGGCACCTGGGGCATGGGCAGGCGGGATAGGTGGATGGTCAGCCGGGGTAGCGCCGAGATGGCGCACAGTGCCAATGCGGCTGCCCCCGCTGCGATCCCGGCGGCGGGGCGGTCAACCGCACTGGAGACCAGGAAGGTCAGCGCGCCGAGTGCGGCAGCGGTGGCGCTGGCGATGAACGGTGTGATGCCGGCGCCCAGTACCGTGATCGACGCCGCGGCCAGGACCAGGACCAGGACGCATGCCAGCAGGAAGTTCGCCGCATGGACGCCGCCGGGCACGATGTAGAGCCCACTGACGAATCCCAGCGGCAGGCTGCCCGCTGCCACCACCACGCCCGCCTTGGCGTCGTCATAGACCCGGGCAATCGTCGCGCCCACGATCAGCGCGACCACCGCGACGGCTCCGGCGAGGGCGGCGGCGCTGAGCCCGAACTCCGGTCTCACAGCAGCGGTTCGGAGCAGCGCGACGGCACTGGCCAGCAACGCCAGACCGGTAGCGACGAGCCCGAGAGTGCGGGCCGTGCTGACGGTCCACGGCCGGTAGCTGTCCGGGGCGGCGACGGCGATGGCGTCCACTACATCGTCGAACAGCGGCGGTGGGGGTTTGTCGCGGCGACGCCGAAGTTGCAGCAGATCGCCGTCGACCACACCCAGCGAGCGCAGCGGGCGGTCTGGATCGATCGCCTCGCCGCCGAGCCTGGCCAGGCACCAGCCACCGTGCCGGCTGCCCCCGTCCGCGCTGGACTCACCGGCCATCTTGAGCAGCATCGGCACCAGATTGGCCACCGCGACGTCAGAGGGCAGCGCCAGATCGATGCGGGTGCGGGGTGCCACCACGGTGACCCTGCTGAAGACGGTGGACGGTGGAACCGTCGATCC
>QHBZ01000349.1:0-6955 GCA_003244055.1 Pseudonocardiales bacterium | reverse complement strand
TCCGGCGTGTGACGGTGGAACCGCCGGTGTTGCGTTGGTATGGGTTGGCACCCGTTGCACTCCTCGCTCGGCCCGCGGCGCAGTAGTTCCGGGGGAGTATCCATGCGCCAGCCCGCTGCGTCAGAGAGGGGTCTGGCGTGAGCGGCTGGCATCAGCCGGCCTGGCGTGTTTTCGGTCCAGCCTCCTGACCTGCGACGACGAGTCAGCGCGACCCAGCTGGCTGGGCATCGTGGCGCTGCACCGCCGGCTGATCGGCCCACCGTGTGGGCAGCCCATCGCCGAGAGGCGCCACGTTGACGGTCAACGGTTCGTCGTCCATGATCGCGAGTTCGGAAGAATCAAGCGGGATAGGGAGGCTGTTGCCGATTCGCGTCGCCCGCGGTTGTCGTGATCGCCGAAAGTGAGTAGTCACCATGCAGGATTGCACTGTCATCACTCAGTTTCGGTGATCATGGGCCGTGGTTGGGCGAAGGGAGATGCGGACCGCGAAGGCCGGAGTCGAGTACCCGCTAGGGTGACCGACCTCTGCGCGCGGTTGCCTCCGCGCTGTCGCGCGCGGCTAACCGCGGGAGGTGAACTGGCGTGAGCACCGTGCAGTTCCGGCGATTACCTCGGCTCGGCGCGCCGAAGATGCCCGGCGGTGAGGTGCACCTGGAACCGCCACCCGAGGTGCCCAGGGTCCTGCCGGGCAACATCGTGCAGAAGATCCTGCCAATCGTGATGATCGTCGCCGTACTGGGCATGGTTGGTTATACGTTCACCACCGGCGATGGAAAGAGCAACCCGCTGTTCCTGATGTTCCCGATCATGATGGTGGTGTCGACCGTCGGGATGTTCGCCGGTGGGGGACGCGGCGGGGCGGCCAAGGCCGAGATGAACGAGGGCCGCAAGGACTACCTGCGCTACCTGGGCCAGATGCGCGAGCGGGCCCGGGAAGCAGCGCAGGAGCAGCGCGACGCGTTGGAGTGGAGCCATCCCGATCCGGCCGCGTTGTGGTCGATCGCGAGCAGCCGGCGGATGTGGGAGCGCCGCGGCGGAGACCTGGACTTCTGCACGGTGCGGGTCTGCCGCGGATCGCAGCGGCTGGCCACCCGGCTGGTGGCGCCGCAGACCGGTCCGGTCGACGAACTGGAGCCGATCACCACGCTGGCGCTGCGGCAGTTCGTCCGAGCCCATTCCATCGTGCCGGAGCTGCCGATCGCCATCTCGATTCGCGGGTTCGCCGCGATCGGGATCTCCGGCGATCCGGCGGTATCGCGCGGGTTGGCCCGCTCGATGGTGGCCCAGCTGGCCACCTTCCACACCCCCGACGACCTACTCGTTGCGGTGGTCACCACCGGTCGGGCGAAGCTGGACTGGGAATGGGCGAAGTGGCTGCCTCACGTGCAGCACCCGACCCGCGTTGACGGCGCGGGGGCGATGCGGATGATGGCCGGTTCGCTGGCCCGGATCGAGGAGCTGCTCGGTGAGCAGCTCAGGGACCGCCCACGGTTCTCCCGCAGTGCCCCGCCACCGGGCGATGACCCGCACATTCTGATCGTCATCGACGGCGGAGAGATCACCGGAGCTGAGCAGATCATCCTCGAGGAGGGCGTGGCCGGGGTCACCCTGCTCGACCTCTCGGGATCGCTGGGCACCCTGACCAGCCGCCGCGGGCTACAGCTGGCGATCGAGGGTGGGCAGATCGGCGCCCGCGGGGCGGCCGGGGTCGAGTTCTTCGGAGCGCCCGACTCGCTCTCCGTCGCCGAGGCTGAGGCGGTTGCGCGGGCCCTGTCGCCCTACCGCTTGGGCGCAGCGGAATCCCAGGACGAGGACGCGCCGCTGCAGGGCAACGCCGGGCTGCTCGGACTGCTCGGCCTGGCCGACGATCCCCATGTCTTCGATGTCGCCCAGGCCTGGCGACCGCGCCCGGTTCGCGACCGGTTGCGGGTGCCGATCGGGCTCGGCGAGTTCGGTCAGCCTGTGGAGTTGGACATCAAAGAGGCCGCCGAGGGCGGAATGGGCCCGCACGGGTTGTGCGTAGGGGCTACCGGGTCGGGCAAATCGGAGTTCCTGCGCACCCTCGTGCTGGGCATGATCGCCACCCACTCGTCGGCGGTGTTGAACCTGGTGCTGGTCGACTTCAAAGGTGGCGCGACGTTCCTGGGTATGGAGCACGCACCGCACGTCGCCGCGGTGATCACCAATCTGGCTGACGATCTGAGCCAGGTTTCCCGCATGCACGACGCGCTGGCCGGCGAGATGAACCGCCGCCAGGAGCTGCTGCGCACGGCGGGGAACTTCGCCAACGTCAAAGATTATGAGAAGGCCCGGGACAACGGTGCCGACCTCGATCCGCTACCGGCGCTGTTCATCGTGATCGACGAGTTCTCTGAGCTTCTCGCGCAGCGGCCGGAGTTCATCGACCTGTTCGTGGCGATCGGCCGGTTGGGTCGCTCGCTGCAGATGCACCTGCTGCTGGCCTCGCAGCGCCTCGAGGAGGGCAGGCTGCGGGGGTTGGAGTCGCACCTGTCCTACCGGATCGGCCTGAAAACCTTCTCCGCCGGGGAGTCTCGGGCGGTGCTGGGCGTTTCCGACGCCTACGAGTTGCCCTCGGTGCCCGGGTCCGGGTACCTGAAATTCGACACCGTGTCCATGGAGCGCTTCAAAGCGGCGTACGTCTCAGGCCCTTACCGCGTCGGTCGGGTCCTCGCACGGTGCAGTTCGGTCTTGGCCAGCTCGGCACCGGCCGCGTCGGCTCTGCTGCCGCGGCTGTTCGTCCCGGACTATGTGGATCTACCCGAGGCGGCTTCGCCGTCCGTCGCCGATGAGGTGGTCGACGCGCCGCAAGAGAAAGTCAGCGAACCCAGCGTGCTGGACGTCGTGGTCGCCAAGCTGCGCGGGCAGGGACCCCCGGCCCACGAGGTGTGGCTGCCGCCGCTGGAGGCGCCGCCATCACTCGACCAGCTGCTGCCGCCGTTGTCGGCCACCGAGGATCGCGGGTTGTCCCCGGTCGGGTTCTTCGGCAACGGCCGGCTTGCAGTCCCGGTCGGGATCGTGGACAAGCCCTACGAGCAGCGCCGTGACCTGCTTTGGGCGGACTTCTCCGGTGCCGCCGGCCACGCTGCGGTCACCGGCGGCCCGCAGTCCGGCAAGTCCACCTTGCTGCGTTCGATATTGATGTCGCTGGCGCTCACTCACACCCCCGAGGAGGTGCAGTTCTTCTGCATCGACTTCGGTGGCGGCACGTTGGCCTCACTTGACGGCCTACCGCACAGCGGCGGGGTGGCGGGGCGGCTGGAACCGGACACGATCCGGCGCATCATCGCCGAGGTGACCGGCCTGCTCGCTGCCCGCGAGCAGCAATTCCGCACGCTGGGTATCGACTCGATGGCCGACTTCCGGGCCCGCAAGCAGCGCGCCAGATCTTCAGCTGAAACAACGCAACTTGGCGAGGATCCGTTCGGCGATGTGTTCCTGGTGATCGACGGGTGGCAGAGCTTCCGCCAGGAGTTCGAGGTCTCCGACCTTGAGATGCGGGTGGTGAACCTGGCTACCCAGGGACTGTCCTACGGGGTGCACGTGCTGGTCGGCGCCACCCGGTGGGCCGAGATCCGGCCCGCGATGAAAGACCTCCTCGGTACCCGCTTCGAGCTGCGCCTGGGTGATCCCGGTGAGTCCGACATCGACCGCAATGGGGCGCTCAACGTGCCGGCCGGACGCCCCGGACGGGGACTGTCCCGGGACAAGCTGCACTTCCTCGGCGCGCTGCCCAGGATCGACGCGGTCACCGGCGCGCAGGACGTCGGTGCCGGGGTGGCCCACGCGGTCGCGCACATCCGGGACGGCTGGCCGGGACACCGCGCGCCGCGGGTCCGGCTGCTGCCCGAGCGGATCCCATATGAGCAGTTGCGCATACCCGCCCAGCAGCAGCCGCACCTGATCCCGATCGGGATCAATGAGGCCGAACTCGCCACTGTGTCCCTTGACTTCGCTGCCGAGCCACACTTCCTGTGCTTCGCCGACAGCGAGTGCGGCAAGACCAACCTGCTGCGGACGATCGCCCGCGGCATCGTGGATCGGTGCTCGCCTGAGCAGGCCCGCATCGTCATGGTCGACTACCGCCGAACGATGCTCGGTTTCCTGGAATCCGACCACCTGATCGGCTACGGGATGTCGGCCGACGTGCTGACTCCGATCATCAAGGACGTGGCGAACTCCATGCGGGCGCGCCTGCCCGGCGCCGGCGTGACCCAGCAGCAGCTTCGGGACCGCTCCTGGTGGTCGGGACCGGAGCTCTACGTCCTGGTCGACGACTACGACCTGGTGGCCACCCAGGGTGGGGTGAACCCGCTCGCGCCACTGCTGGACTTCCTGGCCCAGGCCAAGGACGTGGGACTGCATCTCATCATCGCCCGGCGCTGCGGTGGCGCCGCCCGGGCCCTGTTCGAGCCGGTGACCGCCCGGCTGCGGGAGCTTTCCACGCCCGGCATCGTGATGAGCGGCAACCCCGACGAGGGCCCGCTCCTGGGTAACGTCAAGCCAATTCCGATGCCACCCGGTCGGGGCACCCTGGTCGACCGCAAGACCGGCCGCCAGCTCGTCCAGATCGCGTCGCTGCGCGACCCGTGAGTGGCGATGCGACCTATGACTCGCATCGCCACTCACGGGTCCTAGACTCGTCGTCATGACGCCCGGGGATGAGGAGTTCCTCACTGAGCTGTATCGGAACCTCACCAAGCAGGCTGTGCCGCCGATGTCGCCGATGTACGTGCCTCTGGAGCAGCTGCCGGGCCAGGTAATGGGGCCGGACGCGGTGAAACTGCTGTGCCGAACCATCACGATGACGACCCCGGGAGAGGCATTCTTTCTCACCGGCTTGCGTGGTTCAGGCAAGACGGTGCAACTACTGCGCCTGCGACAGGATCTGCAACGGCGCGGATTCGCGGTGGTCATGTTCAGCGCCGAGGATTACCTGAACATGCATGAACCACTCAATGTGGTTGACGTGCTGTTCTTCCTGGTCGGTGCCATATCGGATCAGGCTGTCGAATACGACCTCATCGATAAGGGCGACTCCGCGACGTCTCGAGGATGGTCGCGGTTGTGGCAGTGGTTGTCGGACCTGCCAAGCCGGACGGACGTGACCGGGGTCGAGGTCAGCACCACTGTGCTGGGAACCAAGGCGTCGCTCAAGGCGGAACTGCGCCGGGACACCGCCTTCGTCGCGCAGTTGCGGGAGTCTCTCCGTGGCCGGCTCAGTGAACTCGTCGAGCAAGCCAACCACATCGTCGGTGACCTGGTGGACGAGATGCGCCGACGCTGGAAAAACGGCGAGTGGAAAGGCCTCGTCGTCATTGTCGACTCGCTGGACCACAACCGCGCGGTGGACAGCGAGAAGTTCCAGCAGGTACGCCGGGCATTGGTGAACCTGTTCGACAAGGACTACGATAATCTCCGGCTAGCTGGTTGCCGGACCGTATTCACGTTGCCGATGTATGTGCAGATCTCGGCTGCCAAGGCGCCGCGTCGGGTCACCAACTTGCGGGTCACCGATCGCGAGCGCAAGCCCAACCCTGACGGTCTCGTCGCCGCACGGGAGGTGCTTCTACATCGCGCCCCTGGTCGCAAACTCAACCGCCTGCTTGACGACGATGCCGTCGACCGGCTGGTGCTGGCATCCGGGGGTCACCTGCGCATCCTCCTCGGGTTGGTGATGGAGGTGGTGACCCAGGCTGAGTCGCTCCCGGTGGACGACGCCACGGTGACCGCCGCAATCCAGCAGGTGCGCAACGGCATGCTGCCCCTGGCCGACGACCAGCGTGACATGCTGCGCCGGGTTGCGGCGGCCCACGAGCTCCCGCTGGGCTCCCAGGATGACTGGGACGTTGTCGCCACCCTGCTTGACCAGCACTTCGTGCTCGGCTACCAGAACGGGGAGCCCTGGTACGACGTGCACCCGTTGTTGCATGACGAGATCGCCAGTGCGCCGGCCGCCGGCTGATCCGGAGTTCCTCAGTCCCGAGGGTGAGCGGGCCTGGACCTGGTTGCGCCGCCACCTGGACCGGGCGAACGCGTTCTGGCTCGCCTTCATCCTTACCGACGACCTGACGGCCCAGCGCGTGCTACGCGACCGGGTACGCGCGAACCGTCGGCTGCACGCGCAGCCGCTCACCGTCCTGCAGCCCGCGACGCCAGCCGAGCTGGCGGAACTGCTCGACGAGCTGGAAACGCGTGGTGCCGCGCCGCCCGGATGTACGTGGGTAGCGGCACCCCACCTGGCCGACGACGAGTGGCTCGTGGCATGGCGAACTTTCCTGCTCGCGTTGAACCATCGGCGCGACGTTCTGCGCGCTCGGCTGGGTGGCCTGGTGATCACGGCTCCCCCTGCGGTGAAGGTGGTGGCGCAGCGGGAGAGCCCAGATCTGTGGTCAGTTCGGGACTTGCTCATCGAACTGGCCCCTCGGACGATGATCTCGGATAACGCCCCAGAGTCGAGCCGCACCGGCGAGCAGCGGCACCTGCCTGGGGCGCAGGGTCTGCCGTACGAGTCAGGCGATGCGGAGCTGGCCGAAGAGGCTCAGGTACTGCTGGCGATGCCCGTCGCGGAGCTGGCCGGAGTGGCCCGCGAGCGCATCTCCGGTGCGGTGCACCACGCTGCCCGGCGGGGCGACGACCAGTTGGCCGCGGTGCTGCTGCTGGCCCAGTCCGACGGATACCGCGCCGCGGGAGATCCCGCTGGTGCCCTGCACCTCGTTCAGGAGAGCCTCACCCTCGACGGTGTGGAGCCCCGAACCCGGGAGCAATTGCTGGACTCTGGCGTGAGGCTGGCCCTCTCCATCTCCGAATTGGAACTGGCAAGGCAGTACGCTGCCGAGTCGGTGACACTGACCGAGCGTCGGGCATCACCGGAGAATCTTGACGCCCAGCGCGACCTCTCGATCAGCCACGAGAAGCTGGGGGACGTCGCCCGTGA
>QHBZ01000348.1 GCA_003244055.1 Pseudonocardiales bacterium | reverse complement strand
ACCGAGATCAACAGCAGCGTGTAAGTGAACGCGCGATAGCGGAAGATGCGGATATCCAGCAACGGGTCAGCGACCTGCAGTTCGATCACCACGAACAAGGCCAGGCTCAGCACGCTGTAGGTGATCAACATCAGGACCCGGTAGGAGCCCCACCCCCAGGACTCACCCTCCGACAGCGCCAGCAACACCGCGAACAAACCACTGGCAATGGTGACGAAACCCAGCACATCGAAGCGCCGGCCGGCCACCGTCGGGAACCGTGGCAACACCAGCGCCGCGGCNNATCCCGACCGGCACGTTGATGTAGAAGATCAGCCGCCAGTCCACGTACTCGACGAGATAGCCGCCCAACGTCGGGCCGATCGCCGGGGCGAACACGATGCCCAGGCCGTAGAGGCCCATCGCGGCACCGAGCTTCTCCCGCGGCACGATCCGGTACAGGATCGACAGGGTGATCACCGGCAGGATCCCGCCGGGGATCGCCTGGACGATCCGGAAGATCACCAGGCTGTTCAGATCCCAGGCCAGCCCACACAGCGCCGAGCCGGCGGCGAACGCGAGCAGCGCGAGGTTATAGACCCGGCTCAGCCCGAAGCGATCCCCCAACCACGCGGTGACCGGCACCACCACGCCCAGCGCCAACGTGTACCCGGTGACCACCCACTGCACATCGTCGGTGGTCGCTCCGAAGTCGCTCTGAATGGTGGGGATGGCCACATTGACGATGCTGATGTCCAGGACCGACATGAACATCCCGGCAACCAGCACCGCCAGCGGCAAACCCCAACCTGCCGAGGGGGCCGCGTTACGAGAGCCAGCGCCTACCGGCAGGGCGGCGGCCCCGTTGGGGCTCGCTGCCGAGTTCGCTACCGCGGGGCGAGTCATGACACTACCGTCCTCATGACTCTACTGTGCCATCGGAACGCCACGTGCTCTAGTCTGTTGTCTCGCTACGTGACATTCTGTAATAACAAGCGCACTAGGAGGTGTCGACGTTGAGCGTCGTCGGCGAGACTTGCGAGCCGTGCCAGTCCCTGAATGTTGCGATCGATCACCGGAAGGGGCCCCGGCGCCGCGGTGACGCGCTCTACGCCGCGATCTTCGAAGCCACTCTCGACGAGCTGACCGCGGTCGGCTACGCCGAGCTGAAGATGGAACACGTGGCCACCCGAGCCCGAGCGAGCAAAGGATCCCTGTACCGGCGCTGGTCCAATCGCGCCGAGCTGGTCGCCGATGCGGTCCACCACACCCTGCCAGGCTGCTGCGAGGCACCGGACACGGGCAGCACCCGCGAGGACATCCTCGGCTGCCTGCGCGGATTCGCCAACCTGCTCAACGGCCCCTCCGGCGAGGCGGTCCGTGGCCTGATGGCCGAGACCATCCGGGACCCCGACCTCATGGAAGTCGTCCGGACCCGCTTCATCGAACCCGGCGTGAACGTCTTTCTCAACGTGCTGCAGCGCGGCGCCGTTCGCGGCGAGGTCCGCGCCACCGCGCTCACCAACCGCATCGCGAGCGTGGGACCTGACCTGCTCCGCCAGTACTTCCTGGCGCACCGCTCGCCGATTCCGGACCAGGTGCTGCTCGAGATCGTCGACGAGGTGATCGTGCCACTGGTCCGCCTGTGACTTGAGTAACCCTGTGAGTTGAATAACTCCGTCGCGCTGGCGGCCTCCCCAAGTTAGGGTACGGGACGTAGCCTATGGGTGAGGCTCCCCAACATCGACGGAAGGTGTGCGCATGGAAGGCCCGGTATCGGCGCCCCCCGCACAGACCGATCAGGCGGCCGCCGACAGTGCCCCGGCGGTTCCACCTCCCCGGCGCAAGCTCAAGCGCTCCACTCGTATCGGCCTGATCATCATCCTGATCCTGGCTCTGGTCGCCGCCGGCGGCTTCGGCACGAGTTACTTCCTCAATGCCCGCAACTACGTCAGCACCGACAACGCCCAGGTCGACGGCAGCAAGATCAGTATCAATGCTCCCACCACCGGCACCCTCACCGACTGGCGCATCAGTCAGGGCAGCGTTGTCCACGAAGGCGAGGTCGTCGGTCGCGTCAAGATCCCGGACGGGTTCGCCCAACCTCTGATGAGCATCAAGGCTCCGGCCGATGGCACCGTGGCTGTCGACAACGGCGTACCAGGCACCTTCGTCACCACGGGCACCCCGCTCGCCGTGGCCTACGACATGAACACCATCTACGTCACGGCCCGCGTCGACGAGACGGACATCCAGGCTGTCCATGTCGGGGCGCCGGTCGACATCAACGTCGACGCCTATTCGAATAAGCCACTCACCGGCCACGTCCGGGAGATCCAAGGCGGAGCCGCCGCGGTGTTCTCGCTGTTCCCGCAGAGCAACAGCGGCGGCAACTTCCAGAAGGTCACCCAGGTCATCCCGGTCAAGATCGGGTTCGATAACGTCGATAACCTGAACCTCGTTCCCGGTATGAATGTCACCGTGCACATCCACAAACAACCTGCCACAGGGCGCTGATCGGCATCGCCCGCAGCCGCGGCCCGAAGGGAAGCGTCTGGCGTCCGGTGTAGAGCACGAGCCCCACGATGAAGTCGCCGCCGAGCCGGTCCGCGAGGTGCCGTAACCCACGGAAATCCTCCTCGCGGACCGTGGACGCTGCCTTGACCTCGATTCCGACGACCTGTCCCCGGCGGTTCTCCAGGACCGCGTCGACCTCGACCTTGTCCTTGGTGCGGTAGTGATACAGCTCTGCCCGCTGATCCGACCAAGTCAGCTGGCGAGACAACTCCATCAGCACGAAGCCTTCAAGAAGCGGCCCCAGGGGTCCGTCCGGTTGCAACAGCCGATCGGTGCCGGCGTCGAGAAGGTTGGCGGCAATGCCGGAGTCGACCATCGCCACTTTGGGTGTGCCGACCGCACGCGTGCTGAGGTTGCGCGACCATGCTGGGATGCGTTTGATCAGGAATACCTCCTCCAGCAGGCTGAGGTAGCGGGCGACGGTATTCCTGGAGAGTCCGAGCGCATTGCCCATCGTGGCCGCGACGACCAGCTGTCCAGAACGTGCGGCCACCAGCCGGGTCAAGGCACGCATCTCGGCGCCTCAGCATGCCAGTTCCGAAGTCGGTAGCTTGGACGTTTGGCCGCAGACACGCTGGACGTTTGGTCGCGATATCGTTGCGCGTTTGGTCGCAGATATTCTGGACATTTGGTCGCCAGGTGCACTCAGTGCGCCGAGTTCGACAGCAAGGCTGCTCTATCGTCGGCGGACAGCCCTGGTGTCGAACTCGGCGCACGTAGAGCGGTCAAACACCTGGCAGCCAAGCAGCTGCACAGGATGAAGGGGTCGTGCGACGTCGGCTGCGCCACACTGGGTGGGTGCGTGTTGCCCGGGATCAGGTTGCGGTGCTGGCCGCGGCGCTGGTATGGCTTGTCATGATCGGGTTCCCGGTGGCCTATGCGCTGAGCGGAGCGGTATCGGGGGTTGCGCTCGGAGTGCCGTTGGCTGCGCTTGCCTTGCTGGTCGGGGTCTACCTGCGGGCCGCGATCCGCGCTGCCCGGGACGGTGCACCCCAGCCGGCGCCGCTCTCGCTGGCGGTGGTGGCCGCGGTTGCGGTGGCGTTGCCGCTGACGGTGGGTGCGGGGTGGTTCGGCGGGACGGTGTTCCTCGCGGCGTTGCTCGGCCTGACCCTGCCCGTCCGGCAGGCGCTGGTAGGGGTAGCGGCGGTCACCGGGCTCGCTGTCGCACAGGCGACGCTGATCGACGTCGCATCCCCGCAAGCGATCTCGGTGCCGTTGGTGACCGGGGTCGCCGGGCTGGTCGTGGTGGTCGTGGTCCGCCAGAGCGTGCTCACCCGTGAACTCGCCGCGTCCCGGCGGACCGCCGAGCGCCTCGCCGTCGAGGCCGAGCGGCTGCGGCTGGCCCGCGAGCTGCACGACTCGGTCAAGCAGCA
>QHBZ01000347.1 GCA_003244055.1 Pseudonocardiales bacterium | reverse complement strand
CCCTTCCGCTGGACCTACGACGCCAAGCTCCTCAGAGCCGCATGAACCCCCGAAGGACTTATGCGGCGCTGCACTAGGCATCATCCCCGCCCAGCATCTACCGCACTCCGACATTCACCTCGGTCGGGACCTCGGGGAGGCGGCCAGCTGACCGCTCTCAGGCTTTTCTCATCTGACGAGCGGATGCTGGCAGGGCGACATGAACACTGCCGGCTCAGCCGGCAATCCGGTCTAGGTCCGTGCAGGAGGTGACGCCAGTGGATGCGCTGCTCGCGCTCGTCGGACTGGTGCTGGTGCTGTTCGAGCTGTTGCTGATCGCCCGGATCGTCATCGATCTGGTCAGCTCTCTCGCCGGACCCGGCGCCCGCTACGAGGGGCTCGGTCCGGTACGCCGGGTGGTCTACCGCCTCACCGAGCCGGTCCTCGCGCCGGTGCGCCGCGTCGTTCGACCGGTCCGGGTGGGTGGAGTGTCCTTCGACGTCGCTCTGACCCTGGTGTTCGTCGCAGTCATCGTGTTGCGCCAGGTGGTGCTCGTGGCCTGAAAGCCCGGTTTCCGGAGTGAGGCGATTTGCTCGCTTGAGCAGGGTCTGGACGGGTACCCGACCACCAGGGAAGATGAGCCTTGGAGGCCGACCATGTGGACATCAGAACGCTCCGGACCGGTTCCGGGCCGGGCACCGAACCAGCTCCCTTTGCTGCAGCGGGGTCACCACCGCCGCCCCGAGGATGGCGCCTGCGTCATGGAGTACGTCTCCGTGCTCGCCGGCGAGAAGTTCACCGACCATCCCCGGTGCACCCATCCGTCGCTGGCCACCCTAGCCAGGTTGGTCAACGACTGGATCGATGACGACAAGGCCCGCGGCAAGCTGGCGCTACTCGCCCCAGACCTCATCAACACCGGCAGGGGCGACCTGCGCACGACGCAGAGTGTGGTCGCCAGTTGCCTGCAGACCGCCGCCGCGGCTCGGCGATTGCCAGCCGCGGCCGAGCGCCAGTTGGCCAGGGCACACCGGCGGATCGGCGACATCGAACGCGGCGGCCGTTGGGCCCGGATCCGGCTGGGCTGCTGGCAAGCGCTCAACCCGCCCAGCGTGGTAGTCAACTCGGCATTCCAGGTCGCGATCGGGCAGCTGCGCGGGCTTCCCCGGCCGGAGCGCAACGCGCGGCTGACCAAGCTCCTTCGCGACGCCGTCGCCGACTGCCGCAAGCCAACCGAGGTGCATCCCTCGGGCCACCCCGCCACCCGAACCCGCTGAGCGACTCCGCTTTTTTCGCGTTCTGGATGCAGACTGCGCTAATTTCGGGCGCTTTTACCGCAGTCTGTATCCAGAACGCGGTAGGGGGCGAGGGCGTGGGGTCAGGTGAGGGAGCCGGTGCCGTAGGGGCGGGTGAGCAGCTCTAGGACGTGGCCGTCGGGGTCGTCGAAGTACACGCCGTGGCCACCGTCTCTCGTGTTCGTCTCGCCGGGTTGCTGTTTAAAGGGATCCGCCCAGTACTGCAGGTCCTGCGCCCGGATCCGGTCGAAGATCGTCTCGAACTCGGCGTCGCTGACCAGGAACGCATAGTGCTGCGGTCGGATGTCCTCGCCGGTGTCCACGAAGTCCAGACTCACCCCGTTAGCCAGGCTGACTACCAGGAATGGTCCGAACGAGGTTGGCGCGGGCAGTCCCAACAGATCGGTCAAGAACATCGCGGACGCCCGCTTGTCGCGAGCCGCGACAATGGTGTGGTTGAGCTCAATGGTCATGACCCTGTCTTACACCGCGGAGCCACCTCGACCACCAAGGTGGGCTCGCAGGCGGATCGGCGGAACATGTCTCCATCGACGGCAGGTGGACCGACCCCGCCGCCGACGCCCAGAGCGTCAGCTGGGTCCGGTCCGCGGTTGACAGCCTCAAGCCGTACGGCACCGGGGTCACCGACGCTACGGAACGCAATCTGCTCCGGCTGGTCGGAATCAAGACGATCTACGACTGATGTGGTCGCGCACCGACGACTTCCGGCAAGGCCGGGTCCACCCGATGTGCATCTCGCGGATCCGCGACGCCATCAGGGTAGGCGCCGAGCGAATGTAGCGGGCTGAAGCTGGCCCCGTAGCAAATCAGGCTAACGGTCCCGGAAGGCTGTGATCGCCTGTTTACGGCCCTCCGCGGCGAGGTCCAGGAACCCGTAGGTGCCGTCGTCCAGCAGTTCGCGACCGGCCCGAGTCAGCGCGGCCAACGCCACCTGGCTGAAGGCTCCACCGACCGAGATGCGAGCCACCCCGGCCTGCGCCAGCTCGGCCACCGTGGCAAGACCTGGCAGCACGAGTACGTTCACCGGTCGGTCGACCGAGGTAACCACGCTGCGGATGTCGCTAAAGTCGCGGAGACCTGGGGCGTAGAGGACGTCGGCGCCTGCCTGTTGGTAGGCCTGCAGCCGCGCAATCGTGTCGGCCAGGTCGGGATTTCCGCGGATGAAGTTCTCCGCCCGCGCCGTGAGCACCAGCCCGGTACCGGTACCCGCTGCCTGGGCGGCCGCGGCCACTCGCTCGGCGGCCAGCTTCGCGTCGTAGATCGAGGGGTCCGGGTCGCCGCCGAAGTCCTCGATCGAGCAACCCGCCAGCCCCACAGCGACGGCGTCGGTGACCGTCGCGAAAACGGCATCGGGATCGTCGGCGAAACCGTCTTCCAGATCGGCGGAGACCGGCACGTCCACCGCGGCGACGATGGACGCGGCGTGGGCGAGGGCCTCGGCCTTATCGACCGAGCCATCCAACCGGCCCAGCGTCCCCGCGTGGCCACTGCTGGTCGTCGCCAACGCCGCAAAGCCCAGCGAGGCGAGGAGCTTCGCGGTTCCCGCGTCCCACGGATTGGGCATGAGCAGCGGCTGGCCGGGCACATGAAGTGCCCGGAACGTCGTCACCTTGTCCGCCGGCCGGCGGTCCGAACCCATCAGGAAACCCGCGCGATCGCGATGTCGATCGGGTGGGGCACCACCTCGGGGTTTCCGGGCAAGGCCACCTCAGCAAGGTACATCATCAGCTGCTCCCGGACCTCCGCTGTCATCGTGGCTGTTCGCGCCCCGACGAGGAAGTCGAGCACCGGCTCGTCGGCGCCGTGCGGTGCGGTGCGCATGCCGCCGAGGTCGAGCTCCGCCAGCATCGTCTCCGACCGCACCTCCAGCCGCCGCGCCGCCAGTTCCGTGGTGACGTCCTCGGCGCACCACAACCGGTGTCCGATGCACGGGCTGAGCAGTTCGGTGAGCACACACAGCGGCTCGCGCGGCGCGGTGGCGCTGACCAGCAGGCCCCCCGGGCGCAGCATGGCCAGCGCGTGGTCCAGCGTGGTCGCAAGGTCGGTCATGTAGTACAGCGAATGCACGAAGTGCACAAGATCGACGGGCGCGGGGGCCTCGTAATCGTCGAATGCTCCGGCGACGGTGGTGACGGTGAGGGAATCGGCGTCCAGCGCGCCGAGCCGGGCCTCGAATCCCGCCGCTGACGCCGCATGCGGCTCGATCCCGGTGTACTCGACTTGGCGGCCGTCGGTGGCCAACGCGGCGGCCAACGGGGCATCGACGCTGCCGTCGCCGACACCGACGCCGATCACCCGCAACGGTTCGGTACCGAGCCACGGTCCGGCACCGAGCAGCGGCGACAGCTCCCGGGGTAGCCACTCCTGCAGGCTGGCGCGCTGGTCGCTGGCCGCCTCATAGGCCGCGTGGGAGTACGCGTAGTGCACTCCGGAAAGGTCGGGCAGCGCGGCCGAACCGGCCACCGCCTGCCGCAACTGGTGCAAGGACGTGAAGGGACTCAGAGTAGGCACTGAACCGAACCTAGCCGCCGGCATGTGTTTGTTACAGCGAAGTTAAGGAGGTGGTGGTTGGGTGGAGGGGTGGTCCTCCCTGACACCCCTGACACCGCACAGCGCAGCCTCGAGCACTGGAGCGAGGCGGGACGTGCCGAGATGCAGGCCTTCTACACGCTCGCCACCGAGGACTACCGCGTGCTCGCCACCGCCCGCGACTGGGCCGCTGACCTGCGATCCCGGGCCACCGACGGTCGCCTGCGGGTGCTCGACGTGGCCTGTGGCAGCGGCAAGTTCCCGGCCGCGCTGCTGGCGGCCGGGTTGCCCGCTGCGGCGCTGGATCTCACCGTGGCGATCGATCTGCTCGATCCATCCGCCTTCAGCATCGCCGAGGCCCGGGCCGTGCTCGCCCCGCCGTTCGTGGCCGCCGCAGAGCTCGAGATACCGCTGCAGGACCTCGACGTGCAGGCCCGCTACGACGTGATCTGGGCCACCCATGCGCTGTACGCGCTGCCCCCGGCCGAGCTCACCGGAGGCGTGGCCCGGATGGTCACGGCGCTGCGTCCCGGAGGCTTCGGCGCCGTCGCCCAAGCCAGTGCGGCAAGCCACTATCTCGCGTTCTACGACGCGTACCGGGCCACCTACGCCCCCGACGTCGCGCCCTACACCGACGCCGAGGCCGTCGCGGACGCATTGACCGCGGCCGGTGCGGACGTCGCCGTCACGCGGCTGCACTACCGCACCGGTTCGGCGGACCGAGCGGTGATCGGGGGCTTCCTGCAGCGCTGCGCGTTCGACGACACCGTGCCGCTGGCCCAGATGGAGTCCGCCGGACCGCTGGCCGAGTACCTGGCCGGCTGCCGGGCGGCCGACGGCAGCTACACCTTCGAGCACGAGGCGCACCTGATGACCTGGGAGAATGCGTGAGGAACCGGCACCTGTCGGAGGCCACGGCGGCCGGCGCGGCGGCTGATGTCGAGCTGGCCTGGGATCGCGGCAACGACCAGTGGTGGGACTGGTACATGTCGCTGGCCGACGGGCCAGCACCCAGCGCTGAGCTGGTGACGTTGCCACCTCACGACCCGGGTCTACTGCCCGCCGACAGCGCGGTGGTCGCCGAACTCGCCGAGCCATACCCGCTCACGCCGGCACAGCAGCGGCACTTCATCGACCAGTCATTCGTCAAGCTGCCAGCGGTACTCACCCCGGGCACGGCGGCTCGGCTGCGGACCCGGTTGCGGGAGATGCTCGACGCCCAGGTCGACCCCTCGGTGGGCTTCCAGAGCCTGGAGATGATGTGGCTGGCCGATCCGCTGCTGCGCAGCGCGGTGCTCTCACCACGCATCGGCGGCATCGCCGCGGCCCTGATGGATGTCGAGCGGGTCCGGCTCTACCACGACAATGGGCTGTCCAAAGAGCCCGGCGCCGGACGGACCCCCTGGCACTACGACGCGCACCACTTCCCGCTCGACTCCCCCGACGTGCTCACCGCGTGGATCCCCCTGCAGCCCACCCCCCCGGAGATGGGACCGCTGGCCTTCGCCCGGGGCGCGCAAGCCTGGCGGCTGGTGGCCGGCGTCGAGTTCGACAAGCACGGCACCTCCTACGACCGCCGGGTCTCGGAGATCTTCCGCGACCGGGGCGTCGTGGTCGAGGACGGCGCGTTCGCCGCCGGCGAGATCAGCTTCCACTCGGCGCACTGCTTCCACACCGCAGGCGCCAACCGCACCACCACCGCGCGGATGGTGCTCGCGACGACCTACTTCCGGGACGGGGTCCGGGTGGTGCAGGCCCCCACCATGGTCAGCGGAGACTGGCAGAAGTTCATCCCGGGCGCCCAGCCGGGCGAGGTCGTGGCCAGCGACTACAACCCAGTGATCGGCTGACCACCGCCGCTGTGATCACCGTTTGTGTGCGCTGGACGACACGCCGTGTCGCCGTAGGCACCCAACCGATGATCACGCGTGGGTGCAGGCAGTGTTCGATCACCGAAAGTGCTGCCTCAAGCGGGATGCAGGGGGTGGTGGCCGTCGACGATGTGCCGGTCGAGTTTCATGACCTGCTCGGGCATGACGACGAACGTTCGCATCATGCCCTCGTCCTCGTGTTCGAGGATGTGGCAGTGGAACACATACCGCCCGTTCGCCCCGGCGAACTGTCCCGCGACGCGAACCAGTTGGCCGCCGCCGACCCGGATCACGTCTTTCCAGCCTTGCTCGTTGGGGTCCATGGGTAACGGCCCCTTGGGGACGAGCGGCGTCGTCGTGCCACCGACGGTGTTGTCGAAGCCGGTCACGTCGTAGCCATCCCGGCTCAGCGCCTGGAACTGGATGAGGTGGATGTGGATCGGGTGGGCGACCGGGCTGGCGTTGAGGATCGACCACTGTTCCCAGCCGTTGTAGTCCACGTAGAAGTTCACGGCGTCCTTGAAGTCCCGGCTGACCCGTCGCAGCGTCTTCACCGTGCCGTCGCCCAGGGTGACCTGCACGATGCCGTCCGCGGGCAAGGTCGGCGGCGGCTGATCGATCTCCACCATCTCCCACATCTCCGGATGTTTTCCGGCGAGCAGGGTGAGCACGAGCCAGCGGTGCATGTGTTCGGGCAGCGTTTCATGGGTCAGCCGCACGAACGACGGCGACAACGTCGCTGGCAGGGTGAAACCGTCATGCACCGCTCCCGCCCTGACCCGGAACTGCATGAGGTCCGGGTTGGGCGTGCCGGTGCCCGGCTCGAGCGGCGGGTTCAGGGTGTTCACCAGCGTGAGTGACCGATTCTGGAAGGCCTGGAAGTCGATCAGAACGTCGGCGCGCTCGGCCGGCGCGAGGGTGATCTGGTCCAGCGCAAGCGGTGCGGGCAGCAGGCCGCCGTCGCTGCCTATCTGGTGCAGGGCACCGGAAACAACGGCGCCATTCTCGTCGTGAGGTTGCAACGTGTAGAAGCGCGAGTTGGAAGCGTTGAGCACCCGGAAGCGGTACCAGCGGGCGTCGACGTCGAAGTGCGGCCAGATCACTCCGTTGATCAGCGTGAACGGTCCGGTGAACGGCAACGTCACCTTCTCCGGGTCGGTCGCGAGAATGGCCACCTTGTGCAGGAGTTGCCCGGTGAGATTCCCCCCGGCATCGTTATCGAGGTTGCGGTCGCAGATGATCAGCGGCACTTCGTGCTCGCCGTGCGGCAACAGGAGATGATCTTCCTCGGCTTCCCAGATCAGATACATGCCGGCCAGTCCCGTCATGACATTCAAGCTGGTGACAACCATGGCGTCGAACTCGGCGGCAGGAGGGTCAGCCCACCGACAGAACCGGTCCACGCGCTACCCTACCGATCGACTGCTACATGACTGCTACAATCGTCGCATGTCCGAAGTGGCTTCCCGGGAACTGCGCAACGACACGGCGGGCGTGCTGCGCCGCGTCCAGGCTGGCGAGGAGGTCATGGTGACAGTCAATGGAAGGCCGGTCGCCCAGCTCGTGCCGCTGCAACAGACTCGCCGGCGCTGGCTTCCGCGGTCAGAACTGGTCCACCGGCTTCGGATGGCGCAGGCCGATCCGGGACTGCGTGACGATCTCGCCAGGCTCGCTGGCGAGACCACCGACCAACTTGGGCCCATTCGTTGACCGGGCCATCCCGCGGACTGCTCGACACCAGCGTCTTCATCGCCGCCGAAAACGGCCGATCGCTGAAGGAAGAGGGGCTGCCGGCGGAGTCCGCGATTTCTGTCGTCACGCTGGCCGAGCTGCACGCCGGGATCCTCGCGGCCCGAGACACCGAGACGCGCGCAGTGCGAATGACGACCCTCGACGCGTTATCGGACATCCAATTGATCCCGGTGGACGCCGACGCCGCGGTGACCTGGGCGCGAATGCGGGTGCATCTGGCCGAGACCGGTCGCCGAGTAGGCGTCAACGACCTGTGGATCGCCGCGTCCGCAGCGGCGCACAACCTGCCCGTGATCACGCAGGACAGCGACTTCGACATCCTGGAAGGTGTCGCCGGGCTGGCAATCGTCAGGGTATGACATAGAATTCGCAAGGGGTGGCCCCGTGAGCGCTCAGCGGGACAGTGTGGCGATCGGGTTTTCTGCTTCGTCTAGCCAGATCCATTGTCGGCCGGAGGTGGCGGTGACGCCGAATCGTGGCCAGTCGGGTTCGCCGAAGGTGATCCATTGGTGGTGGGCCTGTTCGACGGCGGCCCACAGGGGGGTGGGCCCGGCTTCGGTGACGCGGTAGGCGCCCTGGTGCTCGTCGAGTTCGATGGTGGTCCACGACCCGTCTGGGGCGGAGAGAGTGACGGCGGTGGGCCGGCGGGGGTCGGGGTCAAGACGCATCCCGATCTGTACGCCGTGCGGGAGACCGAATTGGGCGAGGAACCACACGATGCGCTGATTCGACCAGGGTTGCGGCGGGGTCGTCGTGGTGCGTTCGGTCGGATCGGTGGCGCGGGACCGGTTCTGGAGTGGGGTGCGGTGGTCGTGGTGTAGGTCGTGGCGCATGGTCATGAAGGTGGCCCACCGAGCGGTGAACCGGCCTTCCGCGCGGGCGGAGCGGTCGGGGAGGCGTCGCAGGTCGACCAGGTTGCCGGCCGCGTTGCCGATCTTGAGATCGAGCAGCAGGTGCCCGTCGGGTGCGAGTTGCTCGGCCCACGCCCACGGCACGGTCGGCACCGAGCAGGTGGCGATGATGCGGTCGTAGGGGGCGCGATCTGGCAAGCCGCTCACTCCGTCGACGGCGACCAGTGTCGGGTGGTAGCCGATGCGGGCCAACCGGCCTCGTGCGGTGTCGATGAGTTCGGCGTCGATGTCGACACTGAACACATTGGCGTGGCCGAGGCGGTGGGTGAGCAGGGCGGCGTTGTAGCCGGTGCCGGTGCCGATCTCCAGGACCCGGTGTCCGTCATGGACGTCGAGAATCTGGAGCATCCGCACCATGAGGTCGGGTTTGGTGCTGGATGAGACCGCCACCTGGTACCCGCTGCGGCCGTCCAGGGCGGTGACGAGGGTTTCCGGTGAGTACGCGAGGTCCAGGCCCTCGTCGGAGCTGGTGTCGATCCGCCGCCAGCTCCGGTGGTGGTGTCCTGCCGGTAGGCGGTGGGCACGAGCAGGTGGCGGGGCACGGCGGCGACCGCGGCCCGCCATGCATCATCGCTGAGGTCGCCGTGGTCGGTGAGCAGGGCGGCGAGTCGTTCGGCGCGGGCCGTCCACGCGGCGTCCGTCCGGGTGCCGGTGTCGGTCACGGGGTGCCTTTCGCGAGGAGATCGGCAAGTTGCTCGGTCAAGGGGGCTCCGGTGGCGTCTTCGATCCAGCCGTACTGGCCTCCCGCGTTGACTTCAAGGAAGGTCCATTCGCCGTCGGGGGTGATGACGAAATTCAGCGCCCCGTACCGCAGGCCCAGCGCGCGCATGAGTTCGCGCACCCCGGCCAGTACATCGGTGGGCGGGTCAACGAGGTCATAGGACAAGCCCTCGTAGTCGGCCCGCCAGTCGATGTAGCCCTCGGCGGCGCCCGCGCGGATAGCCGCGGTGGTGATGTGGTCACCGATGACGATCATCCGCGCCTCGTACGCCTTGGGTACCCACCGCTGGAAGAAGTGCGTGGTGACATGGATGCCCTGCAGGTCGGCGAGGTCAGTATCGCCGATGACACGGGTGAAGCAGACCTTGCGGACACCGTCCTCCAGAATCGTGTTGGCGCCGAGGATCTTGGTGATGGTCTTCCCGCTGGCGGCGAACGCGCGCACCGTGTCAGCGTCGTTGGTGATTACGGAGTCGGGCACGGCGAGTCCGCAGCGGTGGGCGGTGACGAGCTGGACCGGCTTGTAGGCCGCGTCGGCCAGCCGCGCGGGGTGGTTGACCCACAAAGCGGCCAGTGAGGTGAGGACACCACCGAGCCCGTACTTGGCCTCCAGGTTCGCGTGCGCCCGCTCGGCGGCGGAAAGTCCGCTAGGGAACTGATAGGCCCTTGGGGTCCGATACCAGACGGCCGTGACGGACTCCAGGTCGACGACTCACGTGGGTGTGCGCAGCGAGCCAGCCCACCGTCCCCCGCGCAGCTCAGTCGACACGCGGCCCAGCGGGAACTGCGCGGAGTGCGGTGCGATCGGGTCAGCATCGAACGATGGATCAATCGGCAGATCAGTCGTGGTCAGGTGGGCATCGGCGCCGAACATGAACAGGTTCCTCCTTGTTACTGAATTGATCACGACGTGAGGACGCTGTATCGCGGCCCGCTGGGCATGGTCGACAGCACGGGCCAGCAGGGCGGCCAGGTCATAGCGCTGGCCTCGGCACGCTTCGGTCGTGTCCTGCCGGGCCGCCGATGCTGCCGGCGAGTGTGTAGGCCGCGTCGTCGTCGATGAGCACTCCGAAACCTGCTACCCCGTGTGGGTAGAGCACCCAACCGCGCCGCTTCCGGTCGCGGATGACGATCACGGTGCACTGACCGCTGCCGTCGATGCGGCGGCCTTCCACCGCACACCGTTCCTGCTCACCATATGGCAGGTGATGCGGCCCGTCCAGTTCCAGCGGCTGCTCCACTGCTACCTCTCGTCTCTGACGTGGTACGTGTCGACCGTCTACGCCTTGTGGTGAGACCAGGCGGGCAATCTATCTAACGGTA
This sequence comes from Pseudonocardiales bacterium, assembly GCA_003244055.1. Classification (GTDB taxonomy): domain Bacteria; phylum Actinomycetota; class Actinomycetes; order Mycobacteriales; family Pseudonocardiaceae. The sequence goes on along the minus strand of QHBZ01000347.1, from coordinate 17,779 downwards.
TGATAGATAGGCCGAGCTCAGCCCAAATTGAGCTGATGCAACGGAAGAATCACCCAAGTAGTTGTATCTAACGACCCGTTGACTAGGAGTGTCCCGTACGGGACACTCCAGAGCGTCGAGACACGCGCCCTGGGAGGAACTCCATGAACAACCCACACCACATCACCGTGCTGCGCGGTGAAAGTTGCATTGAGGGCTACACCTGCCCGCTGATCGCCCGCCTGGACGACGACCCCCAGACGCTGCACATGGTCGTGGCACCCGAGACCGACCCAGCCAAGATCGCCGCGTTCGCCTCACGAATCGGCGCCGGCGAACTTCTCGTAAGGTTTCCGGCGCGCCTGATCCCAGAGGTGAGCTGATGCTGGATGAGCGCGAACTGGGCGCTTACCTGCGGCAGGCTAACCGCAGCTTGTTCCGGCTGGAGGCACTGCCGGTCTATAACGTGCCCACTGACCGCGGCGACTTCCCGCGGTACCTCGCCGGGGAGCCTGCCCCTGACATGGAACGCAAGGGCCGCTGGTTGGACTTCCTGCGTGAGCAGTGTGCACAGGGCATCCACCGGCATCGGGTCCGGCTGCTGCGCACCCCCTTGAGCGACTACGACAGGTACGCCTGCGAATGGGGTTATGCCTACAACGTGCCGGCCGGCGACGACACCCGGATCCTGGATCTAGCCGAACGGCCGCGTCCGGCCGAAGTCGTCGACCACGACTTCTGGCTGCTCGACCACGAGCGCCCGGTGCGGATGCATTACGACGACGCAGGCCAGTTCCTCGGCGCCACTGTGATCGACCCGGCCGAGCTGAACCGGTACCAGGTGGCACGCGACACAGCCTGGCGCGCGGCCGAGCCGTTTGATGCATGGTGGGATCGACACCCGGATTACCACCGTGCCGCCTGACCCCAGCAATGTCATTGACCGGACATGACAGCGACGACCGAGACGAACTGTCCCGGTCCCTATACGCGGCCCGCCGCGCCGCCAATCTCGGTCAGATCGAGGCGGCCAAACGCGCGGGGACCAGCCAAAACAAGATCTCTCGGGTGGAGAACGGAAAGGGTCTACTCACTGAGGCTGAGGCTGCGGCATTGCTCACGGCTTATGGCGTCCACGGCGACGACCGTCGCCGGATCATGACGCTGGTCGACACGGCCCGCGCCGGCCACATCGACTCCAGGGTGATTCTTCAACGAGGCGCCCACCACTTTCAGGAACGCATCCGGCAACTCGACGAGCAGTCCCGGATGGTGCGGAGCTTCGCGCCGACAGCCGTGCTCGGGATCCTGCAGAGCCGCGCCTACGCCCGGGTGGTGTTCACCCAACGGATGACTGAGCAACAGGCGGCGCCGTCAATCGAGTCCCGGATGGAACGCCACCGCATGCTGGACGACCCAAACCGGCAATGGGTGCTCCTCCAAACTGAAGGTGCGCTGCGATGGAACCTCGGTGGCTCGGCCGTGATGGTCGAGCAGATCGAACGGATCACCGCCGCGATCGACCGGGCCAACGTGCGGTTCGGAATCATCCCCTGGCAGACCGCAGCTCGAGTGCTGTCACTGCACGGCTTCCACCTCTACGACCACCGCGCAGTCGTCGTCGGTACTCGGTCCGGAACAGCGATCATGGGTGAAGGAGACGTGCCCGACTATGCAGCACTGTTCGATGAACTGATGCGTCTGGCGGTGTTCGACGATAAAGCCCGCACGCTGCTCCGCCGGATCGCAGACGATTACCGCTCACTCTGAACCGTCGGTCGTTGCAGTCGATGCGCCGCCCTTCCACCGTGCATCGGACGTCTTCGTCGATCACCGCGGCGATGACGATCCGGTCATCGTGACATCGCATGATGTATGATGATGTCGTGCATCGGACGCAGATCTATCTTGACGACGACGAGGTAGCGCTGTTGATCCAGGAAGCGGCGCGGACGGGTGCATCCCGCTCGGAGCTGATTCGTCGGGCAGTGCGCAACCAGTACGGGGCCGACACGGCGGAGCGTCGTCTTGCCGCGCTGCGGGCATCGGCCGGGACTTGGAGCGATCGACCCGGCACCGGCGCCGATTACGTCGAGCAGCTGCGTAGCGACCTCAACGAGCGCTTGGAGCAGGTCGGCCTGCAGTGAAGCTGCTCGACACCTCGGTGGCCGTCGACCACCTGCGTGGCTATGGCCCAGCGACGGCGCTGCTCGAAGATCTTGTTCGCTCCCACGAGCCGGTTGTGGCCAGTGAGCTCACCCGCTTCGAGCTACTGGCCGGCGCCCGTCCCGCCGAGCACGATCGCCTCGAGGACTTCTTCTCGGTGCTCGGCTGGGTCCCAGTGACCGAAGACGTTACGCGCCACGCCGGCGAGTACGCCCGCTCTTACCGGCGCAGCCATTCGGGGATCGGGGTCGTCGATTACCTGCTTGCGGGCACCGCATCCGCGGTGGGCGCCGATCTGGTGACGATCAACGTACGGCACTTTCCCATGTTCGATGACCTCCGCGCACCTTATGTTTACGGGCCGCCGGAGCAGCGTCGCGCCGGGCGCTGAACAATCACAGCCGTGCGCCCTCGCTGGATTGCCCTAACCGTCCTTGCCGCCGCGGTGATCGCGGGTTGCAGCTCCGCCCCCCCGGCTGCGGCCCCCCCGGCGACACAGTTGCCACCAGCGGCCGAGCCGGCCCCCGCTCAGGTGCCGACCGCGCCGCCGGCCGGGCGGACGGTGCCGGTCGGTGCCGCCCCGGAAGGTGTGGTGGTCGACCCGCAGACCCACATCGTGGCCGTCGGGGTGCGCGACCCGGCCGCGCTGACCCTGCTGGACGCCAATACCGGCGCGGTGCTTCGCAAGGTGCCGCTGCCCGGCACCTTGCGGCACCTGCAGCTGGCCGCACCGGGCGGCCCGGTGCTGGTCCCGGACGAGAGCTCGAACCAACTGCTGCGGGTGGCACTGCCCGGCGGCGAGATAATCTCGCAGGTGGTCACCGGCACGGTCCCGCACGATGCCACCCAGGCCGCCAACGGCACCGTATTCGTGGCCAACGAGCTCGGGCACACGGTGGTCGCGGTGCGCGGCGATCAGGTCGTGCACACCTTCACCGACGTCACCCAACCAGCGGGGTTGGCAGCCGTCGGCGACCTCGTAGGCCTCGTCGACGTCCGGGAGAACACCCTCACGATCTACGACGCCCAGCGGCTGGCGCGGGTGGCTGAGCTGCCGGCGGGGGCCGGGCCCACCCACGTCGTCGCTGACAAACGCGGCCATCTGGCGGTCACCGACACCCGGGGCAACGCCGTGCTGCTCTACGAGCTGAGCCCGACACCCCGGCAGATCGGTCGGGTGGACCTGCCCGGCACGCCCTACGGGATCGCCTACGACCCGGTCCGCGACCGGCTGTGGGTGACCCTGACCGCGCTCAACGAGGTGATCGGGCTCAATCTGAACGCCAGCACGCCCATCGCCGCCACCCCCATACCCACGGTCCGCCAACCGAACACCGTCGCCGTGGACAGCACCACCGGCCGGCTGTTCGTGACCGGAACCGACGAGGGGGTGCTGGAGATCATCGAGCCGTGACGTAGCGTGCGCGGCGTGCGAATCCTGATCACCGGCGGCGCGGGTTTCATCGGCTCGCACGTCGCCGACCTGCTCGCTGCCGACGGCCACTCGGTGCTGCTACTGGATGCATTCCTGCCGCAGGCGCACGGCCGCGGTGCGTCGCCACAGTGGGTGGCCGACCACGAGCTGATCCACGGCGACGTCCGGGATGCCGAGGTGCTGGGCCGCCTGCTGCCCGATGTGGACGCGGTGTGCCACCAGGCGGCGATGGTCGGGCACGGTCTGGATCCCTCCGACGCCCCGGACTACACCGCCAACAACGACGTCGGCACCGCCGTGCTGCTGGCCGCGATGCACAAGGCTGGGGTGCACCGGCTGGTGCTGGCCAGCTCGATGGTGGTCTATGGGGAGGGTCGCTACGCCTGCCCGTCTCACGGTGTCGTGCCGGCCCCGCCCCGGCGAGCCGAGGACATCGCCGCCGGCCGCTACGAGGTGCGCTGCCCGCACTGCGACGCCGACCTGGAGCCGCAGCTGGTGGGCGAGGACGCCCCGCTGGATCCGCGCAGTACCTACGCCGCCACCAAACTGTCTCAGGAACACCTCGCCGCTGCGTGGGCCCGGCAGACCGGTGGGGGGGTGTGGGCACTGCGCTACCACAACGTCTACGGCTCCCGGATGCCCCGGGACACCCCGTACGCCGGAGTGGCGTCGATCTTCCGGTCGTCGTTGGCGCGCGGTGCGCCGCCGCAGGTGATGGAGGACGGGCGGCAGCGCCGGGACTTCGTGCACGTGTCCGACGTCGCCCGCGCCAACGCCCTCGCGCTGGTCGCCGAACCGCCGGTGGGGCGGTGCGAGCCGGTCAACGTCTGCTCCGGGCACCCGCACACCGTCGGCGACCTGGCCGTCGAGCTGGCTCGGGCAATGAGCGGGCCGGCACCGGAGATCGTCGGCGGCGCCCGGCCCGGCGACGTGCGGCATATCACGGCCGACCCCGCCCGGGCCACCGAACTGCTCGATTACCGCGCGCGGGTGTCTTTCGCCGAGGGCGTCAGCCGGTTCGCCACCGACCCGCTGCGCGAACCGGTCACCATGTCGTGAGCAGCAGGTGGTTGACGACCAGCGCGACCACCGCCTGACCGGCCAACTACCAGCGGACCTGCCGCCCCGGGCGCAGTCCGGCCGCGGCGACCAGCCAGACCGCGAACGGCAGCCAGATGCGCTCCACCTCAGCCTTGCTCAACCCTGGAGCAGCCAGTCGCCGACCACCGCCGCCACCGCAACGAGCAGCGCGGCGCCCCCCACGGCTATTACATCCGCGCGAAGGCCCCGATCCACAGCAGTCGACGGCTCGCGTGGCGCGGTCCTCGTCACAGCCGAGTTATACCGGCTCGGGCTCCGGGCCGCCGCTCGACGTTCATTACCTGCCCACGCTACTGTCGGAGTGGGTCGTGAAGTGGTGTTTTGGTGGGGTCGATGGTCTTGGGTGGAATGAATTCGGGGTGCCCGCGGGCGTCGAGTTGGATGTGCCAACCTTGGCGGTGCACGATCACATGATGGTATTCGCAAAGTAGGCACAGATTAGGTAGTTTCGTCTGACCCCAGTCCAGCCACGAGACCAGGTGATGAGCGTGGCAATAGCGAGGTGGCCGGTCGCAGCCCGGAAAAGAACATCCTTTGTCGCGTTGGGCTAGCGCGTCGCGTAACGCGGCGGTGGCCAGGCGTTGTTCACGCCCTACGTCCAGGGGCCAGGGAGTCACTGCCGAGCACCATGGGTACTACGGAGCAATCGCAGGCCAGTCGGCGGGCTTCGGCGGCGGGCAATTGTCCGCCTGTTTCCAGTACCGCGGTCCCGAGGCCGTCGATGAGGTCGGTGAGTCTCATAGTGAGCACCAGGTGCGGGCGTTGCCCACCTCGGGTGGGCAGCGTGCCCTCGTCGAGCTGGCAGCCCATGGCCTCGACGAGGGCGTCGGCGTTGCGGCGGGCCAGGCTACGTGGGTCGGGTACCCCCTCGACGGGTGCGCGGCGGCCGTTGAGGGCGTTGAGGACCTCCAGGACCCGGGCGCCGCCTTCGGGGTCCAGCCGCCCGGTGAGGTTGACCGTGCCGTCGTGCCCGGTGCGGACCCGCAGCTCACGAACCTCTTCGGGCTCCTCGGTGGGCTCGGGGCCGTCGGGATCCACAAGGGCGAGCAGGCGTTCACCGATCCGGGTCAGCGCGGCGGGGTCGAAGCGGCGGGCGGCGGTGGCCAGGGTGTGTTCGGCCTGCGCGGTGGTGTCGGGGTGGGTGCCCGCGGGGATCCGGCGGATCGTGGTGGTGATCACCCGCAGGTGAGCGGGTCCGATCGCCCCGGCGGCCAGCTCAGCCGCAGTGCTGGGCAACACCGGGGGAAGGATGTCGCCGGTCAGTGACTGGCGGGGTGTGAGCAGCCCGGCCTGCTCCACCCGGGCCTTGGCCGCGCTTTTGGACAGGTTGAGCACCCCGGCCAGCAATCCGGCGGTGGTGCCGAACCCGGCGACCGCCGCCGTCCTTTCCCGCTCTAATTCGGTGACCACCTCAAGGGCCCGCGCATAGGACCGCCGGAAGTCGGTTTCGGCGTCGCGCAGCATCGCCAACAACCCATGCATACGGGCCTGGGTGCGATCCTCCTCCACCGTGGTCACGACACAATTATCGCACCCAGCACCGACAGTCTCGGCCCGCTGAGGACACCCGGCGCACGCACATCCGAAAACGCTCGCGGTGGCTTCATGGTCCGGCTTGGACGGGCTGCCGCACGGCCGTCTCCAGGAGTTTCACCAGGTGTGCGGGCCCCGGCAGGGCAACGCTCGGCGTTGTAGGGCTGGTCAGCAGTGATGGGAACAACGACCATGGGAGCGCCCGCACTCAGGGACTCCTTGACACTGTTGAATCCACCGTGGGTCACGACCACCTGGCAGCGCGGTAACAGCCGCGGCTGCGGCAGGTCCCCACACAGATGGACATGCGGGGGCTGCGGCCCGAAACGGGCAGCATCCTGATCCGAACCGATGGTCACGATGAGGTTGACCGGCTCCTCACGGAGGCCCTCGATGATCGCCTCCAGTGCTGCATCCATCCCTGCAGCCGGGCTCCCGGTCGGAGAGTGTCGGTATGGCGGAGAAAGTGGGAGTTCGCCAGCCGTGGCACGTCGGTTCCGTCCCAGTGGCAGTCGAGCCCCTCGCCGTACGCCTCGCCACCACCAAGGCAGCTTCTACCACCATTTCGAGAACCGGGACTCGTTGATCATCGCTGCGCTCGCTGACTGGGAGCGGTCCCAGACCGAGGCGGTGATCCAGCGTCTTGACCTCATTCCGGACCCCGCAGAGCGGCTCCGCGCAGTCATGGCCGCAGCCATCGCCGACCGGGCGGGCGGCGGCACCGCTGACGGGCTACTTTCTGACGCCTCACCCAGGGGCTAAGCGCCACCGGCGGTGAGCACCATGTCGGTGGCGAAGCCGGCGACCAGGCCGACCCACATGCCCCAGTAGAGCAGGGCGCGGTGGCCACCCCGCAGCGCGATGGCGACGAGCTGGATGATCACGTAAAGGATGGAGCCGGCGGCCAGCGTGAGGAAAACCAGGCTCACCGCGTCGCTGGTGAACTGATGGCCGATCAAGGTTCCGAGCACGGTGGGGCCGCCACCGATCAGACCCAGGAGTAGCAGGAACCCCCAACTGGGCTGCTCTTGTTCGGTGGCCAGCGGGGCCACAATGCCGAATCCTTCGGTGGCGTTGTGCAAGGCGAAGCCGGTTACCAGCAGGGTGGCCAGCGCGATCTTGCCCTGCGCCGCGCTGCCGCCGATGGCGAGGCCCTCACCGAAGTTGTGTAGACCGATTCCCACGGCGATCAGGAGCGCGAGCCGGCGGGCCGCCGTCCACGAGTCACTCTTGGTCTCGCTCTTGCGCAGGGTCAGCTCGTCGGCGGCCATCGTGCCCGGGCCCAGCAGCGGGATGGGTCCCTCGGCGGTGAGCCAGCGCTCGTAGCCGGCCAGGCTCAACAGCCCCACCCCCAGCCCGGCGAAGAGTAACGCGCCGAACCCGAGTACCGGCGCCATGCTGCCGGAACCGTCGTGGATCTTGTCCACAGTGGCACCGACGGTCTCCCACGCATGGTTCAGCAGGTCCCACATTATGAAGATCAAAATGCCGATCGCGAAGGCGTTGAGAAACACTCGCACCGCAGGCGCGGTTCGGCTGTGGCGGGCGCTACGCAGCCGGCCCAGCGGTAGCCCGAACACGATCGTGACCCCTGCGATCAGCCCGAGGATCAGCGTCTGGACTTCATCCACCGCCGATCAGCCCGCACTTCTGTCGAACAGCATTCGACTCCCTCGCCTCGTCTCCCTTCACCCTTGTCGCAATGAATCAGATCTGTCAAGAACACTGATCGAAGGTTGACAAACCGAAGCTTTCAGACGGTGATTGTGCGCGTACCGACGGTGACCTGCACTGCCCACACAGGATCCGGCGGCATTTCCGCAATATCCCATTTGTTAGGCAGCCCTGGCTAACATTAGTAAGGCCGTCCTCACTGGCAATTCATTGATCGCGGGCATCGTACAGGTCACGAGAGTCTGTGACACCCCCACCGCGCCCCGCGCATGGAAAAGCCCCATCGATGTCTGGGCGTGGCCGGCATAGCCACTAATGTGCAGTTGCGCTTATCAGTCCTTAGTACGGTTTGTCGCAATCCGCTACGCGACCACAGCACTCGTCGCGCGCGTTCACCAGCCGGCGTTCCTTACCCCCAACGCACCGCGGGGGTGCACACTAGCGACATGGCGTGCCTCGGACGCAGACGCTATGACCGCTACGGCTACCCGTACCGGCCTCGCCCGGCGGGCGGGTCCTGCCTTCGAGACGCGTGCCTGCTCGACGCCGGATGCTGTCTCGGGGAAAGCCTCAGCGGCAACTGCCTTGTCGTGGCCTTGCTGGCGTTGCCCCAGCTGACCGGGGCCTTGATCGCCGAGGCCCGGACACTGCGGCACAAGCCAGACGCGGCAGGATCACAAGTCACGACGCTGCTGATCGCCGGCATCCGCACGTACCAACGTCAGGTCAGCCCGCGGCGGCCGCCGTGTTGCCATTTCACCCCGACCTGTTCGGAATACGCGGCACAGGCGCTACAGACGCACGGCGCTCGCCGGGGTAGTTGGCTCACCATCAGACGCCTCGGTCGCTGCCGACCCAACCGGCCCACCGCTGACGATCCAGTGCCACCGCCCAGCCTCTCGCTCTAGCCTCACCCTTGACGGGTGGTCAGCTGGCTACCTAGTGTCATGGAGCTGCGGGCACGCGCGCGCCGACCACCGCACGACGCGCCAAAAAACGATCCTTCGTGTGATTGACCGTTACGATAGGTGCCGCTTCAGGGAGGAGCTGGTGAGCTACAGCCTGGGAATCGACCTCGGCAGCACCTTCGTCGCGGCCGCGTGCGCGAAGGCGGCCACTGTGGAGGCGGTCCCCCTCGGTGATCGGTCGGTGGTGACCCCAGCGGCGGTATACCTCCAGGGCAACGGCACGTTGGCCACCGGGGAGGCAGCCAGCAAGGGCGCGATGAGCAGCCCGGATCGGATCGGTCGCGGGTTCACCCGGCTCCTGGGTGACCCGACGCCGGTGGTGCTCGGTGGCGAACCGTACCCGGTCACCGAGCTGCTCGGTGTCCTGCTGCGAGACGTGGTCGCGCAGGTCATCGAGGTCGAAGGCGCGCCACCCGACCGGGTCGTATTGACCCACCCGGCTAGTTGGGGCCCTTTCCGACTTGCGCTGTTCGAGGAGGCCGCCCAGCAAGCGGGGCTGGCCAATTCGCCCATGGTGACCGAGGCCGAGGCCGCCGCTATGAATTACACCTCGACCCGACCGCTGGACGACGGCGAGACGATAGCGATCTACGACCTGGGTGGTGGCACCTTCGACGCCACGGTGCTACGCATGCACTCGGGCGGCGTCAAAATCCTCGGCAAACCCGAGCGCCTCGAAGCGCTCGGCGGCGACGACCTCGACGAAGCAATCCTGTCCTACATCAACGACACCGCTGACGGGGCACTCACCAAGCTTGACATGCGGCGCCCGCAGACCCCTGTCGCGCTCGCCAGACTGCGACACGACTGCACCGTGGCCAAGGAAGCTCTCTCAGCAGACACCCAGACGACTTTCTGGGCATTCCTGCCTGGCCGGAGCTTTAAGGTGCATCTCACCCGGTCGGACTTCGAGGACATGGTGCGCGCCCCGATCAAGTCCACTATCCAGGCACTGTCCCGAACCCTGCAGGCAGCTCAGGTCGAGCCAGCGGACCTCAGCGCCGTACTCCTGGTGGGCGGATCATCGCGCATCCCCTTGATCGCCCGGATGGTGTCAGCTGAGCTGGGATGTCCCACCGTGGTGGACACACATCCGCAACACGTCGTTGCCCTCGGGGCTGCCACACACGCGGCGAATGCGACCAATGCGCACTACACCGTCCCGCAACGCGGCCGGCAGCACGAACAGCCACTTGTCGGCCATGGAGCCACGGCCGCACCTCCGACCACATACAGGCCCCCGACTACAGACGGCCCTCCGGCCACAAATGGGGTCGTGGATACCCATCCCCAGAAACAAGACGAGCAGCCGCTCATTCCGGCTCAGCGCCCAGCCGAAGTGCTGCCGACCAGAGCGATTCCGACACAACGCACGCCACCGCATGAAGCGACGGCCACTACCGCACGTCACGTCAGACCGAAGGAACCCCCGCCAGCACCCCGTCCGCCAGCACCCGGCCCGCCAGCACCCCAGCCGCCGCCCGACCGCGAGCGCCGGCCGCGGATACTGCTCGCCGGTGCGGCGGTCGCGGTGGCAGCGGTGATCGCGCTGGTCACCTTCAGCGGCGGGAACGACACCCAGGCCGCGTTGCCGAACTCACAAGCCGCGCCCAAGCCTGCGCCGAGCGCGGTGGCGAGCGTCGGACCGAAGGTCCCGACAACGACCGTCAGTGCCGTTGTCGACGTAGGCACGACGCCCAGCTTCGTCGCCGTGGCCCCCGACGGTAGGCATACCTACGTCGCTAACGGCGACGCCCAGACCATCACCGTGGTGGACACCGCGGTGAATCAGGTGACCGCAACCATCCCGATCGCGGCCGGCCCACCCCAGTTCCTTACGTTCGCACCAGACGGTCGCATGCTGTACGTCACCATATTCAATGATCAGCAGACAAAGCATGCGATCGATGTGCTCGACACCGTTTCCAATACAGAGATCGCAACAATTCCGCAATCAGCTAGCCCGTTCGCCCCGGCGATCAGTCCGGACGGAACGCTGCTTTATGTCCCCCACCACGATGTCGGGTCCATGTCAGTGGTCAACACCTTCACCAATACGGTCATCGGACAGATCAACGTCCCCCCGAACCCACACTCGATCGCGTTCTCCCCCGACGGCAGCCGCGCCTACACGGCGAATCACGAATCCGGCCTGGTTTCGGTGATTAACACCGCCACCCGAGGGATTATAGCGACAGTCCGGGTCGGATCCGGTCCACACAGCATCGCCGTACACCCCAACCGGCCGCTGGTCGCCAACGTGAACTACGAATCGAACTCCGTGTCGGTGATCGATACCAACACACTTAAGGTTGTCGCCACCATCCCGGTCGGGCAGCGGCCGGAAGACATCGCGTGGGCTCCGGATGGACGGTACGCCTACGTGGTCAACAGCGGCAGCAACACCGTTTCGGTGATCGACGCCACGACCAACCAGGTCGTCGCGACCATCCCCACCGGGGCCGGCCCGAGCAGCATCGCGCTGTTACCCAACGGCCACCAGGCTTACGTCAGCAATGTCGACAGCGGGACTCTGACCGTTCTGGAACTCCCCCGCTGATCGTCATCCTCGTCGCTTCATGGCGCAATGATCGTCCCCACGGTGAGCTGCGAGCCGGGCGGCGTACCCGCGCAGCCGGTGGACTGGACCGGCACGAACAGCGCCGCCGTCTCGCCCGGCGGATAGATGCGCAAGCCACGCACGGGCGTCGGGCGGCACACCGCCGCGTCGTAGTTCACGACGTTCACCATTTGCAGCTGCGCCGAGCCCGTACCGCCCGGCGCGATGCGCACCGAGCCACCAGCGTCACCGACCCGCTCCGCAGCCGGTCCGACCTGCTGGCCCCCGTCGCCGGCGACGTAGGAGACGCCCGGGAAACCCTGCAGGGTGCAGGCCTGGCTACCGGTATCGGTGAAGATCAGCACGCGATACACCGAGCCCGCGGCACCCTCGGGCGGGCCCAGGGAGGCGGCGAGCTGCACCGAGCGGCATCTCGGCGCAGCTCCCGAGCCCGTCGGGCCGCCCGGTGTCGTTGATGGCCCCGTCGACGTGCCCGGGGTCGCCGGAAGGCTGGCCGTGTTCGGCGCGGCGGTGATCCCCGGCGTGCTCGCCGGGCCGGCTGTCGTCGCGCTCGAACAGGCCGCCAGCGCCAGTGCTAGCACGCTCGGTGCGGCGATGCGATGTCCTGACCTCATGATCCACCGATCCACGCGGGTCCCAATACCTTCTCGGCCAGCCTAACTTGATCACGACAGTTGGCGGTCTGGTCGGCTCTGGCGACCTCGGGGTGAACCGGCGCCGGTCGCCTGCACTGCGCCGTGCGCAGCCTGGATGGCGCTGTTGATCGAGACCTCGCCCAGCAGACCAGGAGCGGCGACCATGTCCCCGGCCAGGAATATCCCGTCGCCGCGGTTGATCGCCGGGCGGTCGCGCCAGGTTCGGCCAGGGAGGTCCAGCGCACCGGTGCGGCCAGCAGCGACCGCGTCTCGGCGCCAGGTCGTGCGCTCTTGCCAGCCTGGAATCCCCAGCTCGACCAGCCGTTCCAGCCGCTGCAGGCCGTCGGCCTTCGACTCGCCGGGGCGCAGCGGCATCTGCGCTTGAATCAGGGAATGCCCGGCTGGCGCCAAGGAGGGGTCCGGCGAGCTGTAGCGCTCGAGGAACCCGGCTTCGTCGAGGTCGGAGACCGCGAATGCATCGCCCCGGCGGGCGATCACACCGACGTCGAGGAGCACGCTTGCCCCACTGTCCCAGTGCAGCGTGGCGTCGGCGAGCAGCCGCTGCGCGGCGGTGAGCTCAGTGGCCACGATCACCGGTGGATCAGGGAGCTGGTCAACCCGCGCGCCGGTCTGGATGACCACGCCCAGTTCGCGGGCGCGGGCGGCCAGGCGGGTGATCACCGAGGTCCAACCACCGATGACGTAGCGCACCGGCGGGAGGCGCGGAGCGGTCACCCGCAGCAGCCGCTCCCACACGAACGCCGCGGACAACCGCCCGGGATCCGCGTCATAGGTCACCACTCCGAGGAGGTTAGCCGCCGCGCGAGAAGCGGCCGGGCCGTAGATCTCGCCGGCCCAGCTGGAGAAATCCCGATCAACCGGAGCGGTACGGCGCCGGTCGATGACCATGCGAACCAGGCCGGCGGGCGGCGCCACGCGCAGGACGCCGTCGCGACGCAACCGAATCCCTCTGATCTCGCGCCAGGACACCCGGGCCGCCGGCCCGATCAGCCCGCGCTCGGTCAGCCACCGCCAGTGCGGCCCGTCGCAGTAGAAGACGTGGGTACCCTCGTGCGCGATGTAGGGCGCCGCGGTCGTGCGTGCGCGGCCGCCCAGGCTGCGATGGGCTTCTCGCAGCGTCACCCGCGTCCCCGCTTCGGCGCACGCGTTTGCCGCTACCAGCCCGGCGATGCCGCCGCCCACAATGTTGATCTCGTTCATGGCCAGTCCCTTCCTGCCGGGTTTGCTTGTCGAATCTGACGACGTAGCAGCCGGCCTCCTTGTGACATGCGGTGGCGGTCAGCGCCGGGTGAGCCCGGCGAGCTTGTCCGGATTGGCCACCAAGCGCACCGTCTGCACCAGGCCGTCCGCCAGGTCGAGCGCGAGCATCGTCGCCGGCACACCCGCGGCGGAGGCGACCACAGCCGGGCCGCCGTTGACCTCCATCAGCTCGATCTCCAGGTTCGCCATGGCCGGGTCGGCCGCGATAGCCATCAAGAACCGGGCCACCTTGCCGGCGCCGTTGATGATCCGCAGCGGGGCCTTGGCCCGTCCGCCGCCGTCGCCCACCAGGGTCACGTCTGGAGCGAGCAGCTCGAGCAGGGCGTGGATGTTCCCGCTGGTGCAGGCTGCGAGGAACCGTTCGGTGACCCGCCGACGGGTCACCCGGTCGGCGTCGAATCGGGGGCGGTTGCCAGCCACATGCTCACGCGCTCGCGACGCCAGTTGCCGCACTGCGGGCTCGCTGCGGCCGATGATCTCGGCGATGTCGGGATAAGGGAACGAGAACGCCTCTCGCAACACGAACACCGCCCGTTCCAGCGGTGACAGCGTCTCCAGCACCACGAGCATCGCCATGGACACCGAGTCGGCCAGTACCGTGTGGTCTCCGGCATCACCGGTGGTGAGTATCGGCTCGGGAAGCCACGGACCGATGTAATCCTCGCGACGGGCCTGCACCCGGCGCAGCCGGTCGATCGCCAGCCGGGTGGTCACCCGCACCAGAAACGCCCGGGCATCGCGCACCCCCGGGTGCCGGACGCCGCTCCAGCGCAGCCAGGCCTCCTGCACCACGTCCTCGGCGTCACATACCCGACCCAGCACCCGGTACGCCACCGCCATCAGCAGGTCCCGATGCTCCTCGAATACCCGAGTGGCCGCTGGCTCCATGGCTCCCTCCGCACTGTTCACATTGCTGCGCTCTTCCCGTTGCTCATGACGCCCGAGCGACGCGGTTTGTGACACTCCCGTTCGGTGCTCTGTTGTCAGCGCAGCTGTGCGGTCAACAGGAGGGTGCGGTAGTGGTAGTCCAGCCGACCGGCACCGGCGTCGATGATGGCCGTACGGATCGCCTCGACGAGCCGCTCACGCTGCGTCGAGGGCAGCAGCAGATGGTCGGAGTGGGTCTGCACCAGCCCGCTGTAGCTCTCGGCGTCGTAGGTGGCCGACCAGTCGTAGGTCTGCACGCTCCACGGCATGAAGCCTGGAGCGGGCTCGATCTGTTGTTCTCTGTCGGGTTGCTGGTGCAGCGCAGCGCGCCGATCCAGTGCGGGAGCGTGCTCGGCGTAGGCATCATGGATCGCGTTCCACACTGGACCAGCAAGCTCAGCGGGTCGGTTCCACCACAGACATAGCGCGCCACCCGGACGCAGCGCGCGGGCAGCAACCGGTGCGCCACGCTCGGGGTCCAGCCAGTGCCACGCCTGCGCGGCGACCACGAGATCGAACGTGCCAGCCGCCACCGCGCAGTCCTCGAAGGTCGATTCCTGCACATCGACCGCCATTCCCCGAGTGCGCCGCCGTGCGACGGCGGCCATCGCCGCGTCTGACTCGACCGCGACGACCGATGCTCCGCGCGCAGCGAGCGCTAGCGTCGCCCGGCCGGTCCCGGCACCAGCCTCGAGAACACGTCCACCGGCGCCAAGCTCGAGGACGTCCACATAAAGGGCATCCGGGTAGCCAGGGCGCCAGCGGTCGTAAAGCTCGGCGACCTGCCCGAAGCTCCGTGCGCGATGCATCCGCTCGTTGTCCATCCGCCTCGAACGTAGTCGCGGGTCCCTACGCCAGACCACAGCGTTCCGGTCGGCGATCCGCTTACGGGGTTGGCGGCGACGCCATGAGCGCGTCGAGCAGGCTTGGACGAGCGGTAGAACGCGCGTGCGCCGACGCAGATCCGATGTTCCGTCGGATCAACCTGGAGATCCTCGGGAACACCGACCCGTTCCTCCATGCCCCACATCCGGCCGCGATACGAGTCGCCATCGCCCGGCACCTCAATGCCGAGTAGGTGCTGCTTCTGCTCCGCCACTTCTGCCCCACAAAGAGGTGGGTGGATCCATTTCGTAGTTGCCGTGGCCGGCAACTACAAGCGAAAAGTTGCCTGCTACGGCAACTACGCACAGCGCGACAGTCCTTTCCGAGACGTCACTGAAAGTAACATTGGGTCCATGGTGCCGAGGGATCATGACACCGGGTGTCACGCCACGTTGCCGTGACGCTGGTTCAATGCTGATGTGCACGAGACGACGGCCGACCTGGCCGCCTTGCAAGATCTTCTCGACCGCAGCTACGCCGCCGCTGGGCCGCACCTCCTCAGGATCATCACCCCGCAGCGGCGGCTGAGCGCCGACCAGGTCGCCGACCGCCTGACCGGTATGCGCCTGCTGGCTCTGGCGACCGTCACCGCCGATGGGCGACCTATCGTCGGACCGGTTGACGGCATCTTCTTTCGCGGCGCCTTCCACTTCGGCTCGACACCGGATTCGGTGCGCTTTCGGCACATCAAGAATCGACCGGAATCCGAGATTGGGACGGTCAGTAACTAGGGTGTAACGAACAGTTACCGAATCCCGATACACCCCACGCCCGGCTGCCGCGTCACGGTCGGGCGTGCAGGTGGCGAGCGGCACGATCAGGTCCGGGGTGGCATGACCGTGCCGCTCGCTCTCCTGACGCGGCGACGGTTGATATGTCTTGCCCGCAGTCGCCCGGGCACGCATCAGCTACGCGTACTGCACTCCTGAGTTCGAGCGAACGGCCGAAAAGGCTCCAGCGCAGGGTCGGGGGTCCTACGCTGGAGCCATACGTTCTGTCGCCATCCGACCTCGGAGCGTTACAGTCGCTTCCCCGGGAGTCTCGTGCGCAGGCCACGACAAGACGCCAATGAGGTCGCCCTCGAGGTAGCGGATCTGGTCGTTGATGCGGTGTTGCGTCGTGGCGTCACGATCGACGGCTGGAAACGAGCCTTCGGTACCGGGTACCAGATTGCGGGCGCCGTCGAGTGGATCTGGTGTCGTGAACTCGACAGCACGGACGTTTTCCGCGACCAAAATGTGCGTGCTGTCGAGTTCACCGGCGGAACGTCTCGTTCTGCGCATACATCACCTTGGCGAAGCGGACCTTCTGGATGCTGGTGGCGAAATGCCCATGCCAGAACCAGGTCATCCGCTCCGGGTACGGGGCGTCCACGGCGGCCACCCTGTCCAGCCACCACACCCCCAACGCCCGGCCCTCGGCGGCCAGCGCCTGATGTTGCGCCCGCCGCGCCGCGACCGCGGCGGCACCCACCGACTTGCCACCCAATCTCGTGGTCGGTCCCAGCGCCGGTACCGGCGTCGCCGCCACCCCCGCATCCGCCCCAACCGCAGTGGTCAAGGTCGCCAGCGTGCCGGCGAACCCCGCCCGGCTGGCCACTTCGAGCTCACGGGGCTTGGGTCCCAAACCCAGCCGCCCCACCCGGCGACGCACCGCATCCTGCTCGGCCAGCACAGTGCTCACGAGAAGTGACGGTAGGACCAGCGACCCGGGCGGGCGCAGCGCCCGCTGGGTTTCTTCAGCGACCCTTCAGCCCGCCTCGCCCGCCCGCCCCGGGCGCTGAAGGGTCACTGAAGATTCGAGCCACAGGCCGTGAACTTGTCGGTTTTCACAGACTCGAGTTGCACAGTGCGACACGACACCAGTCGCGACTGGGGCGATACCTCTTGCCGCCAGGCACACCTACCCGGAAGAATCATGATCATCAAACTTCCCGCGCTCGCGCCACCAGGTCGTCACGGCGATCGCTGCCCGGTTCGCGGTCGACAACCATTGTCGAACTCGGCGACAGGAGGGTTTGCGAGTTAACCTTTGATTGCCTGCATCGTGTAGCTCGCGGCCAACCGTTCGGGCGCTGTATTGAGCCGCCATTCTCCGGCGTCGTCCGCGACCATGTGCCCGGGAAGCGCCTCCCACGGCACGCTACGGTGCTCGACGAGCGCAATGAGCCGCATTCCGGCGTCGAGCAGTGCTGTGATGATCTCACCGAGCCCGTGGTTCCAGCAGTGGCTGACTCGGTGGGTGAAGACAACGTCGGTCTGGACGTAGGTGCCTGATTCATCGGTAACGACCGGTTCGGCGTGCTCGAAATACGGGTAGCGGAGGGTGAGCGCGTCCGACTGGTCATCGAGTGCCCACAGCATGGGGTGACCCCTCGCGGATGAACAGGCGACGACCCGGGCGGAGAAGGTCAGCGACGACACGGGCCCATCTGGTCACATCCGGCAGCCAGCACAGGGCGCCCACCCCGGTGTAGACGAAATCGAAGGCCGCCGGGCCGAGTACGTCGACGGCGTCATACATGTCCGCTTCGTGGAAGTCGATATGTACTTGGCCATGCACAACAGCATTCTCACGAGGCGGCCAGTCCCCTAGACCGAAGTTTCCTGATCTT
>QHBZ01000346.1 GCA_003244055.1 Pseudonocardiales bacterium | reverse complement strand
GCGAAATTTGACCACCAGGGTCAGTTCGGTGAACAAAACCCGGGAGGCACAGGCCAGCGTCCGGGAGGCCTTTTCCAGCACCGGCAGCATCGCCAGCCGGTCCCGCTCGGTCGCCCGGCGGGCCGGGCTGATCAACCTGGTGGCCATCAGCAACGCGAACAAGTCCAGCGCGTCGTCGATCGCCGCGGCTTCCAGACCGCGTACGACCGCCGCGATCAGCGCCGTGCGCTTGGGCTCGGATGTCCGCTCAATGGCCTGGGCCTTGGAGAGCAATCCGTAGCGCGCCAGCGTCACTAACCGCGTCACTGGCACCCACGACAGATCCACTCGCCTCAGCCCGAACGCCGCGATCTCCTCGACCCGCTCCATAGCGCGGGCCATCGCCGTTCCCGTGGACCGCGTGGGCGGGCGGCGCAACCGCTCCAACTCCGAGAACCGCGCCCCGTCCGGCACATCCAGCAGCGCCACCAGCGCCGCCGGCAGACTGGGATCGGCGCGCCGTAGCGCTCTGCTCACCGTGGTGTGCAGCCGGCGATCAGCGACCGCCCGGGCTTCGGCGACCTGCCGGGCCAACACACTTGCCCCCGGCAGCAGTACGCGGTTGCGCCGCAGCCACGCCACCGCATGGTTGAACAGCGCCACCGGCCCCTCCGGGTGCGTCCACGCCCGCCCGTACAGGAACGTGCGGAACTTTCGGCCCCACGCCCGGTCCTCGAACTCGTGGTAGCCCAAGCGGCGCCGGATTTCCCACGAGTGCTCGTAGGCCGTCTTGGCCCGCTCGACGTACTGCTTCACACACGACGGGTCGCTGATCCCCAGCTGCTCAGCCAAGTACTCCACCACCAGCCAGGGCACATCCAGCGGGTCTCCCAGGAACAACCCGATGTAGCGCACCGTGCAGATCTGCAAAGCCATGCCCAACCGATGGCCATCGGTCCGCCTCAGCGCGACCAAATCAAGATCGTCGGAGTCGAGAAAGAAGAACCGCTCCAGCTCCGGCCGTGTGGGCACCTCCTTGAAACACCCATAAGCAGCCTGCTCATCGGTCAGAAACTCCACCGGCATGACCGCGAACCATAGTGACCGCGATCACTCGCCTACGCCCGAGACCGACGCTGCCTATCATGATCGTTCTCAGCGCCAACGGCTGTACCTGTACTACTCAACCCCGTTGGCGGACTGTCCCGCCTGGGTCTTCGCGCGCTCAATCCCGCTGATGTCCGAGGTGTTGTCGTCGGAGCTGTTGTTATCGACGGAGCGTCTGTTGTGCTCCGCTGTGTCGTCGTCGTTGTAACGCTCGTTCTCTCTGTGAGAGCCGTCGTGGCGTTGGTCGCTCCTGGCGTCGAGCTGGTTGTTCGCCGACCTGTCCTGGGTGGTGTCCGCGGACATCATGTCTCGCACAACGTTGCGCATCGGTGCGGCGGCGCCCAGCATGCTGTGGGCGAACTGTCGCTGGGCCTTCAGCACCTGCTCGGCGTAGTCGTAGACGGCGCCGGTCCACGTGGACATCAGATTTTCGGCCGTGGCTGGCCCCCCGTGCTGCTGATAGCTGTCCCACTCCTGGTGGCCGGCCCGCTCACGGTGGCTGTCCCGTTCCTGGTGGCTGTCCCGTTCCTGGTGGCTGTCCCGTTCCTGGTGACTGTCCCGCCCGTGGTGGCTGTCGCGATCGTCGTAGGTGGTTCCGTCGGACCGTTTTTCAAACGTAGTCATAGTACTCCCAATATTAATAATCTCGGAGTGATCGCGCGAATGTGCAACGCGAACCTGAATTCGAGACTACGCCCGCATTTTGAATATGTCAAACCGACGACCTTAATATTCAGATCATTTTTCGGAATTTTCCGTAAGTCTTGTTCCTCCATTTCTTCCCTGATGTCTGTTCGGACTCCACAAAAGTGAGCAGGCGATCCGTCGCTTTGCGTCCTGACCAGCGGAAATGTGTGTGGGGTCTTGATCGGTTGTATCGCTCACACCGGGTGGGGCCTGCGGGACAGCTGGTGGGGGTGACGTCGAACAACCGGGGTGGTTCGGGTCCATTGAAGGGCGCCGAGGATGGTCTTGTGCACGGGGTCAGCGCACAGCGCTGGGCGGGTGGCCGTCGAGGGTGGCGAGGGTGCAGCCGGGTCGAATTCCTGGCGCCCGGTGCGCCAGGTGTCGCCGGTGGCACCGAACGCTCGGCGTAGCCGGATCCGCCGGCGTCGGGATCGAGGCTTCGCCCATGGTCGGTGTCGGAGACGCTCGAGTTGTCGTGATGGGCGTGCTGGACGGCGTGTGCGGCGCGGTAGTGCTCCACGACCTGCGGGTGATCGGCGACCACCAGCTCGACACCTTCGCTGAAGTCCTCCACGGGCTCCTACATCGTCAGTCACCAGAACCTGGGCCGTTCGGCTGGGTTGGTGGCCGCGGCGGCGTTGTTGGTGGATTACGTGCTGACGGTGGCGGTGTCGGTGGTGGCCGGGGTGTCGGCGATCACTTCGGCGCTGCCCGCGGCCGGTCCGCACGCGGTGGGCATCTCGATCGGTTTCGTCGCGGTGTTGATGGTGGTCAACCTGCGGGGGGTGCAGGAGACCGGCAAGATCTTCGCGGTCCCGACCTACGGGTTCGTGGTGGGCATCTTCGTGATGTTCCTGTGGGCCGGGGTGAGGGTGGGTAGGGGGGCGCATCTGGTCGCTGAGAGCGCGGGTTATCCGGTGCAGGCCACCGAGCACGCCACCGGTGTCCTCGCCGCGTTCTTGATCTTGCGGGCATTCGCGCAGGGCTGCACCGCGCTGACCGGGTGGAAGCGATCAGCAACGGGGTCCCGGTGTTCCAGAAGCCCAAGGAACGCAACGCCGCGACGGTGCTGGGCCATCTCGCCGCGCTGGCGATGACGATGGGGATCGGGATCACCCTGCTGGCCGTCCTCACCGGGGTGCACGCCGCCCAAGACCCCACCCAGCTGGGCCTGCCCGCGGACGCGATGCCCAAGACGGTGCTGGCCCAGGTCTCCGCCGCGGTGTTCGGCCCCGGTTCGGTGGGGTTCTACGCGATTCAGGCGTTCACTGCCGCGATCCTGATCTTAGCGGCGAACACTTCGTTCAACGGTTTTCCGGGGTTGGCTTCGATCCTGGGTCGGGATCGGTATTTTCCCCGCCAGTTCCACCACCGCGGGGACCGGCTGGTCTTCAGCAACGGCATCGTGCTGCGGCCGTGTTGATCTATGCGTTTAACGCCAAGACCAACGCTTTGATCCAGCTGTATGTGATCGGGGTGTTCATCGCGTTCACGCTGTCTCAGATCGGGATGGTCAAGCACTGGCATACCGAACTGGCCGCGGGCGCCCCGACCGGCCAGCGGCGCCGGATCCGCCGCGCCCAGCTGATCAACGGGCTGGGCGCGGCCGCCACCGGGCCGGTGTTCCTCATCGTGCTGGTCACCAAGTTCCTGGCGGGCGCCTACCTCATCGTGATCGCCATCCCGCTGTTGTATCTGCTGATGCGCGGTGTCAACCGGCACTACGCCAGCGTGGCTCGAGAGATCGCCGTGGAAGATGTCCGCCCAGTCGGCCCGTCGCGAAACCACGTCCTGGTGCTGGTGTCCAAAATCAGCGGCCCCACCCTGCGGGCCTTGGCCTACGCGCGGTTCCTGCGCCCGCACACCCTGGAAGCCATCACCGTCACCCTCGATGACGAGGAGGCCGCCCAGCTCCGCCGGGACTGGGACAGCGCCGACCTCGACATCCCATGGAAGGTCATCGAGTCGCCCTATCGGGAGATCACCCGACCGATCCTCGACTACGTCCGGGACTACCCCTGCAGCGGACCCCGCGACATCATCACCGTGATCATCCCGAGTACGTCGTCGGGCACTGGTGGGAACAACTACTCCACAATCAAAGCGCGCTACGGCTGAAAACCCGGCTGCTGTTCGTACCCAACGTCGTCATCATCGACATCCCCTGGCACCTACCCCCGGCCGGTGTCCACCGCGAGCGGCAGGCCCACCAACTGCACGAGGACTACGAACACCAAGCCGCCGCCGCCCACCAACCCCCACCCCCGCGCGCAAGCCAGCCGCCCACACCACCACGGAGCTGATCGGCGGCCACCCGCGGTGGTTGCCCGGCCAGCTGTTGGCCGGGCGGTGTGCCGGGGCACGCTTGACCATCGGTGGTCACTCGGCCGGCGGTTGCCGTGGGGGGACTGGGCGGATAACGCTAGAGGTCCGTCCCGGACCCCGGCGGCCATCAATGGGTGGCTTGTATCGGAGGTGGGCGGATGCCTTCTCCCGGGTGGAATCCCAGCGTTGGGGATCGGCGCTGCGGACCGAGTTGTCTGGGCCACCGGGCCCGAGCCCTGCCGCCGCATCAATGGCCGCAGCGTCGCTACGTGGTGTCGCCCGAGAGCCCAGGGTGCCGGGCGGCGCGGCACCGGGTCGAGGGGAACAGCTCCGGCGCAATGCCGCTGCCGAGAGGGTGGGGCGTCGGGTGTGGGCTGGTGTGGCGAGCCTGAGCAGCGGCTTGCGGATCTGGATCTGGCAGGTCCTCCGGCGGTCCTCGCCGCAGCGGACGCGCCCAGGCAGAGCTGGAGGGGGCGCCCGGCAACGGCGGCCGGACTGGCCACTGACGACATCACGGGTGGTGCTGCTGCCCGGCCGTACACGCACCAGGGTTGTGGAGGTTCGTCATGAACACCGTCATCGTCGTCGAGATCATCATCGGGATCGTCGTGCTCGCGGGGGTGGTGGTGTTCGCGGTGTGGTATGCCCTGCGGCGTCGGCGCGCCGGCCTGCAGCAACGGTTCGGGCCCGAATACGCGCGCGAGGTGCTAACGCGCGGCAGTGAGCGCGCCGCAGATCAGCACCTGGGCCAGGTCGCGGATCGGCGTGACCGGCTCGACATCCACGAACTGGAACCCACGGCTCGCGAGCGGTACACCCAACGCTGGCAGGCTGTGCAGACCGAGTTCGTCGACCGACCCGGACCCGTCCTGGACGAGGCAGACCAGCTGGTCACCGAGGTGATGCGCGATTGCGGCTACCCGGTGGAAGACTTCAGCGACCGTGCCGAGCTGGTGGCCGCCGATCACCCGCAGGTCGTGGAGCACTACCGCGCCGGGCATGCCGCCCAGCAGGTCCACCACGACCGCCCGGGCGCCGCTGACACCGAGGACCTGCGGCAGGCGTTCGTGCACTACCGCGCACTGTTCAACGAGCTCGTGCACGCACAGTAAACACACACCGCCAGGCGCCACGACACGAACGGGGTCCACGATGGACACACCGCAGGAACACCGCGGGCAGCTTGAAGAGCCTGAACAGCGAGAAGGGCCGGGCGGGCCAGCACGTCGCTTCGGTGACACTGAGTTAAGCTGGGTCCGCGACAAAGACAATCGGGGGGCCGAGACACCTACCGATCATCCAGGGAACCCGGACCCAGACCAGGATCCGGCGGGTCGCGGGGATGTCACGGACCGCGGCTCTCGCCCAGCCCCCGAGACCCGGGTCTACGAGCCGTCGCGGGCCGACCAGCCTGGCCCGGCCAGCGACTCCGAGTCCGTCGCTGCGCACACCGGCGGTGACCCTGACCGCCCGGTGAGGACCGCATCCTCCGATGCCGAAGGCGAATCAGGACTCCGGCCGGCTGGGGCCGAGGAGTTGCCTGGCCGCTTGGAGGGTCAGGCTGCCGCCGACGAGGGTGCCGGGCGGGTGGGCCTGCTCAGCAACGCCGCTGGCCTGCGTGAGGAGTGGCAACGAGTCCAGGGCACCTTCGTTGATGACCCGCAGCGTGCGGTGCGCGAGGCCAGCGTGCTGGTCGAGCGGACGCTGGACGAGATCCGGGTGAACGTCACCCGCGGGCCCACCAGCGACACGACCTCGACGGAGGATCTGCGGGTGAGCTTCCAACGCTATCGCGAGTTCTTCCAGCGCCTGCTCTCGGCATGATCGTGGCGAACACGCCCGCCAGGGCCACCAGACACCGCGGTCGCGGGCCCTTGCCAACAGCCCAGCGGGGGCCGTGGTCGTCACGGACCGGGCCACGGGCGTGATGCGCACTAGCAAGACCACCCTCAACGCAGCGGCGGCGGACTGCGAGGAGGCGGGGAGGGGTGTCGCGGCTCGACTGGATGGCTTCCAGCGGCGTCATACCTGGGTGGGTTTCCCGTTGGCGGTGATCTACAAGTTCATTGACGATCAGGGTGGTTACCTCGCCGCTCTGATCACCTACTATGGGTTTCTCGCGCTGTTTCCCCTGCTGATGTTGCTGGTCAGCGTGCTGGGCTACCTCCTGCAGGGAAACCCCGCCTTGCAGCACGCACTGGTCGGCTCGGCGTTGCAGCAACTTCCGATCATCGGCCCGCAACTGCAGCAGAACGTCAGCGCTATCCACGGCAGCCGCACAGGCGTGATCCTGGGCATCCTCGGTGCCCTCTACGGGGGCCTCAATGTTTCGGTGGCCATCCAGACAACGTTGAATCGGGTCTGGGCCGTGCCACGCTATGCCCGCCCCAACCCACTGGTGTCCCGCCTCCGCGGCCTGGTGCTGTTCGCCCTGATCGGGACGGTCGTCCTGATCACCACCGCGCTCTCCGCGGTCGGCACCGCGGCCACCGAGTTCCTCATGACGACCCCGCTGTCCGCGGGCGGCTCCGGGATCGGCACCGGGCTGCGCATCGCCGCGATCGCGGTCGCGGCGATCGTCAACGTGGCCGCGTTCCTCATCGGGTTCCGGGTGCTAAGCGCCCGTGAGGTCCGGCTGGCTGACCTGCTGCCCGGCGCGGTCGGCGCCGGGATCACCATCCAAGTGCTACAGACCGTGGGCACGGTGTTCCTCAGCCGCGAACTCATCGGTGCCTCGCAGGTCTACGGCGTGTTCGGACTGGTCTTCGGGTTGCTGGCCTGGCTGTACCTGCAAGCGGCCATCGTCGTGTTCTGCGCGGAGATCAACGCAGTGCGGGCCCGACGGCTATGGCCCCGCAACCTACTCACCCCCTTCCTCGATGACACCGTCCTGACCCCCGCCGACCAGGCCTCCTACCGTTCCTACGCCGACACCGAGCGCTACCAACCCTCCGAACAGCTGCACGCCACCTACGACGACCAGCCCCCATCCCACCACAAACCCTGATCAACTCTCCCCACGTCAGGCGTAGCGTCCCCGGTCGTAAATGCCGGAAACGGGGTCTGAGTCTGGTGAGCTCGCGTATTC
>QHBZ01000345.1 GCA_003244055.1 Pseudonocardiales bacterium | reverse complement strand
ACTTCTTCGAGCTGGGTGGGGACTCGCTGTTGGCCACCCGTCTGGTGAGCCACATTCGGTCCACGGTGGGCGCCGAACTTTCCATTCAAGCACTCTTCGAGGCGCCTACGGTGGTTGGCCTGGCCCGACTGCTGGACACCGGCACGCAGCGAGATGCGTTCGATGTGCTGCTGCCCCTACGCACCCACGGGAGGCGACCACCCCTGTTCTGCATACATCCGGCCGGCGGCCTGAGCTGGTGTTACGCCGGGTTGCTCCGCCACCTGCATCCGGACCACCCGATCTACGGAGTGCAAGCATGGGGTCTGGCCCACCCCGGTTCGCTCCCGGCCACGCTGGAAGACATGGTCACCGAGTACATCGACCACATCCGCACCGCGCAACCCGCCGGGCCCTACCACTTGCTGGGCTGGTCCTTCGGCGGCGCTGTTGCCCACGCCATCGCCGTCCGGTTGCAACACCAGGGCGAGCAGGTAGCGCTGCTGGCCATGCTCGATTCCTTCCCCATCGACTCCTCACGGGGCTTGAACCCGCTGCCCGAGGAACACGACATCCTCGCTCTTCTACTCGAGGCCACCGGCCACACCCCAGCCAAAGTTGACCGCCCGCTGAGCGTGCCTGAGGTTGTGGCGATGCTCTGCGGCAAGGACGGTCACGGCGACGTGCTGGCAGCCATGGAGGAACGCCACGTCGCGAGGTTTATCGAGGTCTATGCCAACAACTTCGCACTCAGGCCGACCGCGGTTGTGGGTAGCTTTGACGGGGACTTGCTGTATTTCCAAGCGATGCACAACAAGCCAGCGGCCGCACCTGCTGGCCAAGTCTGGCGGTCTGTGGTGACCGGGCACATCGAAACCCACGAGATCGCGTGCCAGCATAACGCTATGACACAGCCAGCACCGCTGGCCCACATCGGCCGAGTAGTGGCCGAACGTCTTGACATCATCAACAACCGGCAGAGCAGCCTTGGTGAGCAATCCCCTCGATCACGAGAACAGCGTCTTCCACGTGCTGGCCAACGATGAGGGCCAGCACTCGCTGTGGTCCACCTTCGCTGACGTTCCCTCACACTAGTCGGTCACGTTGGTCAGCAACGGCCGACAGTCCTAGTCGCGGGCCCAGTTGCGTGAATCATCTTGCGCACATGCTGAATGGTCGGTATCTTTAACAGAAGCTCGTTAGTGACGTTCGAGATGGACAGCGTAATTGGACACCCAGCAACGCGGGTTTGAGGTGAGGAGGTGGCACGTTTGCATGCATTCGGCTATTTGGCATTCTAGACCTCGCACAGCCCATTGGCGAGCTCAATGGATGCTGGTCTGAGAACTCAGGTCTCCCATAAACAACGACGAGAGTCGAAATTGATTTCAATCAGCCGGTAGATAGGTGAACCATGACAAATCCATTTGAAGACCCTGACGGCTCTTACTTTGCACTGCGAAACGATGAAGGACAGTATTCGCTGTGGCCGGCCTTCGTTGAGATACCGGCCGGTTGGGTCGTCGTCCACCCCGAAGACACCCGCCAGGCCTGTCTGGATTACATCAACGATCACTGGACCGACATGCGGCCCAAAAGTCTTATCGACGCCATGAACATTCAATGATAGCACAGGAACATTACTTTTCTTGGGGCTACTCTGATGCCAGCATAGCCGGGGCAGAGGCGATCCCCCACGGAAAGATTCCGAATGACGCTCACTGGAGCTGCGGTATGACTCATCGAGACGGCGACCATCGTGTTGATGCAGCCAACGACGCGACGGTGGTCTCGCTTTCAGTTGCAGACACGGCCGGGCCACTGTCATGGATGGCCGCGGGAACCATCCAGCACGGGTCTTCGGGCACTGTGGTGAGCCAATGGCCACCAAATTAGCGCCCTTTCAGGCGCTGCTGGGCCGATTCGGCCCGGAAGACGGGCAGCAGTGAGTACGGGCACTAGCGAGCGTCCGGCGCTGCGCGCCAACCGTGCGTTCTGGCTGCTGTGGGTTGGTCAGGCCGGCTCCACGCTCGGGTCGACGTCGTCGGCGTTGGCGATGCCGCTGCTGGTGCTGGCCCTGACCGGCTCGCCGACTCAGGCGGGTCTGGTCGGCTTCGTGGCCACCGGGTCGGCGGTGGTCGGCCTGCTGCCGGCTGGGGTGGTCGCTGACCGGTTGGACCGGCGCGGGCTAATGCGCTGGTGCGACGCGGGGCGGGCCGGAGCGATGGCCGCCCTCACCGTCACCCTGGCTCTGAGCCGTCCACCGCTGGTCGAGCTGCTCGGGCTGGCCCTAGTCAACGGATCGCTGAGCGCGTTGTTTCTCGCCGCGCACAGCGGCGCGGTGCGCCACGTCGTGGCTCGCGCCGACCTACCGACTGCGGTCGCTCGCAATCAGGTCTACGAACAGGCGGCGGTGGTTGGTGGTCCACCGCTGGGTGGAGTGTTGTTCGCGGTGGCACGGCCATTGCCGTTTCTCGTCGACGCGGTCAGCTACCTCATCTCCTATCTGACGATCACCGCGATCTGTATCCCCCTGCAGGAATCCCAGCAGCCCTCCGGACCTCGGGAGCCGACGCGGCGTCGCCTGCTCGACGGTCTGCGGTGGAGCTTCGCTGAGCCGTTCCTGCGTGCCTCGGTGCTGTATGTCGCCGCGTTGACCTTGGTCTCGCCCGCAGTGGTCCTCAGCGTGATCGTCGGGGCCAGTGCGCACGGCGCGAGCGCCACCGAGACCGGTGTGATCTTCGCGCTAAGCGGTATCGGAGGGGTGGCCGGGGCCGTGGTCGCCCCAAAAATCCAGCAGCGCTGGGCACCCGGTGCCGTGCTACTGGCCGCCGGCGCCGTCTGCGCCACCGCCGTCCCGCTGCTCACCACAACTACGCACCCGATCCTGCTCGGCGTCATTCTGGCTGCCACCGGGTTCGTCAGTCCGTTAATCAACACGATCATTGTCAGCTATCAGATGCGTGTCACTCCCGACCGACTCCAGGGCCAGGCGTACGCCTCGATGATCCTAATTGCGGGCAGCTCAGCGGCGCTAGGCTCGCTGACCGGTGGGTTCCTTTTGACGGCCATCGGCCCCACCAAATCACTGCTTGTCCTCACCGCTGTCATCGTCACCGTGGTCGTGACCGCCAGCTCCTCGACCGCCCTGCGGACCGGTGGCCAGATGAGCACATCTTGCTAGCCAGGCTTCGTCCACATCACGACCGAGCACATCAGCGCCGAAGAAACAGAGCTCGTCAGTATCCCGAGCCCGGAACCCGTGGTATGCGGAGTCCCAGCGGCGTTGTTGCGTTGTGCGAAGCGGTGGCAGGCTGGGTCCGTTGCCGTTGTCCGATGAGATCGCCACGGCCAGCTCGGTGAAGGCAGCCGCCGCCCGCAGCATCGTGGGTTCCTCGATCCCGAGTGCGTAGTGCCCGCGGCGAAGGTTCTGCACGAGCTCCGGCGGCGGGGTCTCCTTGTACGGCGTGGAATTCACCGGCAGCAGCATCACATGGGGTCCATTCGAACCCCCGGCCACTTGGGCTGAGCTGCAAGCGAGGGAGCGGCGACAGAGAACGAACCACCCCTGTAACTCTGCTGTCACCGGTGTCGCCGACGTGCGTAGCGCTGGTGAGGCTTGTCGATCTCGGCCTGCATGCGGGGCTACACCGTCCGCAGCCGCGGTTTCGTCGGCCGGAAGGGATGCGCTACGTCGGCACCCGAGTACCCGGCGAGGCCGGCCTTCCTCTTCACCTGTGGCTCCCGGATGGAGCGGGAACCCTTGGGCTTGACCACCTGAGCTTCGCACCCCACCGTTACCAGCGACGCACGTCAGGCTAAGGACATGACCTCGAACACTGCCCTGGGGCTACACCTTCGACATCAGTCGAACCTCCAACAGTTCACCCACTCAACTCGTGCAACATCGTGTCGCAACGTCCGGTCTTCCCCTCGCCTGTAGCCCCCGGATGGAGCGGGGGCCCTTGGGCTTTTCCCTCAAGCTTCCGACCCCGCCGTTACCAGCGACGCCGGTTGAGGTGGGGACAGGCCCTGAGCACTGGCCCGGGACTACACCATCGACATCAACATCAGTCGATCCTCCAATCTGTGAGTCCACTCACACTGTGCGACCTCGTGTCGCACGCTGCGCCTCAGACCGCCGAGTCTGTGGGCGCGCCAAATGGTCCCTGCGGCGTTCTGAGCGCAAGCTCCCGCAGGGACTCCCGGTCTGGGGTGGCTGACCGTCGCCATCCGCTGCGCCGAATCGGGCAACCTAAGCCTAAGTCGCCGTCGTTGTGCCACCCATCGTGGCTGGTCAGGCGGTCGAAACGCCTGTGTGGGAGCGGACGAGAACAACGCTACGCCCTCTTGGGAACTTGGCTCAAAGTGTCAACGTTCTAGGGACCAAGGATCCCTAGGCCTGTCGCCCGGCGAGGGCATCGCGTCAGCAGGTCGCGTACTGCGCCTGACCAGGCGCTTGCCGGGCAATGGCGTGCCTGGTCGGCCGGTTCCGTGGCGTCCGCTGTTACCCCGCGTCAGAGCATATCGGGCCCTGACCTGTACCCGATTTGTACCCGCCCCGCCAGCCGTATTAGGCTAGTGCCGCATCGCGCTATTCCTTATGATGACGCCTCACCGCCCCCGAAGGCAGGCCCGAGTTGGTCTACAAGCGATACTCAATCTTCCCATCGGAGCGGAGTCGGGGAATTTCCGTAGAAGTAACCGATGCGCGGTGCCCAATTGTCATCTACATGGATGAATCGGGAAATGGGAATCCTGATCAGCCGTTGATAGTCGGCGCTGTCGTGACCGATGCCGATGCTGGCGATATAGAGGGAGAAATCCACCAGCTGTATCGAGAACTGTCGGCACGGAGGGCGCTGAGGGGCC
This sequence comes from Pseudonocardiales bacterium, assembly GCA_003244055.1. Lineage (GTDB taxonomy): Bacteria > Actinomycetota > Actinomycetes > Mycobacteriales > Pseudonocardiaceae. Next base: position 2,753 of record QHBZ01000345.1, on the reverse strand, counting down.
ATAAAGGATTCGAGAAGTTCCGTTCGACCGGTTTCCATGCAAGTACGGATCCACTGGAAGTCTCGCAGCCATTCATCGAGCTAATTCAGCGGAGTGCAGGTTTCAAGGTCCACATGATCGCAACTCGTCAGCACTCCTACCGAGGCCTGACCGAACCTCAAGTGATATCCGAGATGTACGAGACAATTATTGCCGACAACTTGATCCGATATCGGGACCAAGCTGCTCTGACCGTCTGCATTGAGGAGAATGACGCCCTGCGGCCCATGCTCCGCAACCTTCCGAGATTCGCCACATTTCGAGCACTAGTAAAGCTTAACACGATCGCCAAACTTCCTCAAATTAGAATGGAAATGGCGAAGAAAGGGTCGGTGCTGTCGCTGGCTATCGCCGATTATGCAATGCTTGCTACGAGTCGGTGGATCTCCAGCAGCTTCACGACGGACCCTGACAGTCGCGCATACAGGGGGTATCGGGAGATAGCGCCATCCATATCCCTTCTTCAATCCTTAGAAGATGGGAAGTTGGCGAGCCGCAAGATGAGCTTCGAAGGTCCGTAGTGGTATGATAACGGGCGCGGGTCCCAGGGTCAATTTTGTGTGCGATTCACGCACGCGTTGCGCTACAATCCGTGCGGAGGGACCTTGGGACCCGCCCTTAACAAGTAAGCTGCTGGAGTGCTCCATTGGTGACGATTGAGGATCTGTCCGAGTACGCAGGCACATCCGTAGCAAAGCTGGAGAAACTTGCCGATCGACTCCGGGAGCGCGTCGACTTCAGCACGCATGTCTACACAACCTACAACAGGGGTCGTCGGGAGATAGTTGCACCGGCCACTGCGCTTGATACGGTGACGAAGAACCTGCATCGAAGCTTCGTAGCAGAACTTCCATATAATCCTCCATTGCATGTACACGGGTTTGTGAAGGGACGTTCGCCTCTCACGAATGCGGCGCAGCATCTTGATAAGGCTTGCGTCTTGAGGGTGGACCTTCGAGAGTTCTTTCCGTCCATCAACTCGGATCGGGTCGGCACTGCGCTTCAAACTCAAGGATTTCAAACGGACGCGCTAGAGCTCTGCACGCGGATCGTCACCATTAATGGCCGTCTGCCAATTGGCCTAAGCACATCGCCGCTGATTTCAAATATAGTATTCGAGCCTACCGACTACACGCTTGCTAGCTACTGTGAATACGAAGGCCTCGAATTCACCCGATATGTCGATGACATGATCTTCTCGGGAGATGTTGCCGATCGAAACCTCGGTGACATTAAGGAAATTCTCCTCGCGGACGGGTGGCTTGTAAACGACCGGAAGACGGTCTTTATGCGACGTGGCGGACCGCAATACGTTACAGGCCTGTTCGTGGGATGCGCCGACAGGCCTCGAATTCCGCGTCGGATTAAACGTCAAATGCGGCGGGTTTGCTATCTAATTGAGCAGTTTGGCTATCAGTCTTACATGGAGGATTTCGGTGGCGACGATGCGCGGATGATTCCCAATCGCCTCTACGGATGGGCTCGGTACATCGCTTCGATTGAGCCCTCCGTCGGATACCCAATGCTCCGCTTGCTCAGCGAACATGTCCCGGAGAAAAATGCCCACAGTTTGGATCAAACGCGATTTGACCACATTGGGATTACCGTGCCGAGAATTGTCGAGAGTTTAGACGATCTACTGTAGTTGTGCGTGAAGACTGTTCAGCCAAATCGAGCATTTCCGACGCTCGCGGCCGGTCCCGCACTCCAGTCTGGACGCGCTTGTCGCGTAGGCAGAGGTGGCGTCGTCGTGCGTCTCGCCCGGGGCCACTGCGCTCCATCCGGTCGGTGACCTCGGCCGCGTTGTCCGCCGGATCAGCTCGGCCGGGCCGTGCTCGGCACAGTCGCCGCTGGGAAATCGCCAGAGAGAGCCGGCTCAAAGCCACGCACACTTCGGTCCGATAACGCGCTTCGAGAGCGCTGCACTAGTGTCGTCCCGCGTTCGACGTCGACGGCGCTCCGGCGACGCGTCGCCCCTGCCCCGGTACGGTCACGATGAGTCCTGCCAACTGCAATTTGTTGAGAGCGGCGCGGGCAGCATACCGCGTCACGCCGAATCGCTCGCACACATCCTTCTCGCTCAAGAATGCTGTGGCTCCGCAGGCTCACGAACAACCGCGCGGTGCGCCGAGATACCACGTCAACCGTTCCGCGAACCGCGAAGCCATTGCGAAATGACCCCGAGTCCGGCCGTCGATGACCGAGATGAAACAGCACGTCAGATCCTATACACAGTGTGTTACTGACGAACTATTCCTAAACCGTATGCCGCTCCTAGAAAATCTTGCGGATCTCGAACAACCCGTGCCCCTGCCGGGCGGGCAGGTCTCGGGGATGGCCAGCCATCAGCGGTGCCGCACGTGTCGGGTGGGTGGGGTGTGGCGTCCCCTCGACCTCCCGCAAGGGCTACCCCCACGCCAGCCCAGGGGCAGAGCCGCACGGCACATGTGGCGGTTCCGCCGAGGGCTGCCCCCGGGCTGGCGTGTGGCCGGGCGATGCAAGGTCGAGGGGACGCCACACAACCCCCAGCGTGCAAGATTTCCGGTGGTCGTGAGCTGGTGATCGTTTGGACACTTTATGGTCACAAAACTCATCCAGATAACCGAAAATGACCACAAGCGATGAGCGTTCGCGGTCGCGAACGCCGCAGGTAACCAGTGCTATCCACGAACAACCACAACAACGGTCCGAGAATCCTTGGGTTCTGGGTTCGA
>QHBZ01000344.1:14967-15966 GCA_003244055.1 Pseudonocardiales bacterium | reverse complement strand
GAACATTCCGGCGAGCAGTCCCCGGGCAGCCACTACGGTCGCCACGCCACGGCGCGCCCGGAACACCCCATCGGGCAGCAACCGGCGCGTCGACGCTAGCAGCGCCACCAGTGCCGCACCGGCCACCGCGGCAGCGGACCCGCTGGGATGCTGGGCGGCCCAGCTCAGTGCGCAGACCCCAACTGCCGCGCCCAGGGCGGCCAGTACCAGCCCGGGCCGTCGCGCAGTTGTGCGCCGTACGGGATCCGGCGCACCGAGCTGGCGCACCGTGGGCACCACCAGCCCGACGGCGAGCATCACCACCGGCACCAGGCCGAGGAATACCCAGTGCCAGGACAGTCGTTCGGTCACCACCCCGGCGATCGGGGGCCCGATCAGCGAGGGCAGCACCCACGCCGAGGATATCAGCCCGAAGACGGCCGGCCGGGTCCGTTCGGGGTAGACCACCGCGATGAGCACGTAGACCGCCACCGTCAGGGTGCCGGCACCCAACCCCTGTAGTACCCGCCCGACCAGCAGCTGCGGCATACCGGCCGCGGTGCCGGCCACCAGCAGGCCTGCGCCGAACAGCACCGGGGCCGCCACCAGCGGGATTCTCGGGCCGGCAAGATCGCACCACCGGCCGCCGAGCACGGTCCCGAACACCCCGGCCGCCATGAACGCGACGAACGGCCACGCGTAGAGCGACAGCGCGCCGAGGTCGGCCACCAGGGCCGGCATGGCCGTGCCCACCCCCATCGCCTCGAACGCCACCATGCTGATCAGCAGGAGCACGCCGATCGTGGTCGCGCGCCGGCTCGGGCCGAACAGCTCCGACCGAACCGGCGTGACGGCCTCAGGTGGTGCGCTCACACCGACCAACTCATGGCCACCAGCCTGCAACCTCGACCAGGGTCCAGGTCAAGCCCATCGTGGATAACCCGCCATTGTGGATAACCCGTGAGTGGCAATGCGAGCTATAGCCCACATCAGCACTCACGGGTGCCTCGCCACCGCCCA
>QHBZ01000344.1:0-14955 GCA_003244055.1 Pseudonocardiales bacterium | reverse complement strand
TGGGCGGTGGCGAGGCACCCGTGCCAGGGTGGTCGGTATGGAGTACACACAGCTGGGTCGTAGCGGCTTGTCGGTATCCCGATTGTGCCTGGGGACGATGAACTTCGGTCCGGAGACCTCGGAGGCCGACAGTCACGCCATCATGGATCGGGCCCACGAGCAGGGCATCAACTTCTTCGACACCGCCAACGTCTATGGCTGGAAGAAGGGTGAAGGGGTCACCGAGCAGATCATCGGCCGGTGGTTCGCCGGCGGCGGCGCGCGCCGGGAGCGCACCGTGCTGGCGACCAAGCTCTACGGATCGATGGGGGACTGGCCCAACGAAACCAAGCTGTCCGCGCTGAACATCCGGCGGGCCTGCGACGCGTCGCTGCGCCGGCTGCAGACCGACTACATCGACCTCTACCAGATGCACCACGTGGATCGGGCCACGCCGTGGGAGGAGATCTGGGAGGCGATGTCGGTGCTCCGGCAGCAGGGCAAGATCATCTATGTCGGTTCGTCGAACTTCGCCGGATGGCACCTGGTCAAGGCGCAGGAGGCGGCTCGCCGGCAGCACGTCACTGGGCTAGTCAGCGAGCAGTCCATCTACAACCTGCTCACCCGGTGGGTCGAGCTGGAGGTATTGCCCGCCGCGCGGGACTACGGCATCGGGTTGATCCCGTGGTCACCGCTCAACGGCGGCCTGCTCAGCGGGGTACTGCGCAAACAACGCGAAGGCGGCGGTTCGCGCAGCACTGCAGGGCGCTCCGCCGACGCGCTTGAGACAAACCGGGAGCGCATCGAGGCGTACGAGAAGCTCTGCGCCGACCTCGGCGAGGATCCCGCCAACGTCGGGCTGGCCTGGCTACTGCACCAGCCAGGGGTGACCGCGCCGATCGTCGGTCCGCGGACAATCGCGCAACTGGACAGCTCGCTGCGCGCCGTCGCGATCACCCTGGATGCCGATGTGCTGACCCGGCTCGATGAGCAGTTCCCGGCGCCCGGGCCCAACGGCGTCAAACCGGCGCCGGAGGCCTATGCGTGGTGACCGTGTCTGGTTCCACGTGATGGTGGTCTGCGAGCGGTGCGACCACGAGCTACAGGATCCGCACCGGGACTGTCAGCTTCGCCCCGTCCTCCCCGCACCGCAGCTGTGGCCTGGCCAGCAGCAAGGATTGATCGCCCTCATCCCAGTAGTCGTGCTTACCATCTGGATGCTCCTCGCGGTGCTGCGCGATGGCTCGCTTCTCGTCGGCCGTGGCTTTGCGGGATGTGCCAATCAGGATCGTGATTTTCATACCCAGCATTCGCGGCGGCAGGGCCACCCGTTACGCCCCCGCCCGATTGGCCCGATAAATACCGCTTTCGCGCTCGAGGATAGACGAACAAGGTGTTCACCGAGGTCATGGAGACGCGGGGCATCAGCGCAAAAATGGCGACAAAACCGCCCGCTAACCAGGCGCTGCCCGTCGTCAGTGAGGAGCCAGAGCGTGGTGACCGGTTAGACCGAAGTTTCGTGACTTGGCGGCCTAGAGATCATCCGGCTCGTCGGCGTCGTCCCGGGCGAGGTAGGTGGCCAACCGCTCGATGGCGTCCTCGAATTCCGGGTGTTCATCGACGAACGCCCGGAGCCGGGCGGCCAGCCGCTCGACACTGAGCTGTTCGCCGCCTCGCCGGTTCTCGAGTTCCTCAATGCCACGGTCGGTGAAATACACGGTCACCCGCCCAGGGCGGCGGCGATGAGCTCGCGCTGCTCGACGTCGTGGACCTTGGCCGACCCCGCGGACGGGGCCGCCATGGCACGCCGGGAGATCCGCCGCAGCCCGCGCAGTCGCTCGGGCATCAACTCGGGCAGGCTCAGTCCGTAGAACGGCCAGGTGCCCTGGTTGGCGGGTTCCTCCTGCACCCAGCACACCTCGGTGGCCTCGGGGTAGCGGTCCAGCGCCGCGGCCAGCCGCCGCTGGGGCACCGGGTAGAGCTGCTCGACGCGCACGATCGCGACGTGCTCGATGCCACCCTGCTGGCGTGCCGCGTTGAGTTCGTAGCTGATCTTGCCGGTGCACAGCAGGACCCGGCGCACCGCTGAGCGATCGGTCACCAGCGGGTCATCGAGCACCGATGCGAACCTGCCCGAGGTGAAGTCCTGCACCGGGCTCACCGCCGCCTTCAGACGCAGCATCGACTTCGGTGTGAACACGACCAATGGCCGGTGCACGCCGTCGAGGGCATGCCGGCGCAGCAGGTGGAAATAGTTCGCCGGCGTGGACGGCTGTGCCACGGTCATGGAGCCCTCAGCGCACAACTGCAGGAACCGCTCGATGCGTCCAGACGTGTGATCGGGGCCTTGCCCCTCGTGGCCGTGCGGCAGCAGTAGAACGACATCGGAACGCTGGCCCCACTTGGCCTCTCCGGAGGAGATGAACTCGTCGATCACCGGCTGCGCGCCATCGGCGAAGTCACCGAACTGCGCTTCCCAGAGCACCATAGCGTCCGGGTTCGCCACCGAGTAACCGTATTCGAAGCCCAGCGCGGCGAACTCCGACAATGCCGAGTCGTAGGCCATGAATTTCGCCTGGTTCGGTGAAATGTTATTCAACGGCGTGTACTCGGCCCCGGTCTTGCGGTCGATCAGCACCGAGTGCCGTTGCACGAACGTGCCACGCCTGGTGTCCTGTCCGGACAGCCGCACCAGGCGGCCGTCCAGACACACCGAGCCGAGCGCCAGCAACTCGGCGAAGGCCCAGTCGATACCTCCCTCGCGGGCCATTTTCGCGCGCTTTTCCAGCACGGGTTTGACCCTGGGGTGCGGGGTGAAACCCGCCGGCAGGTTGACGTGAGCGTCGGCGATCCGCTCGATGACGCTGCGGTCTACTCCGGTGGACAACCCGGAAGGCACGGGCTGCTCGGTCTCCACTGATTCGCTCGGCGCCGCAGCCCGCTTTTCCAGCTCTCGGACCTCATTGAAGACATGCTCGAGCTGCTGTGCGTAGTCCTTCAGCACGCGCTCGGCTTCCTCGACGGACATGTCCCCGCGGCCGATGAGCGCCTCGGTGTAACCCTTGCGGACCGACCGCTTGGTGTCGATGATGTCGTACATCTTCGGCTGGGTCATCGACGGGTCGTCGCCCTCATTGTGACCGCGGCGGCGGTAGCAGACCATATCGATCACGACATCTTTTTGGAATGCCTGCCGGTATTCCACGGCCAGCTTCGCCACCCAGACACAAGCCTCCGGCTCATCGCCATTGACGTGGAACACGGGCGCGCCGATCATCTTCGCGACATCGGTCGAGTACTCGCTGGACCGCGCGTACTGCGGTGCCGTGGTGAATCCCACCTGATTGTTCACGATCACGTGCACGGTGCCGCCGGTGCGATATCCGCGCAATTGCGACAGGTTGAGTGTCTCGGCCACCACGCCTTGCCCGGCGAAGGCGGCGTCCCCGTGTAGCGCAACAGGCAGCACGGTGAAACCGCCTGGTCCCTTGTCCAGTATGTCCTGCTTGGCTCGCGCGATGCCTTCGAGTACCGGATCCACGGCCTCCAGATGCGACGGGTTGGAGGTCAGGCACACCTTCGTCTCGCCGTCGCCGAACATCCGGTAGTACTTGCCCTCGGCGCCCAGGTGGTACTTGACGTCACCGGAGCCGTGTGCCTGACCGGGGTCGACGTTGCCCTCGAACTCGCGGAAGATCTGCGAGTACGGCTTGCCCACAACGTTGGCCAGCACGTTGAGCCGCCCACGGTGCGGCATGCCGAGCACCACCTCGTCCAGCTCGTACGCGGCGGCGGTGTCCAGCACCGCGTCCAGGAGCGGGATGACGGTTTCCGCGCCCTCCAGCGAGAACCGCTTCTGGCCGACGTACTTGGTCTGCAGGAAGGTCTCGAACGACTCCGCTGCGTTGAGCTTGGACAGGATGTACTTCTGCTGCGCACGGCTGGGTTTCTCGTGCACCCGCTCGACGCGCTCCTGCAACCACTGCCGCTCATCGGGCGCCAGGATGTGCATGTACTCCACGCCGACGTTGCGGCAGTAGGCGTTGCGTAGTACTCCCAGGACGTCGCGCAGCTTCATGTGTGAGTGCCCGGCGAACCCCCCGACCGCGAACGTCCGGTCCAGGTCCCACAGGGTCAGGCCGTGGCTGAGCACGTCGAGATCGGGGTGCCTGCGCTGCCGGTAGTTCAGCGGGTCGGTGTCGGCCATTAGGTGGCCGCGGGTGCGGTAGGCGTCGATCAGCTCGAGGACCCGGGCGGTCTTGGCGACCTCCCCTTCGGGGATGTCCTGCACCCAGCGCACCGGCTCGTAGGGCACCCGCAGCGAGGCGAACAAGTCGTCGAAAAAACCGTCGTCGCCCAGCAGCAGCCCGTGTATGCGACGCAGGAACTCGCCGGACTCGGCGCCCTGGATGATGCGGTGGTCATAGGTGGAAGTCAGTGTGATGATCTTGCTGATCGCCATCTCGGCGAGCGCATCCTCGCTGGCGCCCTGAAAGGCCGCCGGGTACTCCATCGCGCCGACGCCGATGATGGTGCCCTGGCCGGACATCAGCCGGGGCACCGAGTGGTTGGTGCCGATGGTGCCCGGGTTGGTCAGCGTGATCGTGGTGGCCGCGAGGTCCTCGGTGGTGAGCCTGCCCTCGCGGGCCTTGCGGATGATGTCTTCGTAGGCCTGCCAGAACTGGCCGAAAGTCATCACCTCGCAACCCTTGATCGAGGTGACGACGAGGCTGTGTCCCTTGGCGGTCTTGAGATCGATCGCCAAGCCCAGGTTGACGTGCTCGGGCGCAACGACAGCAGGTTTGCCCTGGTCGTCGGTTGTGTAGTGGCGATTCATCTGCGGGTGCTCGGCCAGCGCCCGCACCACCGCGTACCCGATGATGTGGGTGAAACTGATCTTGCCGCCACGGGTCCGCTGGAGATGGTTGTTGATCACGATGCGGTTGTCGACAAGTAGTTTCGCCGGCACCGCACGCACGCTGGTGGCCGTCGGCAGCTCCAGCGAGGTCTCCATGTTCGCCACCAAGCGGGCCGCCGCGCCGCGCAGGGCGGTGGTGGTGTCGTGCTGGGTTTGCGCTGGCACGGTGATCCGCGTTGGCGCGGGCGCACCGTTGGTCGGCGGGCGCTGTCTGGGAGGTGGCTGCTTCGTTGCTGGCGGTGCGCTCGGCTGGGGAGCCTTGCCGTTGATGTTGCCGTGCGATGCGGGCCGGTAGTCGGCGAAGAAGTCGTGCCAAGACGGGTCCACCGCCGAGGGGTTGGCGAGGAACTGTTCGTACATCTCCTCGACGAGCCACTCGTTCGGGCCGAACTGCACAGGGGGGTCGCTGCGAGACACTGCCGAAAGTCGCCTCTATTCGTTCTGTCCGTTCTTCACGCGTCCGTGCAGAGGCACTGGCGCGGCTTCCAGGCTAGCCCTCACCGTGGCGCGTGCGGTGTCCGGCGACCCCCCGGCGCGCCGCCTGACGGGGTCGCCAGTCAGTCGCGAGCTGTCATAGCTCGTCCGCGCCAGCCAGCCGGGTGCGTGATCGCCGAAAGTGAGTAGTGGGCGTGCAAGATCGCACGGTGACGCCTCAGTTTCGGTGATCATGGGACGCCGCGCCCTGCGCTCTTGACCGCATGCGCTGTAGGCTGGTTGGTAGCGGTTGACGACTGTCCAGCCGGGGGTTGGTAGGCCTTGAAGGGCCAACTACGCGGCGACGGTGCCGTCCGGTGAGCCTGCGGCCCAGAGTCGAGCGTAGTGCCCGTCGGCGGCGAGTAGCTCGTGGTGGCGGCCCTGCTCCACGATCCGCCCACTGTCGAGTACGACGATCCGGTCGGCCTTGGCCGCGGTAGCCAGCCGGTGCGCGATGACGACGGTGGTGCGGCGCGCTGCGAGTCGGTCCGCGGCGGCCAGCACCAGCGACTCGGTGGCCGGGTCCAAAGCCGCGGTGGCCTCGTCGAGCAGGAGCAGGTCAGGCTCGACCAACTCGGCGCGAGCCAGCGCGATCAGTTGCCGCTGCCCGGCTGACAGACCCTGACCACGCTCGTTGACCGGCTGGCGAAACCCGTGCGGCAACGCGGCGACGGCCGCCAGCGCGCCGACCCTGCGGGTCGCCGCCTCGACATCGGCCGAGGATGCCTGCGGGACACCGTAGCTGATGTTGCCCGCGACGTCGCCGCGGAACAGGTGCGCCTCCTGCGGCACCACCCCCAGCCGGTGATGAAACGCCGCCGGGTCGAAACGGCGCACGTCGGTCCCGTCGATGAGCACCGCTCCGGCCGTCGGGTCGTAGAAGCGGGCCAGCAGCTTGACCACGGTCGACTTGCCGGCGCCGGTTGCCCCCACCAGGGCGACGGTTTCGCCGGGCGCGATGCGCAGTGACACCCGGTCCAGCGCGGGTTGTGCGGCGCCGGGGTAGCTGAAGGTGACGTCGCGCAGCTCCACCTCACCGCGCAGCCGGGACGGCACCGGCACGGCGTCGGCACCGGGCGGCGGCACCGAGGTCGGCGTGTCCAACAGCTCCCGGATGCGCCGCAGCCCGACCGCAGCCTGCTGGTAGCCGTCGAAAACCTGGGAAAGCTGCTGCACGGGCGCGAAGAACAGACCCAGATAGAGCAGGAACGCGGTGAGCACCCCGGCGCTGACGGTGCCCGCGGCGACGCGGGACGCCCCGACACCCAGTACCGCAGCGGTCGCGAGGTCGGACAGCAGCGCCACGAACGGGAAATAGGTGGCGATATAGCGCTGGGCGCGCAGCCGGGCGCGCCGGTAGGCATCGCTGCGCGCGGCGAAGTCCCGGGCCGAGCGGCGCTCCCGGGTGAACGCTTGGGCCACCCGCGCACCGGAGACGTTCTCCTGCAGGTCGGCGTTGACCTCGCTGACCCGCTCCCGGGCCTCGTCGTAGGCCGCTGAGGACAGCCGCCGGAACATCACCGTGGCTACTAGGAGCACCGGTAGGCCGAGCATCGCAACCACAGCGAGACCCGCGTCGGTGACCAGCAGCGCAATGGCCACCCCCGCGACGGTGAGCACGCTGATCAGCGCGGTGGACAGCCCGGTCTGCAGGAACGTGGACAGCGCATCCACATCGGTGGTCATCCGGGTCATGATCCGGCCGGCCATCTCGCGTTCGAAATAGTCCATCCCGAGGCGCTGCAGGTGCGCGAAGCTGCGCACCCGTACCAGGTACAACAGCGTTTCCCCGGCGCGGGCGGCGACCACCGTCTGGGCGGCGATGACCAGCCAATCGGCGGCGACCACCCCGAGCCCGACCGCCACCGCGATGACCAGTAGCCGCGGCGCGTGGCTGGTGATGGCGTCGACGGCGAGACCACCCAGCGCCGGGAACGCCACAGTCGCCAGCGCGTCAAGGCCCACCAGGCCCGCGGTGAAGCTGAGCCATCCCGCCACCGGTCGCAGTAACCGCCGCAGCCGAAAGTTCGGGTCAGGTGCTGCCGGGTCGGCCTTTCCGACATCCGGGGTAGCAGTCGCGGGGGGCAGAGCGGCCACCGCCGCGAGCAGTTCCGGAGTCGCCCCGATGCTGCCGACCAGGCTGGCCCCCAGTCCGCCGCGCCCCGCGCCAGCCGCGCTCTGCGCCGCCCGTCGACCATCGCTGGAGTCGTCTGCCGCCTCGGCCGGTGCGTCGGCGGGCCAAAGCTCAGGGGTGATGCCATCCAGACCGGGACCTGGGCCCAGACTCGGCATGTCCAACATGGCGGTGCTGGCATCCTCGATCACCTCACCGGGGCCCGCGAGCAGAGCGCGGAACAACGCGCACCGAGCGGTCAGCTCGGACTGGGTCCCGATGTCGAGCACCCGCCCGCCGTCGAGCACCGCGATCCGGTCGGCCAGCCCCAGCGAGGACCGGCGGTGCGCGATGAGCAAGGTGGTGCGCTGGGCGGTGACCCGACGCAGGGTGGCGTGAATGGCCGCCTCGGTGGTGGCGTCAACCGCAGAGGTGGCGTCGTCGAGCACGAGTATCCGTGGATCGGACAGCAGCGCTCTGGCCAACGCGATCCGCTGGCGTTGCCCGCCTGAGAGGGTCATTCCCCGCTCGCCGACCGTGGTGTCGTAGCCCCGCGGCAACGCGGAGATGAACTCGTGCGCCGCCGCGTCCCGCGCCGCCCGGTACACCTGCTCGTCGGTGGCGTCCGGGCATCCGTAGGCGATGTTGGCCCGCACCGTGTCGGAGAACAGGAACGCCTCCTCGAACACCATTCCCACCGCCCGGCGCAGCGACGCCAACCGCAGCCGCCGGACGTCGACGAACTGACCGAGCGGTCCGACCCGGATCGCGCCCTGTTGCACCTCGTAGAACCGGGCCAGCAGCAGCGAGACGGTGGACTTCCCCGAGCCGGGCGTCCCCACCAGGGCCACCGTCTCACCCGGCTCGATGCGCAGGGACATCCCGTCGAGTACCGGTTCGCTGCGGGCGTAGCCGAAGTGCACCCCGTCGAGTTGCACCGCCAGCGGGCCGTCCGGGACGTCGATCGCGTCTGGTGCGTCGACCACGTCGGGTTGAGAGTCGATCAGCTCATAGACCCGTTCCACACCTGCTCGGGCCAGCTGCGCGAGGATCACCAGGCTGGCGATCAACCGGGCAGGGCCGACGAGCAGCGCCAGGTACGCGGCGAATGCCACGAAGGTCCCCAAGCTGATGCTCCCCCGCAGCGCCAGCATGCCGCCTAGCGCGAACACCCCGACCTGACCCAGCGAGGGCAACGCAGCCAGCGTCGGGGCGAACGTCGCGTTGAGTCGGGCGGAGCGCATCCGTTCGGCGAACAGCTGCCGGGCCCGATCCTCGAGCCCCGACACGGCGCGGGCCTCCTGCCCGAATCCCTTCACCACCCGCACCCCGGTGACGGTCTCCTCGACAAGCTCGGCGATGTCGGCCGCGCGCTGCTGCGCCGACCAGGTCGCCGGAAAGAGCGTGCGCCGCGTCCGGGTGGTGACCAGCCCGGCAGCCGGCACCACGATCAGCGCGATCAGCGTGAGCAACGGGGACAGCCACAGCATCGCGCCCAGCGCGACGGCCAGCAGCACCAGCACACCCGCCGTCAGCGGCACCACCGACAGCAGGCCCTGCACCAGCTGCAGATCGGAGATAGCCCGCGAGACGACCTGGCCGGTGCGCAGGCTGTCCTGCTTGGCGCCGTCGAGCTTCTGCACCGCCCGGAACACCGCGTTGCGCAGGTCGTGCTGCACGTCCAGAGATAGCCGACCACCCAGATAGCGGCGCACGAAGGCGGTTGCACACTGCAGGAGCGCCGCCGCCACCAGCGCGGCGACCAGCCAGCCCAACCGCGCGGTGGTACGTGCAACCGCGTCGTCGACCGCGATCCGGGTCAGCAGCGGGAGGATGGCTTCCATGCCGACCCCGATACTGGAGGCCAGCAGAGCCGCTACAGCGACCTTCGGGTGGCGCCAGCAGGCTGTCGCGAGCCGGCGGATCCAGCCGATCCGCTTCGCGACGATCTGCTCGGGCACGATTGCCAGGTTATGCGGCCGCCCTGACAGTGGCTCGGTCGTGGAACTTCAGTGCCGGGCGTAGATCACCCTTGATGGATGGATGCCTTGCCGGCCGCGCCGTGCATCGAGGCCTTGCGCGCCCTGGTCTGCTCAGCGATCGCCGCGTCGAGCTGGCGCGGGACTACGAGCACCTGGCGCGGTCGGCAGAACGGATTGGAATTCCTGACGGACCGATCGATCTGCTCGGTGCCGTCGCCGATGAGGTGAAGGTGCGCGGTGGACCACACTTCGCAGGGCCAACGACGCCGGCGCAGCCAACCTGAGCAGACGGGGCAGCGGCCAGTGGAGTCCGGTTGGTGTTGGACGAGCAACTCCCGCCACCCGTCGGTGATGGTCTGGATGTGCTTGCGCGCCAACGGCGCCAACGGCGCAGACAGCGTCGCGCCGGCCCGCGCAGCGATTTCCTCAACGGCCGCCAGCCGGTCCAACACCGCACGCCGCACCCGACGATCCACTTACCTACCTCCTCGTCGCCCCCCGGCCTGACCGAGGGCGCACCTGACATGCATAACGACTTGGCGCAAACGCCGTGACGCCGCAGTGCACTGTCTACCGGACTTCCCCTACGGACTTAAAGCCCCCTCACCCTGAGATCGGGATGGCGCGAGGCGACCATTCGCGTCCGTGCAACGGTCGTGTATCGCTCGTTGGTCGACCGTATTGCGAGGTCAGCGGCATCGGGGCGGTATCGATGCGACCCGGGCGGCCTCCGGCATCCGACCCGACGCCCGGGCTCCGTCACCGTCGGTGATCCGACGGCGCCCTAAGAGCACCCGGATTGCCTAGTACGCGCCGGGAGCCCGGCGACCCCGTCGTCGGCTCATCCCCGGGTGGGTGGCCCTGGCTGGGAAGGCCAAAATGGGTCGGGCCCACCGTCGAAACGCCAGCCGAGGAGGACGCCGTGCGCGTCGAGGTCAATCCCAACATCTGCGAGGGTCACGGCCAGTGCAACGCCGCCGCACCCGAGATCTACGACTTGGATGAGGGCGGCTACTGCCTGATCAACAACCCGGACGTCCCGCCCGATCTGGAGCCTCAAGCCGAGCAAGGTGCGTTGGCTTGCCCGGTGCAGGCCATCACGATCACCCGATGACCCTGGCAGCGACCAGGCAGATGGGGGATATCGTCCTGCTCCGCTACCTCGCCGGCGCTGGGCCGTGAGGTTTGCGCTACTCCTGTGCCATTGTGGTAGCGCTCGGTGACGTTTGGGCACTGGACCCACGAAGGGGTTTATCCTGAGCACGAGTGGTCCGTTGAAGCTCTTGATTTGCACATGTTTGCCCGGGCTCGCAAACCCGGAGAAGCCCCCGCCGGGCTCGCCCCTCGGTCCGGCGGCGCCGCGCCGCGGCGGGACAGCCCCCAGTTTCCGCCGCGGCGCGGCCACCCGATCTTGGCGTAAGCAACCATTCTATGATGGAAGTCAAGCCGTAATGATTGTACGATGAGGGTGTTGGTCAATTGTGGGTATCTCGATCGCTTCGATGCCATTGTGGTTGGGATGACCGAACCCGACCGCGAGTATCTGCGGTATGCCATCGAGCTCGCGAAGAGTTGCCCACCGTCGACAACAGCGTTCTCGGTGGGCGCGGTGATCACCGAGGCACACGGCGCGGTGCTCGCCACGGGGTATTCCCGCGAGGGTGATCTCCGCGATCACGCCGAGGAGGCTGCGTTGGGCAAGCTCGCCCCGGATGACCGCCGGCTCGACGGAGCCACCCTCTACAGTTCGCTCGAACCGTGCAGCACCCGCTCCTCACGGGTTCGCAGCTGCACAGAGCTGATCCTGGCCACCCCGATCTCGCGAATCGTCTTCGCCTGGCGGGAGCCCGACCTGTTCGTCGATTGCCAGGGCGCCGAACTTCTCCGCGCGGCTGGTCGCCACGTCGTGGAAGTGCCAGAGCTCGCCCATCTGGTCCGCCACACCAACGGCCACCTGCTCAACCCCTGAGTCACCTGCCCTGCGCCGGGTGCAGTTGCGGGCCGGCGACACCGCAGTGCGAGCAGCGCTCCACCAGGATGCGTTCAGCTGGCGTCGGGACCTGGTGGGGATCGCGGAGCAGCGCCGCCGCCAGCACGGAGCTCAGCGCCAGCAGTCCGGCGCTGAGCACCATCGCGGTGTGGAAACCCGCTTCGAAAGTCAGCGGGTCGGTGTAGTCGGCGCCACCCAGACCAGCCGCCACCGGGATGACCGCGACGGCCAGCAGCCCACCAGCCCGGGCGATCGCGTTGTTCACCCCGGACGCTGTCCCGGCGTAGCGGGGCGCCGCCGCGCCCAGCACGGTCGCGGTGAGCGGAGCCACGGTCAGCGACAACCCCAGGCCCAGTACCAGCACCGCCGGGAGAACGTCAGCCAGGTAGGACGCCCCGCGGCCGATCCGCAGCGTCAACAGCAAACCGATGGCTGCCAGCAGCGGCCCCACCGTCATCGGCAGCCGGGGCCCGATCCGCTCGGCGAGGGCGCCCGCTCGGGCGGACAGCAGCAGCATCAGCACGGTGACCGGGAGCATCGCGGTGCCGGCAACCAACGCAGAGAAGCCGGCCACGATCTGCAACTGCAGCACGAGCAGGAAGAAGAACACCCCGAGCGCCGCGTAGACCAGCAAGGTGACCGCGTTGGTGACACTGAACCGGCGACTCGCGAACAGGCTCAACGGCACCAGCGGGTGCGGCGAGCGGCGCTCAAGGAGCACGAAGGTCACCAGCGCGGCAAGCCCGCCGGCCCCGGCGACGAACGACACGACACCACCACCACCGCCACCATCACTGAGGCTGGTCAGTGCATAGGTCAACCCGGCCAGCCCGACCGCGGTGAGCGCCGCGCCGCTGACATCCAGCCCCGGGGGGCTCAGCGCGTCCGAACTCTCCGGCACGTGCCGCAGCGCGACCACCACGGTGAATACCGCGATCGGCAGATTCACCAGGAACACCGCCCGCCAGTTCAGGGTGACCAGGTAGCCACCGGCGAACGGTCCGATCGCGGCGGCCACCCCACCCAGGCCGGACCAGGCGCCCACCGCCCTGGCCCGATCGGTGGCCGCGAACGACGAGGAGATGATCGCCAGGCTGCCCGGAGTGAGCAGCGCCCCGCCGATGCCCTGCAGCGCCCGGGCGACGACCAGCACCTGCGCGGTCGGCGCCAGCCCGCACAGCAGCGAAGCGACCGCGAACCACACCACCCCGACGACGAACACCCGGCGCCGCCCGAACCGGTCTCCCAGCGCCCCGGCCAGCAGGATCAGTGCGGCGAGGGTGAGCGTGTAGGCATTGACGATCCATTGCAGGGTCCGGAAATCGGCACCGAAGTCACGGCCGATCGACGGCAGCGCGATGTTCACCACCGTGGCGTCGAGCATCGCCATGCCCGAGCCGGAGATCGTCGCCAGCAGCACCCACCGTCCGGCGGGCGTCCCCATCCGCACTCCCGCCGGGGCGGCATTCGTCACCATCGCCGTCCAACCATCGCTGCCGTAGTGTCGCGCACCCACGCCGAGTCGGGTAGGCAGGAATGGTGGCCACCTCGCCGTCAGCTGCAGGTGCTCGGTTGCTGCTCGGCCCGGTGCTGCGGCACGTGGGCGCGACGACCGCGACGGTGTGGGTGCAGACCTCCCGCCCGGCGCAGGTCGAGGTGCTGGGCTGCCGGGCGTCGACGTTCACCCTGGGCGACCAGCACTACGCGCTGGTGGAGGTCTGCGGGTTGGAGCCGGGTTCGGCCACGGCGTACCAGGTGCACCTCGACGGGCAGCTGGTGTGGCCCCGGCCGGGCTCGCCGTGGCCGGACAGCCGGATCCGTACCAGAGGAGGCAACGCCCCGGTGCGGGTGGTCTTCGGTTCCTGCCGGCGCGCCAAGCCCGATGACCCCGCATCGGCGGCCGCCATCGGCGCCGACGCGCTGGACCTCTACGCCGCCCGGATGGCCACCATGGCACCGCGGACCTGGCCGGATGCGTTACTGCTCCTCGGTGATCAGGTCTACGCCGACGATCCGCCCCCGCAGGTCCGGCGCTGGCTGGACTCGCGGCGCGATACCACTGTGCCCCCTGGCCACGAGGTGGCGGACTTCACCGAGTACGTCCAGCTCTACCTGGAGAGCTGGTCAGACCCCCAGTTGCGGTGGCTGATGTCCACCGTGCCCACGGCGATGATGTTCGACGACCACGACGTGCGTGACGACTGGAACACCTCGGCAGCGTGGCGCGCCCGGATCACCGCAGCACACTGGTGGCCCGAACGGATCCGGGGCGCGCTGATCTCCTACTGGGTGTATCAACACCTCGGCAACCTGTCCCCGCAGCGGCGCGACGCCGATCCGACCTGGCGCGCAGTTCGCGACGCAGGCGGCGACGCCTGGCCAGTGCTGCGAAAGATGGCCGACGCCACTGACGCCGGCGTCGGGACGACCTGGTGGAGCTTTCGCTGGGACATCGACGGGGTGCGACTGGTCGTCCTGGACACCCGGAGCAACCGCGTGCTGACCGAGGGTCGCCGGGCGATGCTCGGCGACGACGAGTTCTGCTGGGCGGAGCGTGCAGTCAGCGAGGATGCCCACCAGGCAGACCATGTGCTGGTCGGCAGCTCACTGCCGTGGCTGCTGGCGCCGGCGATCCACGATGTGCAGTCGGCCAACGCGGCGGCCTGCGCGCGGGGCAGTGCACTGGGTGAACGCATCCGTCAGGCGCTGGACCTGGAGCACTGGGCCGCGTTCGAGGACTCCTTCCACCGGCTCGCCACGCTGCTGCGGCGGGTGGCGGCCGACCCGGGTGCGCCCGCGACGATCAGCGTGCTTTCCGGCGATGTGCACCACAGTTACGTGGCACGCGCCGACGTCGAGGGTTCACCTGTTTACCAACTGGTGTCCTCACCGGTGCATCATCGCGTCCCGCGGTATGCCACTGTGGCGATGCGGGTCGCCTGGTGGGGTCCGCTGGCTGCGGTGGTCCGAGCCGTGGTGCGCCGCTTCGGGGTGGCAGATCCGACGCTGTCCTGGCGACTGCTGCGCGGCCCCGTCTTCGGCAACGCGGTGGCCGCGCTGACGTTTTCGGATCGTCGCGCAGAGCTCGTCTTCGAACGCAGCGGGCCCAGCGGCCAGCTGGAACCGGTATCCCGGATCGAGCTGGCCGGATTGTCAACGACCGGCAGGAACTCCAAGGCAGGGGAGAGTGATCGGCGATGAGGGTGTTCACCGGAGCTGACGAGTTGCAGGCCGCGGCTGGTGAGCAGCTGGGCGCCAGTGACTGGATGACCATCGAACAGCAGCGCGTCAATGCTTTCGCTGACGCGACCGAGGACCACCAATGGATCCATATCGATCCGCAGCGCGCCGCGACGGGACCCTTTGGCACCACCATCGCGCACGGGTTTCTCACCCTGTCACTGCTGCCCCATCTGATCGACCAGACCTACCGGGTCGAGGGCACCACGATGGTCATCAACTACGGGCTGAACAAGGTGCGTTTCCCCGCTCCGGTGCC
>QHBZ01000343.1:4009-17335 GCA_003244055.1 Pseudonocardiales bacterium | reverse complement strand
GACTCACTAACAGTCATTAGGGGACGGAGGTCCCCACCTGTCATCGCCGACGTTAGTTGTGCCCGGGCAGTGCTGTCCCCGTTCGCTCATTTCGCCGCGTCGGCTGTGGCGGCGCATCTGCCGGGGACGCTGGTCGTGCGACCGGGCCGCGACCGAGCACGGCCCGCAGGGCCGCGCGCAGTGTCGTGGTTCCGGTCACACGGCACGTGACGACCGCACTACCGGCGGGTGCGCGCCGGCGCAGCCGGCGCCTTGATCCCATAGAGGGGAATTCGGCAACATCGCGAACAGTGCTGCCGCATGTGTAGTCCCGCAGTGTGCTGCCGCATGAAAAGTGGGATCACACACTGTGCTGTGAGTGCCACCGAGATCGAGATCGAGATCGAGGCCGTGGTTCGCGAGTTGTGCCGTGATCATCCGGGGGTAGGGTGCCCGAGTGCTGGCCCACGCGGTGACTCGATTCAAGGTGACTTGAACTGGTGAGTGTGGTCATCTGTTCTGGCCCCGGTTGGTGAGGTTGTCGTCATTGGTTTTGGCCCCGCCTTGAGGTTGGTGTCGGGCGTGGACGGTGTGTCTTCACTAGTTCTGGCCCCACCCCTGGGTGAGTGATCCCCGCAGTCGGCGTGCGCCGGCGCGGGGAGGTGGACGAGGGGATGGCTGGACGGGTGGAGCTGTTCGAGCGGATCCGTAGGGACCGACGGTTAGAGCAGTTGTCGGTGCGGGCGTTGGCGGAGCGACATGAGGTGCATCGGCGCACCGTGCGCCAGGCTCTGGACTCGGCGTTGCCGCCGCCGCGGAAGGCTTACCCGCGTCCGGCGCCGGCGATCGGGCCGTGGACCGCGGTGATCGATTCCTGGTTGGAGGCCGATGAGCGGGTGCCGCGCAAGCAGCGCCACACCGCCCGTCGGATCTGGCAGCGCATGGGTGCCGAGCATGGCGCGGGCTCTGTGAGGTGACGGTGTCGCGCTACGTGCGTTGCTGGCGCCTCGAGCACGGCCGCGCAGGCGTCGAGGTGGTCATCGCGCAGACCCACGAGCCGGGGGCGGAGGGTGAGGTGGACTTCGGCGAGTTCTACGCCGAGATCGCCGGCACGATGACCAAGTGCCACCTGTTCGTGCTGCGGTTGTCGTGCTCGGCTAAGGCGGCGTATGTGGCGTTCACCAACCAGGGCCAGGAGGCGTTCCTGGAAGGCCACGTCCGGGCGTTCGAGGCGCTGGGCGGGGTTCCGCAGCGGATCCGGACCGAAAATGTTCCGCGGAACATTTTCGATCTTCTGTGGCCGACTCCGTTATGTGGCCGAGGGCCGACCGCGCCGTCCGCGACGGTGGTGAACGGCGCGGCCGGCTCGTTCTCGGGCACATAACGATGGCGTTTGACGACAGGCTGCTTCCTCTGACTCATGATGAGAGAGGAAGTTGTCCCATGTTGGAGCAGTACTTTGTGAAGCCGAAGACGATCGATCGGATCCGCGGTTCGTGGATCGCCGCTGAGATTGAGGCGTACCTGGTCTGGCTGGTCGAGCGGGGCTACAGCACCAAGAGCATCTGGCGTCGCATCCCGGTCGCGTTCGCCTTCGGCGAGTTCGCTGGGGGGCGAGGGGCGAGCGCCGTCGGCGAGTTGCCGGCGTACGTGGACGCGTTCGTCGCCGACGGTGTCGCGCGCCACGACGCACGCACTGGCTCGACGAGGCCGATGGCGAAGGAGGTCCGCGGCCCGGTCGAGCAGTTTCTCTCGGTCGTGCTCACCGGCTTCGAGCCCACCGGCCGCCCGCACCACGCCCGACCCTTCGCCGCTGTCGTCCCCGGCTTCTTCGACTATCTGGTCGAGGAGCGTGGCCTGCGTCCGGCCTCGCTGCGCGGCTATCGCGATCACCTCGTTCGCTTCGAGGCCTACCTGCAACGGATCGGTGTCGAGTCGATCCGGGAGCTCTCGCCGACGATCCTGTCCGCCTTCGTCGTGGAGCGCGCCGCTGCGGGGTTGGCCAAGAGCACGGTCGGCAACAGTGCCGGCGTTTTGCGGGTGTTCCTGCGTTACGCCCACCGGGAAGGCGTCCTGGCCACCGACCTGAGCGCCACCGTCGGGTGGCGCCAGGTCTACCGGCTCTCGAGCATCCCCCGGTCCATCTCCTGGGACGAGGTCAACCGGGTCCTCGCCGGTGTCGAGCGCAGGACCGAAGCGGGCAGGCGCGACTACGCCATCTTGCTGCTGCTGGTCACCTACGGGCTGCGTGGCCGGGAGGTCGCCGCGCTGACCCTCGACGACATCGACTGGAAGCGCGAGCGCCTGGCGGTCCCCGAGCGCAAGGCCGGGCACTCCACGGCGTTTCCCCTCTCGGCCGTCGTCGGGGAGGCCCTGCTCGACTACCTCCAGCACGGCCGTCCTGTCACGACGGATCGTCATGTGTTCTTCCGGGCCGCGGCTCCCCGCCGACCGATCGGGGCCGCGGCGGTGTCATCGCTTTCCCGCTCCCACCTGCTCAGGGCGGGTGTCGAGGTCGCCCGGCCGGGATCTCATACCCTGCGCCACTCGGCGGTGCAGCGCCTGGTCGATGCGAACTTCGACCTGAAGACCATCGGCGACTTCGTCGGGCACCGCTCGGCTCGCTCCACCGAGGTCTACGCCAAGGTCGCCGTTGAGGCGCTGCGCGAGGTCGCCCTCGGCGATGGTGAGGCGGTCCTGCCATGAACGACAACCTCGCCACAGCTGCCGCCGAGTTCCTCGCCCACAAACGGGCCCTCGGTCGCAAGTATCAGACCGAGGAGGCGACGCTGCGTCTGCTCCTCGCTTTCGCCGACCAACATGGTGTCGCGGACCTGCGCGGGCTCACCCCCTGCCTGATCGACGCGTTCCTCGCGTCGCGGCCCAGGGCCCGAGCCCGCAGCTTCAACCACCTTGTCGGGATCCTCGGCTGCTTCCTCGACTGGGCCGTCACACAGCAGCGGCTGCAGACGTCCCCGCTGCGCAGCACCCGGCGGCGACGAGAAACGGCTCAGCGCTTGCCGTTCCTGTTCGACATCGTCGCGGCTCGCCAGCTACTCGAGAGCGCCGCGGCGCTTCCCGACAACCCGAGGGCTACCGGCCGCGGGCCCACCTACCACGCTATCTTCGCGCTCTGCTACGGTCTCGGGCTACGAGCTGGCGAGGTCTGCGGGCTCCAGCTCGGCGACGTCGACACCGCCCGACAACTCCTGGTCGTGCGGGGCGGTAAGTTCGGCAAGAGCCGCCTTGTCCCGCACGGGCCGCGCATCAGCGAACTACTCGCCCACCAGGTCGAGCGCCGCGGCGGCTGCGGTGACGACCCGCTGTTCAGCTTCGACGCTCAGCACAGCGTGCACCCGGGCAGCGCCAGCCAGACGTTCCACCGTCTCGTCGCCGAGCTGAGCTTCCCGGTCCCAGACGGCGTCTCCCCACCCCGGCTTCACTGCCTTCGCCACTCGTTCGCGGTGGGATGTTTGTTGCGGTGGTATCGGGAAGGCCTTGACCCACAGAGCAGGCTTTGTCAGCTCTCCACGTTCATGGGCCATGTCGACCCCGCCTCCACCGCGGTCTACCTGACGATCACGCCCCAGTTGCTCGGCGAGGCCAACCAGCGGTTCGAAGCGTTCGCGGAACCGGCGTGGTCGCAGGGGAAGCCATGACCGGGCCGCGACCGCTCGGACCGCTCATCCACTCCTTCTTCCTCGACCACCTGGTCACGGTGAAGGGGCTCCGGGCGGCGTCGATGCGCAGCTACCGCGACACCATCCGGCTCCTGCTGTGCTTCATCGCCCAGGACAAGAAAACGAAGATCACCAAGCTCACCATCGAGGACTTGACCTTCGAGCGGCTCCTGGGCTTCCTGCGCTACCTGGAGAACGACCGCGGCAACCACGTCCGGACCCGCAACCAGCGCCTGGCGGCCCTGCACACGCTGTTCGACTACATCGCCAGCCGCGAGCCGGAGATGCTCGACGTGTGCCAGAGAGTGGCGGCCATCCCCATGAAGCGAGCGGCACCCGCCGAGACGCACTTCCTCGAGCGCGACGAGGTGCAGGCCCTGTTGCGAGGCCTCCCCCGAACAGGTCGCCACGCCCTGCGAGACCGCGCCCTGCTCGTGTTCCTCTACAACACCGGGGCGCGGGCGCAGGAGGTCGCCGACCTGCAAGTCAGACACCTTGAGCTCGGGGAGACCTCCGTGGTCCGGCTCCACGGCAAGGGCGACAAGTGGCGGACCTGCCCGCTCTGGCGCCAGACCACAGAGCTGCTCGCCGAGCTGATCGACTCGCCAAACGCACCTCCGGAGGCGAACGCGCCCGTGTTCTCTTCCGCGACTGGCGAGGCCCTGACCCGCTTCGGCATCTACAAGATCGTGCGACGCCACGCAGGGCACCTCGACGACGCTCGCACCAACCGCAGCGTCAGCCCGCACACCTTCCGCCACACCGCGGTTATCTCCCCTGACTCTGAGCCGGTGAGGCACGTGGGTTACGGAGGTGGCCGGGCACGTGCCTTACGAGTATCCGGTAGTTGTCGGTACCCACAGTTACCTTCGCCACGTGACCGAGTTGATCAGTGTCGGGTTCCGGGCCGAGCGGGCGGTGTCGCCGCGAGACGGCGGCGTGTGGTGGGTGGTGCTCGACGCTGAGTTGGCGGTCCATCGGGAGGCGAGCGCATTTCTGGCCTGTCTGCAGGGCGGGGATCGGTCCCCGCACACGGTGCGTGCCTATGCCGGGCGGGCGGCGTTGTTTTTGGGCTGGTGCGCCGGGCAGGGGGTGGACTGGCGAGGCATCGAGCTGGCGGAGCTGGCCCGGTTCAAACACTGGCTCGAGGTGACCCCGACCCGGATCGGACGGCCCCGGTCAGGGACGACGATCAACGCGATCCTCACCGGGGTATGTGAGTTGCTGCGGTTTTGCGCGCGCACCGGGCTGATCGAGGCGGCGGTAGCCGAGCGGCTATCGGAACCTCGGTGGTTGCGGTTCACCCCGCCGGGGTTCGACACCGGTGAGTCCGGCCAGTTCCGGGCGGTGCGCTCCCGGGCGTTGAAGGCGCGGGCACAGACCCCGTTTCCGGAGGCACTGACCGGTGAGCAGCTCGCCACGGTGCTGGGTTGCTGCCGTCGGCCCCGCGAACTCTTCTTGGTGATCTTGCTGCGGGATACGGGGCTGCGCATCGGGGAGGCGTTGGGGTTGCGCCGGTGCGACATGCATCTGCTGCCCGACTCGCGCACCCTGGGTTGTGCGGTGGTGGGCGCGCATGTTCATGTGCGGCACCGGGCCAACCCGAACGGCGCGTTGGCGAAGTCTCGGTTCCCGCGCACGGTGCCGGTCAGCGATGCGGTGCTCGCGGGCTACGCCGACTACCAGCATGAGCGGGCCGGGCTGGTTGGTGCGGACGGCACCGAGATGGTGCTGGTCAATCTCTACCACCAGCCGCTGGGCGCGCCGATGACCTACCGGGCGGCCAAGGGCTTCTTCGACCGGCTGGCTAGCGAGTGCGGGTTCCCGGTCCGACCGCACATGCTGCGCCACACGGCGGCCACCAACTGGGTCCGAGCCGGTGTCGATCTTGATGTGGTGCGGGCGTTGCTTGGTCACGCCTCGTTGGCGTCGACGACGGTCTACCTGCACGCTCGGGACGAGGACAAACGCCGTGCGGTGGAAACTGTCGCGGCGGGGAGACGATACCAGTGAGTGGGCGCACGCTGCGGGTCGTCGGCGCCGGACACCGCGACCACCGGCCCGACGAGCCGGGGTGGCCGCGGTGGCCGCGGTGGCTACGGGCTCGGTTGGATCCGGTGTGGCGCCCCGGTGAGTGGGACGGCCAGGTGTTGCTGTTCACCGGTGATCTGCACTCGCCGCGGACCGCGGCGTGGCCGTGTCGCACACCCGGATGCCCGACCGGCACGCGTCGCCCGTCTGGGCGTTGCGATGGGTGCCGGCGGGCTCGAAGCGCGGCAGGGGTCGACTGGGTGGAGTTCGACGCGGCGCCACCGGCGCGTGCCACCCGGCCGTTATGCCTGGGTGCGTGCTCGGTGCCCGGGTGTGAAGGTGATCTGCACTCCAGCGGTTTGTGCTTTCGACATGAACGCCGCTGGAACAAGGACCGAAGCGAACAGCTCGACGTGTTCATCGCCCGGGCTCACCCGCTGACCCGGGCCGCGGCGTGTCGGGTCGCGGGCTGTGATCGGGACAGCATCGGACGCCGCGGATTGTGTCGTTTCCACGATCACCGACTGCGGCGCCAACACAAGACCGCGCTGTCGGGTCAGGAGCTGGTCGCCTGGGTGGCCGGGGAGCGGCCCCGGCTCGGAGTGCACCAGTTCTCCCTGGCCGGGCTGCCAGAACAGCTGCGCGTCGAGCTGCTCTATGGGTTGCAACAGCGCGATCAGGCGCCGCCGCCGCTGGATCCCACCGAGGTGCGGATCTTGCTCACCCGCCTCGGCGACACCGGTTCGCTCCGCGACGCTGACCCGCAAGCAGTCTGTGAGTCCGGCGGAACGGTCTATAACACCGCGACCCGAGGGTTGTTCCGCGACCTACGCCGGCATCTGGATCGCGGCTGGGCCCAGTACACCAGCGCCGACCCGTTCGCCGGCGACCTATGGCAAGTGGCGCTGCTCGACCTGCGCATCAACGGCTCCCGTCGCTGGCCAGCCACCCAGGGCGTGGTCGACTTCCGGGTGATCGAACAGGCCTGGCTGCGCGAGGTGGCCAAGGACTGGGCCCGGGCCACGCGGCCTTACCTGCAGCGGCTTCGGGAAACGCTGCGTGCCTGTCAGGCCGCCTCCCACACCTTGACCGCCGCCGGTAGTCCCGACCCGACCAGTCTCGGCGCCGGGGAGTTCACCCGCATCCTCGATGCGATCAGCTCGCAGCGGCGAGCCGACGGGGGCCTGTATTCCGCATCGCATCGCAACCTGATGCTCTACCAGTTCTGCCAGGTCATCGAACACGGCCGCGCCAGCGGGCTGATGGCGGCGGTGCCCGATCCGTTCCGTCCCACCCGCCGGCGTCGGGTCCGCGACGATCCCAACGAGGACGAGCTGGGTAAGGCCTTACCCGAGACCGTGATCGGCCAGCTCGACGCGCACCTGCACCTGCTGGGCCCAACCGGCCGAGCCGGGGCCCTTACCGCGACCGACCTGCGGCTGATGCACCAAACGATCTATCGGATCCTACGCGACACCGGCCGGCGACCCGGTGAAGTAGTCAGCTTGCGGGTCGGCTGCCTCGAGGTCATCGACGGGCAACACAACCTGATCTACGATAACCACAAGGCCGGCCGGATGCGCCGCCGGTTACCGATCACCACCGACACCGTCGAGATGATCAGAACCTGGCAGCAGCGGCGAACCCGACTGTCCACTCCGGACACGCAGCAGCAGTGGCTGTTCCCGAGCCCGTTGCTGCGCGCCCGGCAGTCGCGCGGACATATGACCTCGGCCTGCGTGGGCCGGGCGTTCAAAGCCTGGGTCAGCCAGATCGGGGTCATCAGCTCCGAGCTGCTCGGCCCTGATGGCACCCCCACCCCGTTCGACCCGTCGTTGATCACCCCGTACGCCCTGCGCCACACCTACGCCCAACGCCACGCTGATGCCGCAGTGCCGGTCGATGTGCTCAAAGAGCTCATGGATCACGTCGCCGTTGCCACCACGATGGGCTACTACCGGGTCGGGCTTAAACGAAAACAGCAGGCCATCCGCTCAGTCGGGTCGCTAGCCGTCAACGCCGCAGGTGATCCGGCTCCGTTCACCAGCCCCACCGCCTACCAGCGAGCCTCGGTGGCGGTGCCGTTCGGCAACTGCACCGAACCATCCAACGTCACAGCCGGCGGCGGAGCCTGCCCGATCCGCTTCCAATGCGCCGGCTGCGGCTTCTACCGACCCGACCCGTCCTACCTGCCCGCCCTGGAACAACACATCGCCGACCTGCGCGCCGACCGGGAAACCGCCCACGCCATCGGCGCCGCCGCCTACGTCACCGACAACCTCACCGCGGAAATCACCGCCTTCACCCGCGTCGCCGAGCAGATGCGCCGACGACTCGCCGACCTCGCCCCCGGCGAACGCGACGAGGTCGAACAGGCCAGCAAGCTGCTACGTCGCGCCCGAGCCGCACAACAGCTACCCCTGATCAACAGCACCTCACCCCGCGGCGCGGCCGGATGACCACCACCCCCGACCGCACCGCCGGGATACGTGCCGCCCGAACCAAAGACAGCCAAAACAAACGCCGCCGCGCCCTCGCGGCCATCCAGACCCTCGAAGCCGCCGGCACCCCCATCACCGCGGCCACCGTCGCCCAAACCGCCGGCGTCTCCACCTGGCTGCTCTACACCGACGGCGTTCGCGAACACCTCGACGCCGCACGCCACCGCCAGGCACAATCCATCACCAAGCCACCCCGCACCGATGCGCCAGGCGACCCAGCACCGCTCACCCCGGCCAGCCTGCGCACCGACCTCACCCTCGCCCGAGCCGAAATCCGCCGACTCCGCACCGAACACGACAAATTGCGCCACCGGCTACGCCTACAACTCGGCGCCGAGATCGACCGACCCAACCAGACCGAACTCATCACCCGCGTCGCCGAGCTCGAATCGCTCGTTCGGCAACTGCTCACCCAACGCGACGCCCGCGCCACCGAAACCGATCACACGCAGCGACGCATCCGCGAACTCGAAGACGACCTGACCGCCGCCCGAGAAAGCCTGCGCCGAGTGATCAAAGACCACAACAAGTCATGACCGATGCCCGCGCACCCACCACAGCAACGTGGCCCACATGCCTCACCAACAAGAACACGAGAAACCGCACGTCACGCGGCCAGACTCCAAGATCGAGTACAGATAACCGCGGCGGTGCACCTGCTGGAGGCCGGCGTCGAAGTCAACGTCATCCGCGGCTGGCTCGGCCACGCCGACCTCACCACGACGAACCGATACGCCGAGATCAACACGAGAGCGAAGATCGAGGCACTCCGGAACACCGAGCCGCCCGGTGCTTCGGCGAGACCGCGCCCTCACCCCGTCTGGCGGTCCGACGAATCGCTGCTCAACTGGCTCGCGTCGCTCTGATTCGTTATGTGCCCGAGAACGAGCCGGCCGCGCCGTTCACCACCGTCGCGGACGGCGCGGTCGGCCCTCGGCCACATAACGGAGTCGGCCACAGAAGTACGACAACTTAAAGGCCGCGGTAGCCCGGGTGCTGCAAGGCCGCGACCGCAAGGAGACCGAGCGGTTCATCGCGCTGCGCAGCCACTATGGGTTCGACTCGTGACTGCCGGCCAGGTCTGGCCGGCAGTCACGAGAAGGGTGGGGTGGAAGGCGAGATCGGGCGGTTCCGGCGTCGGCAACTGGTGCCGGTGCCTCGGGTGGGGTCACTGGCCGAGCTCAACGAGCTGCTCGACGCGGCCGCTGCGGTTGACGAGGCCCGGCATTTGCCTGGGCGTCAGCTCGACATCGGCGCCGGGTTCGCCGTCGAGCGGGCCGCGCTGACCCCGCTGCCGGGTGAGGTGTTCGAGACCGGGCTGACGCTGCACCCGCGGGTCGACCGGCACGCCAGGATTACCGTGCGTTGCTGTCACTACTCGGTCCCGGCCCGGTTGATCGGTCGCCAGGTGCGGGTCCTGCTGCGCGCCTCGCAGGTCATCGTGTTCGACGGCCGGGCCGAGGTCGCCCGCCACGACCGCGCCACCACCAAGGGCGCACCGACACTGTTGCTGGATCACTACCTCGAAGTCCTGCTGAAGAAGCCCGGTGCGCTGCCGGGGGCAACGGCGTTGGTGCAAGCGCGTCGGTCTGGGGTGTTCACCAGTGAGCACGAGGCGTTTTGGGCTGGGGCGCGGACCAAGCTCGGTGACGCCGGGGGAACCCGGGCCCTGATCGAGGTGCTGTTGCTGCACCGCCACCTTCCACCCGCCGTCGTCCTGGCCGGGCTGCGCGCCGCGCCGCGGCCGCGGTCGGCGCCACCTCCGCTGACGTGGTCGCGGTCGAGGCCCGCAAGGCCGCCGCCCAGCATCGACACGCCGCCGGCGAGGACACCGCCGCGAACGACGACCTGGTGGTGGCGACGTCTCGGCGGGTGGTCAGCCTGACCGAGCGGCGCCTGGCCGACCCGGCCGCGGTGATCGCCGGGCTGCCACCAGACCGGCGCGTCTTACCCTCGGTCGATGTCTACGACGAGCTGTTGACCCGTCGCGCCGCAACGGCACCGTCCGGCGGCACCAGCGCTGGCACCAACACTGGGGAGGTGTCATGAGCCAGCCACGGCTGCGCAGCCGCGCGATGACCGAACAAGCAGCTCAGGCCGCGGTGGATCAGGCGTGTCGGTCGCTGCGGCTGCCGACGATCCGCATGCGGGTCGAGGAGATCACCGCCGCCGCCAAGCGCGAGCAGCTGACCTACTGGGGGTTTTTGGCCGAGTTGCTGCTGGCCGAGTGCGACGACCGTGACCGGCGCCGCTCCGCGCGGCGGGTCAAAGCCGCCGGGTTCCCCCGGGA
The DNA here is from genome assembly GCA_003244055.1 of Pseudonocardiales bacterium. Taxonomy (GTDB): domain Bacteria; phylum Actinomycetota; class Actinomycetes; order Mycobacteriales; family Pseudonocardiaceae. Next base: position 6,854 of record QHBZ01000343.1, on the reverse strand, counting down.
GAAATGGTTCTGAGAAGCGATCTGAGAGGTCCCGCTGGATCTGAGAAGTTGTTGAGGAGTCGGGACAACCTGAGGTTGTCGAACTGGTAGCGACAATCTATGGTTGTCATCATGGAGAAGATGCCAGTTCAGCTCACCGAACTGATCACCCACGTCCACACCGCCCGGCCCGTCAGCGGACCGCTGGATCTACTTGAGGACGCCTGCTCGACGGCCGCCGAGCTCGATGAGCTCGCCGATCACCTGATCGGTCACTTCGTCGACGGCGCGCGCAGTGCGGGTGTCTCATGGACCCAGATCGGCGAGCGCATCGGCGTCAGCAAGCAGGCCGCCCGCAAACGGTTCCTGCCCGGTGACATCCCGCTCGAACCGTCCACGCTGACCGAGAAGGTCTTCGGCCGTTACACCCCCCGCGCCCGACATGCCATCGTGCTGGCCCAGGACAACGCCCGGCACCACCACCATCACTACATCGGCACCGAGCACATCCTGCTCGGACTCTGCCAGGAGCGTCCTAGCCTCGCCGTGAGCGCGATCCAGGCCGCAGGCATTGACCCTGACGACCTCGAAGGCGCGATCGTCCGGCGACTGCTGCCCGCCAGCGACGAGGTGCCCGACAAGCCCCCGTTTACCGGCAAAGCCAAAAAGGCGCTGGAGCTGACCGCGCGCCAGGCCCTGCGGCTCGGCCACACCTACGTCGGCACCGAACACCTGCTGCTCGGACTGCAAGCCGAGCAGACCGGCCTCGCCGCACAAGTACTCACCGAGCAGGGACTGAGTCCAGAACGCGTCGAAGCCGAGATTCTTCGCCTCATTGACGAGATCCGCGCGCGCAGCGAGTCAGTTCTCACATCGGATGGCACTCCCCAGCCATAGTCTTCCCACCGAAACCGAGAAGGACCAGCATGCTTCTCATGATCCTTGAGAACAGACACCACACCGCGGCACCCCGAGTGGCTCACGGAACCTGGATAAAGTCGTCGGCCTCCTTCCAGCCCGCCGCCTCATAGCCCGGAGGGCTGCACATGCCCGCTCACCACGTGCGTCTGGACCCCGCCGACGCCATCGAACTCGGCGAACTTCTCACCTTCCTCGACGCTTGGCTGGACGGCAACGACAGCACTGCTCGCCACTTCGCTCCACCGCTTCGTGGGCACCACCGGATACGACCTCAACGAGTTGCGCACCGACCTGGCGCGCTTCACATTCCTGCTCGGCAACGACGACGGCCAACAGCTCTTCGGCCCAGACAAGCACTGAACGACACCTGGACGCCACACCCCCGGGGCCAGAACTGGTGAAGACCGGTGGGGCCAAGTCACTTGACGACACTCAGTGACCTGCGGGGGGGTGGCGTGATGGCGAAGAAAGCGCGTCGCCGTCGGTTTGGCTGGGTTCGCAAGCTGCCGTCCGGTCGACACCAAGCGAGCTACCTGGGTCCCGATGGTCGGCGACACGCCGCGCCATACACCTTCGACTCGGCAACTTCAGCCGATCGATGGCTGGTTCAGGTTGAGACGACGATTCTCCGGCGGGAATGGTTCGATCCCGAGCGGGCCAGCGTGCAGCTTCGTGACTACGCGGACACCTGGATTGAGCAGCGTCCGGGCCTGCGGCCGAGCACGAGGGCGCTCTATCGTCGACTGCTCGACCGCTACATATCTCCGACGATCGGTACCGCTCAACTGAGCGCAATCGATACGCCGATGGTCCGTAAGTGGCGCTCGGAGCTACTTGGGGACGGGGTGTCCGAGTCGATGGCGGCCAGGGCCTACAGGCTGCTGCGCGCGGTCCTGATGACCGCCGCGACTGAGGACAAGATGATCCCGCGTAACCCGTGTCAGATCCGGGGCGCCGGGGTAGAGAACCCCGAGGAACGTCCGGTGCTGTCGTTGGCCGAAGTGTTCGACCTGGCCGACCACATGAAGCATCCGCGCTATCGGGCGCTGATCCTACTGTCGGTGTTCGGAACTCTGAGGTGGGGTGAGGTGACCGCACTGCGCATACGTGACCTCGCGACGGATGGGAGCTGGGTTCGGGTGGCCGGCGCATTGGTAGAACTGCGAAGCAAGGGCCTGGTCTGCGGGCCGCCGAAGGCTCGGGCGAGCTTGCGCACGAACGCGCTGCCAAACGCCATCCGACCGGCGATCGTCGAACACCTGGCCAAGTATGTGCAGGCCAGCCAGGATGCCTGGGTGTTCACCGGCGAGCGCGGGAACCCGATTCGCAGCGGAAACCGGAACCTGCTCACCGGGTGGAAGGACGCGGTCACAGCGATAGGACGGTCTGGTCTGCACTTTCACGACCTTCGGCACACGGGAAACACACTCGCCGCGCAAACCTACGTCAGCACCAAAAACCTCATGGCGCGGATGGGCCAGGACAGCTCACGAGCCGCGCTGATCTATCAGCACGCATCCCGCCAGGTTGATCAGACGATCGCGGAGAAGCTGAGCACTCTCATCGACGGCATGACTGGCGCGGCGAAACATCGAGGTGATGAGGACGATAACGGTCCCACAAGCGTCCTAGTGCCCGCAGACTAAACAGCACGCCAGCAAAAAGGTCATACATCACAAAGGCCCAGATCTACAGGAGACATCCTGCGACCTGGGCTTTTGTAATGGAGCGGGTGACGGGAATCGAACCCGCGTCTAGAGCTTGGGAAGCTCTCATTCTACCATTAAACTACACCCGCGACGCTGGTAGAGCCTAGCACGCGCACGATCTGTGGTTGGCCGAGCGCTGAGCCCACGGCGTCCGCTGGCTCCCCATCCCGATGTGACTGTCGGTGACCTCGCGGGAAGGAGTGTCACTGCGTACGGATGTGCCGGGTGCGGCAACT
>QHBZ01000343.1:0-3995 GCA_003244055.1 Pseudonocardiales bacterium | reverse complement strand
AGTTGCCGCACCCGGCACATCCGCGGCGGAACTACCCGACCCTGGCAGGGGCTGGTGAGGTCGATGTGGCCACTGGGACGCGACGGCGTCGGTGATGCCGTGCTGCGCCGAGGAGTCCGCAGGGCGAGGTCACGCCGCCGACTAGGGTGTCGGCGTGCTGCTGTCCGATCGGGATCTGCGGGCTGAGTTCGACGCCGGCCGGCTGGGCGTCGAGCCGTTCGACGAGAAGCTGCTCCAGCCCTCCAGCATCGACGTGCGGCTGGACCGCTACTTCCGGGTCTTCGTCAACACCAAATACACCCACATCGACCCATCGCTGCAGCAGGATGAGCTGACATCGCTGGTGGAGCCAGAAGGCGACGGGCCGTTCGTGCTTCATCCCGGCGAGTTCGTGCTCGGGTCGACGTTTGAGCAGATCACCTTGCCCGATGATCTGGCCGGGCGACTCGAAGGCAAGTCGAGCCTGGGCCGTCTCGGATTGCTGACGCACTCCACGGCAGGCTTCATCGACCCCGGTTTCAGCGGTCACATCACCCTGGAGCTGTCGAATGTGGCGAACCTGCCGATCACGTTGTGGCCGGGGATGAAGATCGGGCAGCTGTGCCTGTTCCGGCTGTCCAGCCCCGCCGAGCACCCGTACGGCAGCGCCGGGGTGGGCTCCCGCTACCAGGGCCAGCGTGGGCCGACGCCGTCTCGGGCCTACCTCAACTTCCAGCGCGTCGACACCCACCGGTGAACCGTCGTCAATAAGCTCTTGACGACGGTGCGTGCGTCAAGGGATAGTTGACGCATGACGCTCGATGAACTCATCACCCAGACCAGGGCCCAGGCGCAGAGCATCGAGCCGTTGACGCTGCTGGCCAGCGCCGCGCGCCGGCAGCAGGAGCTTTCGGGCGTCGGGGACAAACTGCTCGACCACTTCGTTCAGGAAGCGCGGGCGGCCGGATGCTCGTGGTCCCAGGTCGGCACCGCGCTCGGCGTCAGCAAACAGGCCGCACAGCAGCGTCACTCCGCATTGCGCTCCTTCATCGGCAAGTTCGTCGACAGCGTCGAGTCGATCTCGGCGGCGGTGTTCAAGCGGTTCACCGCTCGGGCGCGCCGGACGATTGTGCTGGCCCAGGAGGAGGCGCGGCTGCTGCAGCACAATTATCTCGGCACTGAGCACCTCGTGCTGGGTCTGCTGGCTGAGGGCGATGGCATCGGTGCGCAGGCCCTCCAACGTGCTGGAATCACGCTGGAGTCCGTCCGGGCCGGGATCGAAGAGTTCGTCGGTCGCGGCGAGGGGGCACCGAAGGGCCACATACCGTTCACCCCCCGCGCCAAGGAGGTGCTGAAGTTGGCACTGAGCGAGGCTCTGGAACTCGGTCACAACTACATCGGCACCGAACACATCCTGCTCGGCCTGCTCCAAGAGGGGGAGGGGCTCGGCGTGAAGGTCCTGGTCGCCGCAGGCGCGCAACCCGACCAACTCCGCGCAACCGTCCTCATTCTGCTCGATCAGTAGCAGTCTCACTTGTTGGGTGGCGTTTGACGGCGGTGAGCAGGAGTTGGGCGACGTCGAGCACCTCGGTGGTGTTGGCGGCGGTGCCTTCGGCTTCGCGGGTGGTGAGACCGTCGGTGAGCATCACCCGGCAGAACGGGCACCCGGTGGCGATCGCAGACGTCCCAGTGGCGATCGCCTCGTCGACCCGATCCAGGTTGACCCGCTTGCCGATGCGCTCCTCCATCCACATCCTGGCCCCCCCGGCACCGCAGCACATCGAACGCTCGGCGTGCCGCGGCATCTCGGTCAGCTGCGCACCGGACGCGCCGACCAGCTCGCGTGGCGGCGAGTACACCTCGTTGTGCCGGCCCAGATAGCAGGGGTCGTGGTAGGTCACCGCCGGTCCGTCGGCCGCCGGGACCGGCACGAGCCGCTTGTCCCGCACCAGCTGGTTGAGTAGTTGGGTGTGGTGCACTACCTCGTAGTGCCCGTCGAGCTGCGGGTACTCCCGGCCCAACGTGTTGAAGCAGTGCGGGCAGGTCGTCACGACCTTGCGGCGGCCCGGTTCACGGCCTTCGAAGGCGGTGTTGAGCACCTCGACGTTCTGCTGGGCGAGCATCTGGAACAGGAATTCGTTGCCCGATCGGCGGGCTGGATCGCCCGTGCAGGTTTCGCCGGTTCCGAGTACGACGTAGTTGACGCCGGCGATGTGCAGCAGCTCAGCGGTGGCCCGCACCGTGCGCTTGGCATTGTCGTCATAGGCACCGGCGCAGCCGATCCAGAACAGATATTCAACGTCGTCGGGCAGTGTCTCCTCGGTTAGCTGGGGGACCTCGAAGTCCAGGCCCTTCGTCCAGTCCATCCGGGCAGACTGATTCTGCCCCCACGGGTTGCCCTTGTTCTCCAGGTTGCGGAACAGCGTGCCCAGCTCGGTGGGGAACTCCGCCTCGATCAGCACCTGGTAGCGCCGCATGTCGACGATATGGTCGACGTGCTCGATGTCCACCGGGCACTGCTCCACGCAGGCACCGCAGGTGGTGCACGACCACAGCACGTCCGGATCGATCACCCCGCCCACCTCGGCGCTACCCACCAGCGGCCGGGCGGCCTGCTCCGGACCCGATCCGGGAACCCGACCGAAGCCGGACTCGGGCACGTGGTGGCCGTTGCCGCCGTGCCGATCACCCCCGGCAAGCGCCAGCACGTCGACGTCGCTGTGGTCCGGTACTGCCTGGTCACCGATCAGATAGGGCGCTTTGGCGAACAGGTGGTCCCGCAGGTCCATGATGACCAACTTGGGGGACAGCGGCTTGCCGGTGTTCCACGCCGGGCACTGGCTCTGGCAGCGACCGCATTCGGTGCACGTCGCGAAGTCCAGCATGCCCTTCCAGGTGAAGTCCTCGATCTTGCCCCGGCCGAAGACATCGTCCTCACCCGGATCCTCGAAGTCGATCTCCTTGCCACCGGATTCCATCGGAAGTAGCGGCCCCAGCGCCTTGGGCATCCGCTTGGCTGCGACGTTGATCGGCGCGATGAAGATGTGCAGATGCTTGGAGTACAGCACGATGATCAAGAAACCCAGCATGACGCCGATGTGCAGCAGCAGCCCGACCGTCTCCAGCACCTGGTTGGTCCCCGCGCCCAGCGGCGCGAGCAGCGCCGCCGCGGCGTCCGAGGCGAACGCACCGGACCGGTAGGGGAACGTGCCGTTGTTCACCTCAGTGCCGCGGAATAGGAACAACGTCCAAATCACGTTGAAGATCATGAACAGGATCAGCCACGCGCCGCTGGTGTGCGAGCCGTAGAACCGTGATGCCCGCTGCCTGCGCTCCGGGTCTTGCTGGACCCGCATGATCGCGAACGTGATGAGTGACGCCAGCACCGCCAGCGCGATGAAGTCCTGCAGGAAACCGAGCACCGGTTGGTGGCCGATCAGTGGGATGGCGAAATTCTCGTCGAACAGCACCCCGTAGGCCTCGATGTAGACGGTGATCAGGACGACGAAGCCCCAGAAGGTGAAGAAGTGCGCCAAGCCGGGGATCGTCCAGTTCAGCAGCCGCCGCTGCCCGAACACCTCCACCAGTTGGGTCCGCAACCGGGCGGCTACCTCAGTGGTGCGACCGTGCGTCGGCTGACCGGACCGGATCAAGGTGTACAGCCACCACACCCGCCGGCCGGCGAAGACGAGCGTCAAAACGGTCAGCCCCAAGCCGATCACCAGCCGCACTGCCATCACGCCGTCCACCCCCTCTGGTAGCTGGAAACCGTGAGAGTTCCCGTCGCAGAGTACGGCTAGTTACCGACTGGTAGCCAGGCCGTCAGCGACACAAGCCAGTCGGGCTGCACGCACCCCAGCCCTGTTGGCCGATGGGAGCCGGATCGTCATCGGACGCTGCTCATGCCGTGCTACGCGCAGGGATCGTGGCGCCGGATAGACACCCATGGGGGCGTCCGGGTGCTCCGGGTGCACGAGGTGCAGCAGTGCCCGCACGGCGCATTCCGCGGGACCCTC
>QHBZ01000342.1 GCA_003244055.1 Pseudonocardiales bacterium | reverse complement strand
GCGATGTGCGCGTCCTTCGTCTGTGAGCCGCTGCTGACGGGCCTGGGCGCCGGTGGCTACATGCTTGTCGGATCCCCCGGCGGGGAGGACGTGCTGCTGGACTTCTTCGTCGAGGCGCCCGGGCGGGGTGGCGCCCCGCCGCGCCGGGCCGAGCTGGTGCCGGTCTCAGTCTTCTTCGGTGACGTGGTGCAGGTCTTCCACGTGGGCGCTGCCTCCGTCGGCACCTACGGTTGCCCGGCCGGGATCTGCGCGGCGCACGCGCGGTTCGCTTCACTGCCCCTGGCCGAGCTGGTGGCGCCCGCGGTCCGGATGGCTCGCGAAGGTGTGGCGCTCAACGCCCAGCAGACCTACATCCTCGAGCTGCTATCGCCCGTCATCGCCAGCTCCCCGGAGGCGCGCGCCCTCTTCGCCCAGGCGCCGCCGCGCCAGGGCGAGGTCCTGCGCCTGCCGGATGTGGCTGATGGCCTGGAGCGGTTGGCCGCCGAGGGCGCGGCGCCGTTTTACACCGGCGAGGTCGCCACCGCCGTGTGCGACTGGGTCGGTGAGCGCGGCGGCCTGCTCTCACCCGCCGACCTCGCCGCCTACCAGGCGGTGCCACGTGAGCCGATCGACATCGCTTACCGCGGCCTGCGCGTGCGGACAAATCCCCCGCCCTCGGCCGGCGGCATCCTGATCGCGGCGGTCCTGACCGAGCTGGACCGCGAGCCGGCCCCACCCACTCGCGAGCGGCTCGTCGCGGCGATGATCGACGCCCAGCGGGCGCGCACCGCGGCGTTCATGGACAGCCTGCACCTTCGCGGCTTTCAGGAGAAGTTCCTCGGCGCCCGTCGGGGCAACACGACGCACATCTCAGCGATCGATGAGCACGGCTGGACCTGCACGACGACGGTCAGCAACGGGTCCTGCTCGGGCGTAGTAATCCCCGGGACCGGGCTGCACCTGAACAACATGCTGGGTGAAGCGGACCTGAACCCGTCGGGCTTCCACCTTCACCGACCGGGCCGCCGGCTGCCGTCGATGATGGCGCCGACCCTCGCCCGGCGCGCGGACGGCACTGTCGAGCTGGCCCTGGGCTCGGCGGGCTCCAACCGCATCCGCTCGGCGATCCTCCAGGTGATCTCCAACGTCGTGGATCGCGGCATGGGACTCGCCGAGGCAGTCGAGGCCCCGCGGCTGCACTGGGAAGACGGCGTGCTCTACGTCGAGCCCGGCGCCGAGCCCACGAACCTGGACGAGATCGTGATCGCGCGCTTCAACGAGCCCAATATCTTCTTCGGCGGCTGCCAGGCTGTGCGCCGCGACCCAGACTCGGGCCACATGGTCGGTGCCGGCGACCCGCGCCGCGGCGGCGCCGTCATCGCGGTGTGAGCGTCGCCGCATGCTCATAGATCATCTAGAGGGAGCGGGATTGGGACGGTCGCTGCTGCTAGAACCGGTGGGATCGAACCCACGACCAGACGGATTATGGGCGGCAAGCACAGAGCAACTACCTCGGCAAACATGAACCACAGAGGCCGGCTTGTGAGATGGACGCACGATTGGACCACGGTTCATGCCCATCCCATGCCCGCAGTATCCACAGTGGACCATCGCGCGCATCGTGAGCACGGGTACCAGGCGCAGACGGCACACCCCGCCAAGTGTGACGAGCCGACGAGTTGGGCGAGCTCGACAGCCCGGCAGGCTGCAGAGCTGATCGAGCCGCTCGCGGCACACGCGCACCGAGCTGGTGCTCGACGCGCTGGAGATGGCGATCTGGGCTCGCGATCGTTGGGGTGTCGTCGACCTAATCTCTGGATAACGTCCTGGCCGAAACCGAGATTGGCCTGTTCAAACCGAACTGATCCACCACCGAGGCCCCTGGAAAGGCCGACGATATCGAACTCGCGATCCTGGAATGGGTGGCCTGGCACAACCACCGACGGCTGCACAGCGCATGTCACGCCCCTGACACCCGCGGAATACGAACTGATCCGCTACGGTCAACAGCCAGCACTCACCGAGGCTGGAGTCTCAACAACCTGAGTCTCCGGAAACGCCGGGCGGTTCAAGGTGAGGAGTGGCCGTAGTGTCGGATGATGTTCTTGTGGTAGGGCTGGTCCGGTCGACCTGACCGTGGGCGCCTTGCGACCGATAGTCTGGTGCCCGGTCCTCCGCCGGCTCGTCGAGGCGCCGCGGTATGCCAAGGCCGTTGAGATCCAGCCGCGTAAGCTGGAGCGCGCCCGTCCCGTGGCAGGCGTGTCCTGACCCGCCTGGCGGGTCGACCATAGGCAACGGCAATGGGTCTTGGTGAAGCAGTGGCTCACTCTTAAAGGCACAAAAAAGGGGTCACTATGCGGCGATTCGGGTTCTTGATTGTTTTGTCCGTGCTGCTCGTTGGTTGTAGTTCATCTCCCGCCAGCACGTCCACAACAGCCGCTGCCGCCCGTGGCGACTCCCTCTGAGTTCGCGGCGAGCCTGAACCGGCAGAGATCTCTGGCGTTCTGCTGGATCGCGTTCGGCAGCGCGCTAAGGATTACACCGCCATCACGAAGTTGCCGGCTCGACAAGAGCCACTGTCGTCACCGATCAGATTTCGCGACCGGCTCGCGCACCAATCTCTCAGCCAGCTCGACACCGACATCCTCTGGCGGGTCAGCGTCGAGCGGGTGAGTGATCTACGAGGGATCCTCATCGGCCTTCAGACCGCAGGTCAGTAGCAGCATAACGCATCGGAGTACCGCTGGAACAGCTCCCGCAATTCCACCGGCCACGGCGCCACGCCGGTCGGAGCCAACAGCTGGACCCGCACCATGGTCCCGTCCGGCGCTCGCAGCACCGCAGGCTCGACATCGCGCACTGCACTCAACGGCGGCTCCCACCGCAGACCTGGATATTCCCGCCGAGTCCCCTGGACAAGCTGACGCTCCACGACACCGACCACGTCACGCCGCCGACCGATCGCCAACAAGTCGATGTCCTCCGACAGTCGACCATCCGGCACCAGGCTCCGGGCCAGCGCAGTGCCCCCGAAGAACACCAGCTCATCAACCAGGCTCACGCTCAACGCGGCCAGCAGGTGCGAGATCAGGTGGTCCCGACGGACCTGAGCAGCAGCGACCCCGAACTGCTCGGCGACCGCCGCTCCCTCGACCGGATCCAGCACCTCAGCGCACCTGAGCCAGCAACCGCCGCACGCTCGGCCCGCGACGATGTCCGGCCACTAGCTCCTCCAGCAGCTGCGGATCGGCCCGAGGCACAAGCGCCGCTACCGCTGCCATCACTGCCTGCGGCATGGCACCCAAATCCGGGCGGGCCGCCAGGTCCACCACTGTCTGCTCAATTGAGGTCACCCACCCCTCACCCAGCTCAGTCTGATGTCGCTGCAAGTCCAGCCCAACCAGGTTGCGACGCACGAACAACACCACCGCATCCCGATCGGTCAACTGCAACACCGGCCGATGCCGGGCCATCGCCACCACCGCTACCCCAACAGCCCGCGGTATACCTCCGTGAACCCGCGCCGCGCTCAACCCCATCAACGCCGCTCCATCCACCCCCGCGGCTGCTACCCCGACACCCAACGCGACCGCCTCCAACTCCGGCAACCACGCCAGCCCCACCCGATCATCAGGAACCACCGCGTAGTAACCAGGCGCGACACGCCGCAACGCTCCCGACCGCTCCAAGCGCGCAAACTCCGGCCGGGGATGCGCATACACCCCCACCGCATCAACCGGCCGCAGCACACGAGTGCGACCGCTCAGCAACTGCGGAGGCACCCGCGCCGCCACCCGACCCTGTTCTACTGTCACT
>QHBZ01000341.1 GCA_003244055.1 Pseudonocardiales bacterium | reverse complement strand
CCCGACCCTGTTCTACTGTCACTGGAGTAGGGTACAAGCCTACGTCTATGACAGCATGCTCCGGCGTGCACGAATACCTTGCGGGGCCGTTAGTTAGCTTTGCCCGCGAAATCAGCGGCTCGTCCACCATGGTCCTGCTGCTGACGAACGAGACCGAGGCAACCCAACGCACGATCTGCGTCCACCGGCGGTAAGCTGCGCGCCGGTATGCGGGCAATTGCCGCACACCATGATCCTCCTCTACTGGGCCATGGCACGTAGCCAACGTGAACAGCAGTTCAAAGACAATCCCATGGACCAAGATCGCAATTATAGATCTTGAAGAGAGCGTCGTCGCTGGTAGAGCGGTGGGGCGGGTGGGGGTCGAACCCACGACCTGACGGATTATGAGACTTCGAATTCATCCAGCAGGAGGAGACGAGCAGGGACTCTGGTGTCCGGATCGACCACTCAGTGTGCGACAGAGGCACCCGTGGCACCGAGTTCATGGACAAATCCATGGACAAGGCCTGACCTGGGCGGGTCTCACATCCACACCTTCCGGCGTGCTTCACTCCGGCACACACCTGGCTTGCCCCACCCAGCACCGAGTGCAGGTCACCATCCAACGCCGCCGTCCGCTACCTGGACAGCGTCACCCGCTCCGGCCTACCGGCCTCGTCAGGTTGACGATGCTCCTGCCCGCACGGACAGAGATCGACGGCAGGTGCGCAACAGCTATAATCGGCCCACCGACACCGGGCAATTGGGGTGATCTCCGTGAGCAGGCAGGTACACGAACGCATCACCATCGAGCCGGACAAGATGGACGGCCAGCCCTGCATCCGGGGCCTTCGCTTCCCGGTCGTCACCGTGCTGCGCATGGTCGCGGGCGGGATGAGCGTCGACGACATCGTCCACGAGCATCCCGACCTCCAACCCGGGGACATTCCTGCGGCGCTGAACTACGCCGCTGAGGCGCTCGCTGAGCACTACTACCCGCTGAGGCCGCCTGCGTGAGGTTCCTGATCGATGAGAACCTCTCGCCCCGAATCTGCGCACTTCTGATCACCGGTGGGCATCACGCGACCCACGTACGCGACCACGGAATGGCCAGCGCCAGCGATCCGCAGGTACTCGCCAAAGCAGCCGCCGACAGACTCACACTCCTCACCGCCGACCGAGGCGACTTCGGCCGCGAGCTTGCACTCACCCGAGCCACCGAACCGTCGGTGATCCTGCTGCGGCAGCTACCGGATGTCGTCCGAGCGGCGGACGTCGCCGCCCTGCTCCTCGCCAACCTCACGCCTGCTGTGGTGTCCGCGCTCGGCGCAGGGGCGTTCGTCGTTCTCACTCCGAGAGCGGTCCGCATTCGGCATCTCCCGCTGCGTTGAACCCGGCTCCACTGCACCGCCACCGTCTACCGGATGATCCCTGAGGATGCATCCTCAGGGATCATTCTACCTGCTCAGAGGTGGGGCGGGTGGGGATCGAACCCACGACCTGACGGATTATGAGACTTCGAATTCACCCGGCAGGGGTAGGCCACGTGGGCACTAGCTAGCACAACTTCGTGCCCGGAGGCCTCGGCAGTCACGCGCAGACGCGAGTTCATGGACAGATCCATGGACACGAAAGCCCGCTGTGGACTGATCCGTGATCACGGTTGTCACACTGCACACCACCCTGCTGCGGAATTCGCCAGCCGAAGCGTGCGCAACCTGATCGACCTATCGGCCACCCTCGCCGAGCGCCGGGTAGACCTGCGCGTCCTCCAGGGGATCGACGAGCACGCCAGGCGGCAAGCTGACGTTGCACATCCTCGGTGCCTCGCCGAGTTCGAGCCGTCAGCTGCCGCGCCTCGACATCTACGCGGTGAAGTCCGGCGGCGGTGACACTCGTCTGATCACCCGGGCCAGGCTCTCCAGCGCCACCACAGCACCGAGACGTCGCGGTAGACCGCTGAGCAGGACGGCTCCCCTGCGTCGATCGCGGCCAGGATGCGGCGCACTCCCCCGGCGGCCTCGGCCACCGCGGTCATCCACGCTGCCACCCTCCCCCATAGTCGGGATCGTCCACGCGTCAAGTCACCATGAACAGGGCGTCCAGGATTCCGGTCAGTGCAGTCGCGCGCCATGACTGATCTTCTTTCGATGTTCAGATCGATGAACAGCAGCGCACCGTGCTGCGCGGGGAACCAGGCGGTGGCTGCCCACCCCCTCTGATCGCGACGCCAGTTCTAGACATCACATATATAGGGTATGTGGAGTATGGGCGGACCACCTCACGTGACAAGCTCGATCACAGCCTTCTGCCCCAGCCTTGAGTCCGTCATCTGACCGACCACGTGAATGTTTACCGGCGCTGGTGTCGGTCGCGGCTGAGTTGCCTGCCGGTGCCGGTCGGGAACAGCGGTTCGGACGGGGCGCCGTGGCGTTCGGCCAGCCAGGTGCGCAAGACCTCGACGGTCAGGGGCAGCAGCGGGGTGTGCCGTTGCTTGCGGCCCTTGCCCAGGCAACGCACGTGGGCTCCGGCGCCGAGGACGATGTCTGCGCAGGTCAAGCCGGCCAGCTCAGAGATGCGCAGCCCGGTTTGGATGACGAGTGTGATCATGGCGTGATCGCGCCGGCCGGTCCAGCTCGACGAGTCGCAGGCGGCGAGCAGGGCGTCGACCTCGTCGTCGGTGAGGAAGGTGACCAGGTTGCGCTCGAGGATGGCCAGTACCCGTTGGATGGACGCGGCGTGTTCGGGGTGGTGCAGCGCGGCGTAGCTGAACAGTGAGCGGATCGCGGCGAGGCGGTGGTTGCGGGTGCGAACACCGTTGCGGCGGTCGACTTCGAGGTGGGCCAGGAACGCGGCAACCAGCGGGGCGTCCAGGTCTGCGATGTCTAGTTCGCAGGGCGGGGTGCGGGTGTGTTCGGCGGCGAAGCGCAGCGGTAGCCGGAAGGTGTCGCGGTAGCCGGCGATGGTGTGCGGGCTGGCCTCGCGTTGGCCCATGAGCCGGTCGGTGAAGAACGCCTGCAGGGTGGGCGCCAGCTTGGTCATCGCCGTTCCCCATATCGGTTGGCCAGACGTGCTGCGGCCAGGGCCATCAGCTCGGGCGAGGCGGACTCTGGCGACGTCAGATATCGCAACTGTCTGAATGCCTCTTCTCAGTCGGGTTTCCGGTGGCTGACGTCGGCGGCGTAGGTGGTCCAGTCGCCGCTGCTGGCGCGTTGCCAGGCGACAGCGACTGCGATGTGGATGCCGAGCATGCGGGCCAGGAGTGCGGCGGGGAGTTCGGTGGCGAGTTGGAACAGCGCGGTGGATCGTGCTTGTCCGGGGTGGAGCCCGAGTTGTCGGAGTCGCTCGCCGAGTTGGTAGGCGCATCGGGCGGCCGGGTTGTCCTCCGGGGAACAGCCAGGGCGAGGTTCCTTGGTTACCGAGAACGGCATGACCTCGGCGGGTGGCGACCAGTTGGAGGACCAGCGCGGCGAGGGGCTCGGGCAACACGATGGGCTCGGGGCCCAGGCTCAGTTTGACGGTGTTGTCGCGGTGCTCGATGTGCTCGAGGGTGAGGCGGCTGATCGCTGCTGGCCATTGGGCATAGAGCAGTACGAGCAGCCCGGCCACGCGATCCTCGGCTTTGAGGGACTCGTCATGGAACAGCCTGCGGGCGTGCTCCCAGCGGGCCTCGGTGTCGATCACTCGGGAGGGGCCGTCCCATCTCACGGCGAGGGCGTCGAGGCTGGTGAGTTTTTGCTTGTTGGCCCAGCGGATGAAGTGGCCCGCATCGCGACGGTGGGTGGCGTGTTCGCTGATCAGCCAGGCTTCGAAGTCGCCTTGCCCAGCGGTGGCCAGGGTGAGATTGTGGGCGGCCAGCCAGTCGAGCACGGCGATGGCGGCTTTGATGTGTTGGCGAACTCCGAGTGCATGGTTGTGGGTGATGTCGGTTCCGGTGGTGCGGCCACGCAGCCGCCGCAGGAGATGCCACACTCCGTAGCGTCGCAGCAGGTGCTGCTCGTCGGGGTTAACGCGTTGCGCGATGGCGCGATCGATCCAGCGCTGGAGTCTGGACATGTGCTCGTCTCGGGGCGGCAGGGTCTCGATCGCGACCAGCACGCTGCGCAGGTGCTCGACGGCTTTGCCCGCGGGCAGAGCGTCGAGTGCCTGGTGAGTGAGCGGCAGGCCGGCCAACTCGCGCAGGATCGCCGGCGCGGCGCTTTTGTTGAGCCAACTTTCCACGGTGCTGGGACGTTGCGCCCCGGCGAGGGCTTGGTGCAGGGCTCGCAGTTCCGGGCGGATCTGGCCGGTCTCGTCGCCGAGGAGTTGGTCCAGGCGTCGGCTGACGGTGCAGCGGGCGCACCGGCCGGCGTGGATGCGACCGGACTGGCCGCAGTGGGGGCAGCTGCGCCAGAACTCAGCGTCTGGTCGGGTGCAGGTGGAGCAAAGCGGCTCGTCGCGGGTGCCGCCTCGGACCGGTCGGACCTGCCCGCACCCGGCGCAGCAGCTCCAGCGTTGTTTGCAGGCACGACACCACGGTTTCCCGGT
>QHBZ01000340.1:11127-11273 GCA_003244055.1 Pseudonocardiales bacterium | reverse complement strand
CCGGTGACCAATCTCCAGACCCGGGTGAGGATGGCACCCGGATCGATCCCGCCAGCGACGCCGATCAGCAGGTCCAGCGGCCTAGACAACATCTTCAGCATGACCCCTTCAGCTGTTCCCCTGGAGCAGACGTCGCAGCACCAACA
>QHBZ01000340.1:0-11118 GCA_003244055.1 Pseudonocardiales bacterium | reverse complement strand
CCGGGCGCGTGCGAAAACTATGTCCTAGCCTTCTCATCCCCGGCGGTTACGACACGCGGAAAACCCGTCACGTCCTGATCACGGGATCCCGGAAGTGGATGACTCGCCACCATCCCCGATGCTCTCACCACAGTTGCGGCCGGAGGGGGTGCCTTCGATCGAGCTACTGGGTCGGCGAAAGGGCGTAGCGAGGGTTGGTCGAAAGACAAGCCTGTCCATTACTGATCCGTACCCCGGGTTGACCTCGGAGCGCAGGCGCCAGAGCGGGCCACAGGGAGGCGACGACCCCGTATCCTAGATCATCAAACTAACTACGATAAGGACTGATTTATGAAAGTTAGCTGCTCGGGCGGCAGGATGGCTGCGCTGCCGCTGTCCCGGCCATCGAGGAGTACCTGGCCCGGCTCAACGGCGCATGCAGCTCAGCGGTGTACTCGGCCGAGTAGCCGAGGTCCGCGAACGGGCTCAAGTCGAGCTTATCCCCGCCGGCGACCTCGGCGGGGATAAAGCTACCCACTCCAATACACAGTGGCCGCCGCGACCCTTGCGTGTATCAGCTGCGCGTCGTGCTGGCCGGGAGCAGTCCGCTGATCTGGCGTCGCCTGCTGATCCCGGCCGACACCACGATCGCCGGGCTGCACGCCATCCTGCAGGCCGCGTTCGGGTGGAGCGGTGAGCATCTGCACCGGTTCGTCATCCACGGCCGCGAGTACGGCATCGCCTACTGCGGTGGCCCCGGGTTCCGCGAGGACACCCGCACGGTTCGACTGGGTGAGCTGGGTCTACGCCCGACCGAACGGTTCTGCTACTACTACGACTTCACCGACGGCTGGTGTCATGACCTGCGGTTGGAGCAGATCCTCCCCGCCCCGCCGGGGTGGCGCCGTCCCCGAGTGTGTGGGTGGGCGTCGCGCTGGCCCACCGGAGGACTGCGGCGGTCCCTGGGCCTTCCTGGAGCAAACCCAGCCGCATCTGGTGTTCGACGCGATGCTGCGCGCTGCCGAGATCGTGGGCATGCTGCTGGAAGAGCAGGACACCGAGGTGACCCGAGTCGGTGAACATCGCGATGAGCTCGCTGCCCTGCTGCCGCTGCTGGGTCTGGAGCGCTTCGACCGCCGAGCGCTCAACCACGCCCTGGCCGGGATCACCGCGACCCAGACGAGGGTGGCATGAAGCTCACTGTGCAGGTCGTGCTGCACGCCGACGATGACACCGAGACGGTCGTGCGGGATGTGTTCACGGTGCAACGGGAACAACCCCTCGCGCCCGACACGCTGGGTCTGGGGCTGGGCGAGGCCAAAGACGTGCTGGCTGCAGTGCAGGACACCCTGGTCGAGAATCAGGTCGCCGCCGCGTTGTCCACCCAGGTCGGGTGCCCGGAGTGCGGGCTCCCGCGCCGTCACAAGGACAGTCGACCCATCGTGATGAGGACGCTGTTCGGCAGGCTGCGGCTGGACAGCCCGCGCTGGTGGCACTGCGGCTGCTCGCCGCAGGCGGCCCTCACGTTCAGTCCACTGGCCTCGATACTCCCGGAGCGGACCACTCCGGAGTTGTCCTACCTGCAGGCCCGCTTCGCGGGGCTGGTCTCCTATGGGCTGTCCGCTGATCTGCTCGGTGAGCTGCTGCCGTTGGGTCGTGCACTGCACGCCAACACGGTGTGCCGGCAGGTCCAAGCCACCGCGCAGCGTCTCCGCCGAGGAATCGCGCGAACAGATCGTGGGGCTCTGCCACCGGGCGTGGGCGCACTCAGACGCCACGATCGACACGCTGGCGCTGGACGCGATCGGCCACGTGCCGTGGTGGCCGGGCGATCGCAACGAGGTAACGCTGCACCGGATCCTAGTACACGTGATCGCCGAGACTCATCGACACGTCGGGCACGCCGACATCGTCCGGGAGATCATCGATGGGGCCGTCGGGATGGGGGAGGACAACGAAAACATGGCACCAGGCGGGGCAGGGGCTGGGGAGGAGCCCAGCTGGAGCATCCGGCGCGCTGACGCCCTGGAACCGTGCCCTGCATATCGTGATCGCGCACATCGTAACGTTCGCTCACACCGAGACCGATACAGCAACGAGAGCGATAGATCCGTAGATGGGGTGACTGCAGAAACGAGGCAGTGGTGTTGGTTATCTCGTATCTCACTCTGGTGAGTGGACGTGAACGTGTTCTGGGCGTGGTGACATGAGCGCGAACGCTCGGCCGCTGGCCCACGCCTGGGTGTGTCCCGCGGTGGAACGATCAGCCGGAGGAGACACGCGCATGAGCCGGAGCGTCGGGCATAGCCCCACATGATCAGCGCAACTGGCCAGATCAAGTAGCCAACACCCCACAGATGTCAGAGGCCCCTCACTCCCCACCTGTCGCCTACCGTGAAGTCCCATGATTTCTCTTGACACGCTCGGTCCACGCAGCACCTTCATTAGAGAGGTCGATCTTGATGGGTATTCTGATTGCATTCCGAGTCTGCGGAGCATGTTCGGGTAACGGTGTATTGAGCAACAAGGCGGTCATCAGATGGTAGATCCAGTGCCGTTTCCTTCCCGAGAGCATGGGGAAGAATCACAGTACTCGGAGGCTTCCCCGGTGTCGCCGCCTGTACTTAGTCAAAATTTCTGTAGCGCGTGTGGCATTCCCATAGACGCGCGAGCAGCTATTTGTCCAAAATGCGGGGTACCGCAACGTAACGCGCCTGGCCAGGGACACCCAAATGCCGTCCTTGCCTTGATACTGAATATCTTCTTTCCTGGTGTGGGCACGCTCGTCCTTGGTGAGACCACGATGGGTATCACTCAGCTTGCACTGTGGCTGGTATCAATTCCTCTCTCGTTTATTATTATTGGAATACCGCTTTTCTTTGGAGTGTGGATCTGGGCGATAGTGGTCGCAGCGCAAAGCTTGTCCCGGCCTCCCGGAAATACCCATGTTGGGTATAAGTGACCGGACATCGCCGCTGGTCGTGCTCCTTGGTGCGCCGTAGGTGACCGCTACTGACCACAGCACCGCACGGTTGTGGGAGGTAAAACTGGTCGGGAGCTGGCCCGGCTGACCCACAGCGACCGCGTGTCAATGTCCGAGGTCGTCTGGAACGTAACCGTCGAGAACATCATCGCGAGCACCGCGCGCTGGGCTTTGGTGCCTATCCGGTGCGTGCGGCGCACAGCACGTGTGGGCCTCCCGCACCGAAACCGGAGATCGGCCTGCCCAGATAGCCGGACAGCAGTGCCGCGGCGCTGTGGTCCTCGACTTGGTCGAAGCCGATCGTGAGCAGGTGTTGCGTGATGCTTTCGGCGGTAAAGAACGTGAGAAACGGTTCACCGATCGCGGCGACCCTGTCGAGCCTGGCCTGCTGCGCCGCGCGGGCTTCGGGAGCCGCCGACGATGGTGGGTACAGATAGTCGAAGATCACCTGTACCGGGGTCGCCTGGGCGGCCACGACCCGCAGGGTGGCCATCACGATGTTGCTGGTCAGATACATCACTACCCCGAGCCAGACGAAGACGGCTGGGCTGTTGCGGTCGAATCCGGACGTGACCAAGCCCGCGGGGAGCGTCTCGCGTTCGAAGTCGACCTTGACGCGGAGTTGGTCGTGCTGCCCCGCGCCGGCCACCCCACCCGCTGCCCGGTCACCGCGCTACATGCCTGGCTCGACGCCGCCGGAATCAGCGAGGGCCCGGTGCTGCGCCCGGTCAGCAAGGGCAACCGGCCACTGCCCCGCCACCTAACCCCGAATCGGTCAACACCCTTATCCAAGCCGCAGTCGCGCGCGCCGACCTGGACCCGGTGCCCTACAGCGCGCACAGCCTGCGCGCCGGGTTCGTCACCTACGCCCATCTGCGCGGCGCCTCCGACCGCGCCATCGCCCACCAAACCCGGCACCGCTCCCTGGCCACCGTCGGCACCTACGTCCGCATCCACGAGGCCTGGGCCGACAACGCCGCCACCCAACTCGGGCTGTAACCAATTGGACCGTACCCGACACTCACAGATCTTGTGGACACCCGGTCGTAGACTGCCGCTGATTGCCAGCGGAGGGAATTGCGTGGCGACACGCCGACACTGCACCCAGGAATACAGGGATCAGGCCGTTAGCCTCGTCCTCGATTCGGACCGATCTATCGCCGAGGTGGCGAAGAGCATTGGCGCGCGCACCTGCCCTCCGCTTGTGACGCCGCCACGAGGCGAGCGGAAACGAAGCTGGTCGACATGGCAGCAATCCGCGTGGCATGCGGTTGAGGAGCTCGTGGCACAGGTTTGTGGTTCAAGCGTCCGGCGATGGCGCGTGTGGTTGGAGAGATGGCCTGCACCCGATGAGTCGTCGACCGAATTGAATGTGATGCGGACGAGGACGCAACCTCGGGGACTGGCTGAGCGTCTAGCGGTGGGCTATCCGGTCCTTAAGGATTAGGGAGGTGACTACGTGCGCTCGGATCAGATTTCTGGGTACCACCCTCGTCCATTCTGCCGTTCTCGCGAGTTGCTGGTTTTGGCGGTTACTGTTGCTGTCGGGTTGGGTAGTGTGCTGTCCACCCCACAGGTCGCGCTGGCGAAGCAGGACGGTGGTGACTCCCGACTCGACATCGGTGTTGACGCGGCGGTCACACCCACGCTGCAGTGGAGTGACTGTCAGGGCGGTTTTCAGTGCGGCACTGCACAGGTGCCGCTGGACTACCATCGGCCGTTCGGCAAGAAGATCGACTTGGCGGTGATCAAGCTGCCTGCATCGAATCGAGCCAAGCGGATTGGCACACTGTTCGTGAACTTTGGTGGGCCCGGCGCGTCTGGAGTCGACCGTCTACGGGACCGCGCGAGGTGGTCGTGGCTGTTCTCCGATGAGTTGCGTTCCAGATTCGATCTGGTGTCCTGGGACCCGCGTGGGGTGGCGCACAGCACCGCAGTGCGCTGCTTTTCCACCGAGGCAGAGCAGCAGGAATTCCTTCACTCCTTGCCGGAGATGCCGAGCGACCCCAGCGGGGAAAAGGCCTTCTACGACAAGTCCAAGGAGTTCGCTGACCGTTGCAAGCAGCACGCGGGTGAGCTACTGCAGCACGTCTCGACCATCAACACGGCCCGAGACCTCGAATTGCTGCGGCGAGCCGTCGGTGACCAGAAACTCACCTACCACGGTATCTCCTACGGCACCTATCTGGGTGCGATCTATGCGAACTTGTTTCCCCATCGTGTGCGCGCGATGGCTTTCGATGGCTCGATGGACTTCATCGGCAACGCCACAGGCCATGGGGACGAGGGCACCACCAAGCCCCTGGACACCCGCCAAGACGTGCCCCGCGGGATAGCAGAGACCTTTGAAAAGTTTCTTCGGGAGTGCTCAGCCGCAGGTCCACGGTGCGCCTTCTCCTCAGGCAATCCGCAGGTTAAATGGGTCACGTTGGTGGAGCGGGCCCGCCAGCAGCCGATCACCATTCAGGACGGCGCCGGACCAAAGACCTGGACCTACTCGGCCATCATCACGACCGCCGGAGATCTGACCCGTCCGGAGACCTACCCTGGGCTGGCCACCCTGTTGCAGAAGCTGTATGACGCTAGCGGTGGTTCGACCACAAGGACGGCGTCGGCGGCCCAGCTCCGGGATGAGCCGCACCTGTCCCGCGCGGGCGACGAGCCATACGTGGCGAACTCCGTTGACGCGTTTAACGCGATCCAGTGCTCTGACAGCACCTTCCCCACCGACACCGCGATCTACAGTAGGATGGCGATCTCCGAGGATCGCAGGGTGCCGTATTTCGGTCGGATTGGCGTGTTCGACATGATGAGCTGCGCCTACTGGCAGGCTCAGGACACCGACCGGTACACCGGCCCCTTCAATCGCCGGACCGCCGGCCCTATCCTGATACTCAATAACAGGTTCGACCCGGCCACCCCGCTACAGGGTGCCTATGACGGAGCCCGAGAATTGGCCAGAGCCCGGCTGTTCATAGTGGAGGGCTTCGGCCACACCACGATGTATGTGCACAGCACCTGCGCTGAGCAGACCAAGCGCGATTACCTGATCTCTGGCGCGTTCCCCGGCCGGGGGGCACGTTGTGGTATCGACAGCCACCCATTCGGCTGACTGCCAGCGACACACATAGCGCGCCGCTCGACGATCTCACTCCGCTGCCTCGGAGGTGCCGCCACCGTGATCTTGACCGCCACAATCGGACAGCAACGCTCACCACGACGCTGATTGCGATGTAGCCGCTTCGGTTGAGGGTGGTCGGCGGTGTTTGCGGTGACAGGGGGCGCGGTCGGAGAGGTTCGCGAGGACCACGCGGGTGAGCGCCGTGACGTGCTCGTCGAGCCGGACCAGCGCGCGGCACCGTCGGGGGCGCGCCGATGATGGGCCAGGCGCACCCCGCGACCGGTGGCGATGTCCAGGGTGGGCGCGGTGAGCTGGTGGGACCCGGCACCATGGAGGGCATGGGGGTCGACCCGCGATCTCTTCGGCCCGAACGTCGCCTATCAACCCTGACCAGACGTGTTGACGAGCCTCAGGTGTGGTCTACGTCGTGGTTCGGGCTGGTCGGTGTCGGCCCGTGTCGGGATGTCACGGCAGAGTGTTGCTGATTTTCTGCTGACTCCGCCGGTGTACGACTTGTCCATGATCGTCGGCGCTCTCGGCCGGGTGATGATCGATGGCTCAGCGACCTTCGATGGTCGGCAGCCCGCATAGGCACACACGATTCGACCAGTTAGGGAAGCGGCCGTTTTCCGTGCGGGCTAGACCGAAGTTTCTTGATCTTCGCGGCTCTGCGCGGCTGCGACCAGGCGCGATGGCGCGTCAGGCCGTGAGACTTCTGTCTACAAAGGGCCTGACCAGCGAATTCGTTGATCAGCGTAGCCAACGGTGGGCGTTTCCGTGTCGGTTCCCGTGGACAGAGTACGGCGTGTCCAACGTGTGTCGCGCTCTCCCCACTCATAGATCATCATCTACCATGACACCAGTTTCCGCAGGTCACGGTGGTAGACAGAAGGATCGGCCCAATTTTGGAGTCTGCCCTGGTCAGCGGCATCGTCACCTGGCCATGATCAAGAAACTTCGGGCTAGAGGGTATTTCAGATGACAACCGGGTCCGTGAGGAGGTCGAAGTTTTCTCGTCTGCATCTCGTTACCCGGTGAGGTTGCCTCCAGAGGTATTGGCTTCGCCGGGAAACCTGGGTGGAGGAAGTGAGGATGGTGTGCGTCGCCGCCGCATCCCGCGAAGGTCGCCGAGTGATCAAGGTGTTCCGGAAGACGCGGCAGGCGCCGGTCAAGGAGGAAGGACCTGAGCGCAGCGAGCTTATGTCAGCGTCCCTGGGCCGGCTGGATGACACCGTCCCTGCCGTCATTGAGGGTGCCGGGGACCCTGCGGAGCTATTGCGCCAAGTCGAGCAGTCCGGGGATTTCGTTTGGGATGAGGAGGAGTCCGAGGAGCTGCGCCAAGCCCGCAAGGACGCTGAGCTCACCGCCTCGGTCGACTCGGTCCGCGCGTATCTCAGGCAGATCGGCAAGGTCGCCCTGCTCAATGCCGCGGAGGAGGTGGAGCTCGCCAAGCTCATCGAGGCCGGGCTCTATGCCGCCGCGCGGGTGCGCCGGGCCGAGGACGTCGCTGAAAAGCTCTCCCCGCAGCTGCGCCGGGAGCTGTGCTGGATCGTCTGCGACGGTGAGCGCGCCAAAAACCGCCTGGTGGAGGCCAACCTTCGCCTTGTCGTGTCGCTGGCCAAGCGCTACACCGGCCGCGGCATGCCATTTCTGGACCTAATCCAGGAGGGCAACCTGGGTTTGATCCGGGCGGTGGAGAAGTTTGACTACACCAAGGGTTACAAGTTCTCCACCTACGCCATCTGGTGGATCCGCCAAGCGATCACCCGAGCGATGGCTGATCAGGCTCGCACCATCCGGATCCCGGTGCACGTGGACGTGGTGATCAACAAACTGGGTCACATCCGGAGCGCGCTGCTCCAGGATCTGGGTCGTGAGCCCACCCCCGACTACCTCGACTACCTCGACTAACAAGAGATGTGGCCGAGGATAGCCGCGCGAGAACGACGAAACCCGGATCGAGCAAGTTGTGGGTGAGGGGAGACCGCGCAGGGCCGGGATCAGCTGGAATGTTCGGGGACTTGTCCTGACTTGCCTCACATACCTTCGACGCCGCGACGTCCGCTGACAGGTGACTGGGGCCAGGCGGAGACGACGATCGAGGACTCATCACGGCATTACTGGCAAGGCCTACACGACGACTAGTAAGAAAATTGGACCTAACTCATTCACGCTGGAGTGAGGGTAGGCTAAACTACCCTGAACAATCTCCTGAATCGTCTACTGAACAGTCTACATGCCCCGCTGGTCTTCTCCCGTACCTCAGCGTGGCACGGGATCACAACACAGGGCAACGAAATTTGGCCTTATGCTCCCGAAACCTAAGGGGAGCACAATCCTTTCTGTCTGATCTGAGAGGATGCACAGCAAGCGGCCATCAGTGGGAGCAGGGGTCGGGGGGAGCGGCGTGTTGAGCAGTGTCGACACTCATCGGGGTGGCGAATCGTTGGTGCATCAGGCGTTGCTGTACGGGTCTGCGGAGGAGTTCCTCGCGGGCACTGTTCCCTTCATTCGCGACGGTCTGGAACGCGGCGACCCGATCTGGGTGGTGACCGCGGACCGTAATTCGAATTGGCTGCGGGCGGTACTGGGTGCGGATGCCGGGCGTGTGGTGTTCGGTGAGAGCAGCCAGTGGTACCGGCATCCGGTGCGGGCGCTGGCGGCCGTGCACCGCACCGTGCAGAGCGCGGGCCGGGTCGGGCAGCGGTTGAGGATGATCGGAGAGCCGTTGTGGACCGCCCGCACCGCACAGCAGGCCAACGAGTGGGCTCGATACGAGTCGCTGGTCAACGCCGCGCTCGCCTGGTCCAACGCCGCGCTGGTATGCGCCTACGACACTTGTGTCGTTAGTCCCGATGTCGTGGCCGAGGTGGCCCGGACCCACCCCGAGCTGGTCGTCAACGGAGCTGCCCGGCCCAGCCCGAGCTACCTCGACCCAGCGGTGTTCAACGCCGAATGCGACAGCTCCCCGCTGCCTGAGCTGCCGCCCCCAGCCCTGTGGTTCAGGTTGGACGAAGGCGACCAGCTGATCACCTTGGGCGATTTCGTGACCTCCCACGCCACCCGAGCCGGAGCGGCCGTACTTGACATCACACAGTTCGTGCAGGCGGTCCATTCCGTGGCCACCAACGCGATCGAGCACGGCGGTGGATCAGGCGTGGTGCGGGTCTGGGCCCGCCCACAGACCATATTGTGCGAGGTCAGCGACACCGGTACGGGACTACGTGACCCCCTGGTCGGGCGTCTGCCTTCGGGCCGTTCCACAGCGCGCGGACGCGTAATGTGGCTCGCCCGACAGTGGTGCGACCTCGTCGAAGTGCGCAGCGACCCAGCAGGCACGACCGTACGACTGCACCTAACCCTGCCCTGACCACGGAGACGACACTGACTATCACCAGATGTCCGCTACGGGCCGTCCAGCCGAGACGCGTACCGGGCGCTGCGTGCATCCCCGGTCCCCTGGGGTTGGTCGTAGTGGGCGGTGTGTGGTTTCGACTGCTGGCCAAGGAGTGGACCGAAGCATCCTAGGTGTCCGCTTCCCATCGGAGGTGAGTCAGCAACCGGCTGGTTGCGGGGTCGCCTCAGGTAGGTGGGACGAATCGGGCGAGCGTTGATCCCGCCTACCCGAGGCGAGTCGATCAATGCGACTATCGGAAGGCCGCCGGTATGACGTGGGCTCGTGGTAGCTGGGTTTTGTCACGGCGGTCGCGTTGGCGTCGCTCGCGGTCAACCCGCTCGACCAGCGGGTCGTAGACGCACGGCGCGCCAAATTTCGTCGGGATGAACTCGGTTGGTTCTGCCAACTGGCTGGGACGACACGCCGAATGCCTCAGGTACGCGGGACTCCGGGCCTAATGCCTCAGATGCAGCACGCCTGACTCACCTTCAGCGGGACAGGACACTAGGTCAGCGGCCCTGCTGACGACATAACGGACAAAACGTCATCATCTAGCTTATCGGATCATTCGAACCGACCCGCACACACGCCCGCCACCAGCCGAAACCCCCTCATTGTCCACCCTCGCGACCACACCCGGTGGCCTACTACAAGCGTTGAATATTGTTTCCGCGCTGGTGGACACTGCCGAGCAGGCGGAGTTTCTGGTGCTTGATCAGCGTGGTGCGGATCCGTCGGGCTCACGCAATGGCTATGAGCCGGGTCGGGTGCGCACCGCCGAGGGCGCGTTCGAGGTCGACGTGCCGCAGGTGCGTGGCGCCGGCTCGTCCTGATCGAACAACTGCACCGAGCCAGACGGTAGCCGACCGCCACCATCCGTCGAGCGTCGTTGCACGCGGTTCCAGCGATCCGGTGTCCTCCTGGTGGCGATTACCGTCAAGGACGCATTCTGCGGGAGGGGTAGTCGCCGCCGCCGGTACTAGTTAGCAGCTCTGCCCAGGCGCAAGAGCGACAGTCAGCCTGTACGTTCACCCACGACTTGGTAGGCAGCCGGTTTCTGGTAGCCGGCTTTGCGATGGGGCAGGCTGCAGGCTGGTGGGAACAGACCTGAGTCGCCGCTCCCGTTCTGAGCACGCAGTCTCATCGAGATCCTCGGTGGCGAGGCGACAGCGCGGGTGCGCCCAGGCCGGAGGGGGACACGAACGTTCCACCCGCCGCTTTATGGTGGAAGAGGCAGGGGCCTCCCGGCGGTGTGCGTGTACCGTTAAATGGTCCGTCGGCGCCGATCGAGCCTTGCGCTCCGTTTCGGGGCTTGATCTTGACTGACAGGGGCTGGCTGCCATGGGACCGCTTGGTGAAGGCCTGCGTGGGGGGGTCGGGACGGATGGCTGAGCTGGGTGTGGTGGCGCGGGCGTTGCTGGACATCGCCGGCGATGTCGAGGGTGAGCGCGGGCTGGCCGAGCAGGTCTGTCGGGCGTATGTGATGGGCTTGGACGTCGATGGTGCGGCGATTTCGCTGCGGACCGCGAGTACCTCGAGTCAGACGCTGTGTGCCACCGATGCGACGGCGGAGTTGCTCGAGGAACTTCAGTTCAGCCTCGGGGAGGGGGTGTGCGTGGAGGCGGCGGTGACCGGGCG
>QHBZ01000339.1 GCA_003244055.1 Pseudonocardiales bacterium | reverse complement strand
TCACGCACCACGGCGGTCAACACCGGCCTGAATCTCGCGATCCGATGCCCACCAGCACGGTCCGGGTCTGTCGACTGGCCCATCCGGTACGTCTGCCCGCGGCCACCGGCGCGGCACTGGGCACCCTGGTGATCAGCTACACCCGGCCCGGCGACCGGGTCCTGCTCGCCGACGCGCCACCGGCATGGCTCCCCGCCCGGTTGCATCCCGCCTCCGGTGAGCGCCGAAACCAACTCGTCCGCGCGGTCTCCCGTCTAGGCCGCCACCCCGCTACCGACCCCACACCACACCGCCCGCAGGGCGGAAAGGGTGATCACCGCACAGAGGGTCCGAATGTGCACCCGACCGGCTTCGAACTGATCATCGCCGGCATGGACCCGCGGACCCCCGACACAACCCGGCTCGCGGCCTGGGCCGCGCAGCTGACCCCGACCGGCACCCTCACCGTACTCACCCACAGTCACCGGCATGGCAGCGTGCTCACCGACCCGGAACCGGACATTGCCCTCGCCGCCACCACGGCAGAACTGGTCCTCGCCGACCGGCTGATCCTGCTGCACCAACAGCCGCATCCGCCCGGCGAACTCAGCGAGGCGCACCGTCGAAGTGTGATTCTGCGCGGCCACCGACCCATCCACAGCACCGTGCTGGTGTTCACCCGCACCGGGGAGCGGGCATGACAGAGTCCTCCCGCGCCCGCCCGGTCAGCGTGTGGGACACCGGCCGGGAAAGCCTGCGCAACCAACTCCGCCGCCGCTACGTCGCGGCCACCCGAACCGACGCCGCGGCGCTGCCCCCGGTGCTGGCGCGGCACCTCATCCAGACCTACACCACCCCCGGTGGCGTCGTGCTCGACCCCGACGCCCACGCGGGTGTTGTCCCGACCGAAGCGCTGCGAGCCGGTCGCCACGGGGTCGGTGCGCACCACGACGGCCGGTGGCGACGGGTATGCACAGCCAACCTTGACCGCGCCCGCGCGGACGCAACAACGGGCACCGTGACTCTGCTCGACGGGCTCGATGACCCGAACGCGGCCCGGCTGCCCGGTGCCATCGACTTGGTCCTGACTGCCCTGCGCCCCTGCCCGGACAGTGACCCCACCCGGCTAATGGCCGCCCTGGCCTACACGCTGGACACGGTCGCCGACTGGGTCTGGCCCGGCGGGCACATCGTGATTACCTGCCAGCCCTGGCACCGACACGGGCGCCTGGTCGATCTGCCCGGCCAGACCCGCCGGATCGCCGACGGGATCGGGCTGCTCCCGGTCGATCACTGCGTCGCGCTAACCGGGCCGATCCGCGGCCAGCACGTCCACGCCCGCGCCACCGGCCATCCCAGCCCCCCGCGCGGCAATGGGCGTGGGTGCACTCCACTCGCGGTCCCGGTGCATATCGACGTCCTGGTATTCCGGGTCACCACCCACACCCCCTCGGCCTCACCGAGGCATGCTGCACCAGGCCCCATTCGCATATGCCAGCAGACGCCCACCGCGCTGAGCATCCTCCGTTGTCCCGCCGATGATCTGGGAGCCGCAGCGTGACACCCCGTCTCTATTACCGCGATAGCACTCTCACGCTGCACACCGGAGACGCCATCGACGTGCTCACCGTCCTTCCCGATGACAGCGTGCACGGCGTTGTCACCTCACCGCCTTACTAGGCTACGTGACTATGGCACTGCCAGCTGGATCGACGGGAACCCCTCCTGTGCCCATTCCGTGCGCCGCGCCAGCACCTGCGCGGACAGTCATCCGATCGATCGATCGATCGATGCGGCGCGATCCGCGAGGACCACCAATACGGGCGGGAGGCCACGCCCGAGGATTACGTGGACACCTTGCGGGCGGTCTTCGCGCAACGGCGCAGGGTCCTGGTCGATACCGGCATGGTGTGGCTGAATCTGGGCGATTCCTACAGCGCCGATCCAACCGGACGGACTGGGAATGAGTTAGAAGCCAACATTCTTTCCGGGACGACCGTGGCGGGGCTCCTCGGGAAATCGTGGGGCGATGCTAACCGCACTCGGTCTGTTCCGCGAAAGAACCTGTGGGGTATGCCGTGGAGGGTGGCGTTCGCGTTGCAGTCCGACGGGTGGATTCTGCGCAACGTCATCGTGTGGCATAAACCCAACGCCATGCCCGAATCGGTCCGGGACCGGCTGTCCACGCGCTATGAAATGCTGTTCCTGTTCACGACGCAGCGACAGTACAAACCGTCGGGCGCAGATGAAAGCCGAGAACACCAAACTCCAGACCGAACTAGACGAACTCGAACAGCACGTCCACGAACAGCCCAACCCCGACCTACTCAACGTCCTACCCGTTGGCACCTGCGACCTCGCCGACCTGCCCGAGGCCATCACCCGGCGTCTCTTCGAAGCGCTCCGCCTAGAGGTCCACTACGACAAGCAAAGCAACACCGCCGTATGCCGCATCACCCTCACCGGCGAAACCATCCCCGCCGTCCAACAGGCCGCAAACGACGGCGTCGTGGTGCCCCTCCGACCTCACAGCACCTCACCACACCAGCCGCAACGCAAGATCCACAGCAGCCCCAGCGCAGCCACACCCCTGTTCCCATCTGTTACGTGCCCCGGCAGGACTCGAACCTGCGCACATCCAGGGGCGTTGGCCGGCTTCTCGATCGATTGTTGCGCAGGTCAAAAGAGTCTGGGGGAGAGGGTGACGCGATGATCGTCGAGGTGCTGCGTTGTCTGGTAGCTGGGCTCGGTGTTGATCCAGACGACGAGAACACTGTTGTTGGTCTTGCTTCGGTTGGTGCTACCAGTCTGGCGTGGCGGAACAGTCCGCTCGAGGACTGGCACGCCTGCCCATATCGTCGGATCAGCCAGGGTGAGATGATGCGCGCCTCGGTGGCCACGACTCGGCTGGTCCGCGATCTGATCCACACGCGTTTACCAGGTGTGTCGCGAGTAACGAACACCGTCGGTGACGGGAGCGTGGCTGCGACCAGTCTGTTCGATGCTGCGGGGCGTGTGATTGCCGATCCGCAGCGTCGGCTGCCGGATGGTCGGAGGCTGGTTGAGCTAGCCCCAAGTCCAGCGCACTTCGGCGTTTTCGCTGCGCATGTGCGGGAGTGTGCCCGATGGTGGACGGTGCTGGCCGCGGAGCACGGACTAGAGCCGGTGTTGTGGATGCTGGCGTGTACGGGTGGGGCGCGTTGCCAGCGTTGGTGGTCGACGCCGTGGTGGCCAGCCAGAGTGGAGGAGTTTGTTCGCCGACTTGGTGATCCAGCCCGATGGGACGACCCACTGATCATGGCCCATCTTGATGAGCTATCGGCCCCGCGCGACGCGGCTGACCACGACGAGCTACGGCGGCGGCTCCTGGCGGGGCCAGATCGACTCAGCGCTGCCGGAGCGGAGTACTGCTTGCTCGCCGGTCTTGGTGATGGGGCCTTGGCGGCTCGCCCGCTGATCGACCGGCGTGCGTATTCCGAGATCATGTCGGTCCTGGATCCCGAGACACCTGCCGAGCCGAGATGGCAGGTCAACTGTGCCCTATCGGGGCTCGGGCAAGGGGCGGCGACGCCGTGACGGCCTCCCGCCGTCGGCACGATCCGGTGGAGCAGAGCCCGCCGATTACGGTGGTGATGCCAACGGCCCCGCCGGTTTTGACGGCGAGGGCGGCGAGGGCATTGTTGCGGCTGCTGTGCAAGGAAGAGCTCAAAGGTCGGGAGGTCGGGTCCGGTCCGGCCGGATTCGGTCATCGTGATGATCAGAGGAGGGCGGCGGCCTGATGATCGGCTTCGCGTTCTATGGGCGGGTGTCGACGGAGGATCAACAGGACCCGCAGGCGTCACGGAACTGGCAGCTGGCTCGCGCGCGGGCGTTGATCGAGCGGCACGGTCAGGTTGTGGACGAGTTCTTTGATGTCGGGCAGTCCCGGTCGATTCCGTGGAAACGCCGCCCGCAGGCTGCCGCGCTCCTGGAGGTCCTGAAGAACCCGGAACGTGGTTTTG
The DNA here is from genome assembly GCA_003244055.1 of Pseudonocardiales bacterium. Taxonomy (GTDB): domain Bacteria; phylum Actinomycetota; class Actinomycetes; order Mycobacteriales; family Pseudonocardiaceae. The sequence continues at coordinate 481 of QHBZ01000339.1, read as the reverse complement.
ACGCGGTGGTGATCGGGGAGCCGCAACGAGCGTTCTACGGCAACCAGTACGGACTCACCTTCCCCGTGTTCGCCCACTACAGGGTGGGGTTATGGGTGCCGGAGGTCGGGGGAGCGGTCGACCCCGAGTCCGAGGCTCATGACCTGGTGATGTCGGTGTTCGGTGGGATGAGCAAAGGGGAGCGCAGCCGGATCAAGATCCGTGTGAGGGCCGCGATGGCGGCCCAGGCGCAGGTCGAGGGCCGCTACCTGGGTGGCCGCCCACCCTATGGGTATCAGTTGGTTGACGCGGGTCCGCATCCGAACCCTTCGAAGGCCGCTGACGGGAAACGGCTGCATCAATTAGAGCCCGACCCGGTCACGACGCCGGTGGTGCAGCGCATCTTCGGCGAGTACCTGGCCGGGCGGGGCATGTTCGCTATCGCCGAAACGCTCACCCGGGACGGTATCCCGTCGCCGTCGGCATATGATCCGGCGCGGAA
>QHBZ01000338.1 GCA_003244055.1 Pseudonocardiales bacterium | reverse complement strand
GTTAGCCGGTGGATCCAGGCTTAATTTAACCGGACACGACGTCCGCTCATCGGCCGATGAGTACCTTTGCGGCGATCACGTGGCCCGGAGCCGACGCGAGAGACGATCCGGGCCACGACGCCAGGGAGTCCACGAAGGTGTGGTTGCTCTCCCCCTCGAACCGAGCCGACCAAGACCTCGCCGCCGCAGGCTCAGCCCGCGTGGACGCAGATTACTCGATAGGTGTGTCTTAAGATAAGAGTCGTGTTTCCGCTACCGGTGCCACCGACGACGAGGAAGGCCAGCCGGGCGGCGACGATGGCCCGCAGCAGCCGGCCGGCCTCGGGCGACACGCTGCCCACCGCCTGGAGGGCGTCGAGGCCATGGGTGGTGGGCCGCAGCACCCGCAGGGAGATGGCGGTGCAGCCGGCGACGATCGGCGGCAACACCGCGTGCAGCCGGACACCGCCGGGCAGCGGAGCATCGACGTAGGGTGACGCATCGTCGAGGCGGCGCCCCGCGGCCAGCGCCAGCCGCTGAGCCAACCTGCGCACCGCGTCGGCATCAGCGAAGCGCACCTCGGTGCGACGCAACTCGCCGGCCTGTTCGACCCACACCTCGTCGGGACCGCTGACCAGCACGTCGGTCGTCTCCGGGTCGGCCAGCAGCGGCTCCAGCGGGCCAGCCCCGACGAGCTCCTGCTGCAGCTCGCGCAGCGCCGAGAGCACCTGCAGATCAGCCAGCACACCATCGGACTCGGCCCGCACCGCAGCAGCCACCGCGCTCGGAGAGACCGCCACGCCAGCGGCAGCCAACCGGTGCCGGACCCGATCGACCAACTGTCCGGACAGCGGACGGGCGTGGTGCCCGGACGCGGTCACGCAGCCACGCCCTGAAGGCGGCTGAAATCGTCGAGTACCGCCAGTACCTGACCGGCGGCGGTGGCCAGCGGCCCCCGGGACCGTCCCGGCACCACACCGCGGTCCAGTGCGGCGGCCAAGCCAGGCTGCGGGCGCATGGCGGCGATCAGGGGGAGGTCCAGGGCCCGGCTGATGTCGCTGGGAGTGATCCCACCCGGTGCCGGTCCCCGGACCACCAACTGCAACGCAACCCCGTTGCGACGCACGCGCGCGGCCACCGCCGCGGCGGCAGCACAGGCCCGGACCTCTGCCGGCACGACCAGCACCGCCAGATCTGCAGACTCCAGCGCAGCGATACCCGGCTCGCAGGGATGCCGGGGCACATCGCAGACCACAGTCTCGCCAGCCCGGCGGCCGGCGACGCACACCGTGCGCACCGCAACGCCGTCGGGTCCCGGACCGTCCCGACCACAATCCGGCCAGTCATGATCTGAACGGCCGTGAGATAGCACGGTCAGCCCACCTCGACCGCCCACCCGCGGCGTGGGCAGTGCCGCGTGCAGCGCAGCGGCCGGCACCCGGCCGCCACCCAGCGCGAGCCCGGACCACCGCAGTCCGGTCATCTTCTCGGCGCCCAGTACGAGATCCAGGCCGCCGCCCAGCGCGTCGCAGTCGACCAGCATGGCGTGGCGGCCCGCCTCCGCGACCGCCACGGCGACAGCAGTCGCGAATACCGACGCCCCGGCACCACCGCGGCCACCGAGCACGGCGAGCACTCGTCCCGGTTCGGCCGGCGACTCGACCGCATCGGCCAACGCCCCGACCAGCCATGCTTCCGCGTCCGGCAACACAGCCACGTGTTGGGCACCCACCGCGACCGCCGAATGCCACACCTCCGGATCACCGTCCGCGGAAACGATCACTACGCCGTCTCTGCGGGGTAGGTCGGCGCTGGCAGTGGCCCTGGCCGCGTCGACGTCCAGCAGGATCAGTGCGGCGCAGTTCCACTGTTCGCGGACCGTCACGGGGTCGGTCACCCGCTGCGGGTCACACCCCGCTGCGGCCGCGAGTCGGGCGACCTCGTCGGCCAGCCCTCCTGGAGTCATGATCATCATCGGCCGTCGAGCCGCCGGGTGCCCGCTGCTTGCCCGCACTGTTGCCCCCACAGTTCCCGGCCCCGTGCTGCCCGGGGCGTCCGGGTGCCACTGTCTTCGCGCCGGGTTGCCCAGGCCAGCAGCTCATGATCGACATGTGGATAACTGGAGCGCTGTGGATGAGCGCGGACGTTGCCTCTTATGCTGCCTGCTGTGAGCTCTTACAGCCCGAACACCTCGGGCATCGCGGCATTCTTCGACCTGGACAAGACCATCATCGCCAAGTCCAGTGCGTTTGTGTTCTCCCGAGCGTTCTTCCAGGAAGGTTTGATCAACCGGCGCGCGGTACTCAAGGCCACATACGCCCAGTTCATGTACCTGCTGGCCGGCGCCGACACCGAGCAGATGGAGCGGATGCGCGCGCACATCACCGCCCAGTGCACCGGCTGGGACATCGCCCAGGTGACGGCGATCGTCGAGGAGACCCTGCACGACGTCGTGGACCCGTTGGTCTACGCCGAGGCGACCGAGCTCATCGCCGCGCACCAGCAGCGAGGTGAGGACATCGTCGTGGTGTCGGCCTCCGGGGTGGAGGTCGTAGCACCGATCGCCACGATGATCGGCGCGACGCACACTCTGGCCACCCGCATGGTGACCCACGACGGTCGGTACACCGGAGACGTGGAGTTCTACTGCGCGGGGGAAAACAAGGCCCTCGCCGCCCGGCAACTGGCCGAGGAACGCGGCTTCGACCTCCCGCGCTGCCACGCCTACTCCGACTCGATCACGGATCTGCCGCTGCTGGAGGCGGTCGGCCACCCTACGGCGGTGAACCCGGACCGGGCGCTGCGCAAGGAGGCGCTACTGCGGGGTTGGCCGGTGCTCGCATTCTCCAACCCGGTCTCGCTAAGGACCCGGATTCCGGCGCCCTCCGGTGCCCAGATCGCTGCCGCCGTGGGGTTGGGCGCAGCGGCCGCTGCCGGCGTCGCCTGGTACGGACTGCGCCGGCGGCAGCGTTGAGCCGAGTCGGCTCAATGGGTCATCGCTTAGGCCAAAAGGGTGACGTCTACCAACGATTTTCCCGGAGAGTAATCGACATGCAGTGCCTGATCGGGCCTCTTGCTGTGCCCGCGGCCACGGAGTAGACATGACCTCACGGACATCTGGAAGGCCAGGGGCGGTACGGCAGAGAAGTACCGTCAACCCCTTCTGGAGCTCCGTGCACGGGCGTCGGGCACCCCACGCGCAGCATGCCGCGGGAGGCTTGTCGTCAAGGGTCTGCGTGCCGTGTCCTCTGGGGATACGGGCGCCGAGACACCGCAGGGTACGACACGAGTTGCACGCTTGGTACCCCGGCAGTCCGTGCGGACGGCGGCGCCACTGGAAGCTTGTGATGGGCTCCCAGTAGCGCCGCCGTCGTCATATCTGAGACCACAACCGATGGCCCAGAGGTCGCGCCGTCGGCGTGACCTGCTTTCGGTCGGACTATAGGCTAGCCGCTACTCGCAGTGACCGCCTCAGCGATCGAGACCGCCTCCCGCGACCCGGCGGCGAGCGCGGTGCAGCAGTGCACGACCCACCGGCCAACCGCGAGCGCATCACCGCTGGCGAAGGCGGCCGCTGCGGTCCGGTACTGCCCCTCACGGCGCAGGTGGGCCACCTCCGGCACGATCAGGCCCTTGGAATCCAGACCGCTGGACACCAGGGTGAGGCGGGCCGCAGCCCTGGCGACCACACCGTTGCTCCGCGCGAAGGGCGCCAGCGCCAGCAGTTCGCCGTGCACCACCGCGACCAGTACCGGCGCCGCAACCCGACTGCCCCCGGTGACCAAACTCGCCAACCCCTCGAGCCGAGCTGTGACGTCGCGCGATGAGTCCGGGCGGCCCAACTGCGGACCGGGCAGCAGATCCGCCGCGGCAAGCACGTGTAACCGGGCCAGGGCCTGCAGTGGTGCCCGTCGCCAGGTACTGAGCAGACCACCCAATGCCTCCGCCACCCGCAACGCACCGGCCAGCACCGGGTCGCGCACCGACCCGTCGCCGGGCAACGTGGGGCTGCCGCCGTCCAGCGCGGCCGACGCCCGGGCCGCCCGCACCGACGCCTCGGCTGCGGTGGTCGGCCAGCCACGCCGGTTGGCCGGGTGCCGGTGCGCAGCGGTCACCGCGTCGCGGGCGCGAGTGACGGCTTCCCGAACTCCGGGAAGATCCATCAGCGGGGCCAGCGGGTCCGCGGGCACAATCGTCATTGACGACAACGCTACGGGGACTGATCGCGGTTTGTGTGCCGTAGACGACACGTCATGTCGCGCACGGCACCCAAACCGCGATCTCGAGCGGCGGCGACTACGTGGTGCACGAGCAGCCGGCGTGCTCTCAGGCAGCGGGACGTGCGGATGCCTGCAGTCGCTGGTAATCCACCTGCCGCTCGGGCAGCCGTGCGGCCACGGCCCGGACGGCCTGCCGGCGCTGGCCGACCGGGATCGAGTCGAGGACGGCACTGAGAACAACGCTGGCCAGGAACGCCTCGAACTGCGCGCCGGATTCCATTCGAACGGGATCCGGCACGCAGACCACGTCGATATCGGTGAAACCGGACGCTGCCAGCCGCTCGGCGGTCTGGTCCGCGGTGGCGAAATTGCATGCCTCGCCGATTCGCGGCAGTCCCAGGTCGACCAGCACGGCCTCGACATTGGCGACGTTGCCGGCCCCGCCCCACTCGGCCCGAAGCAGCCCACCGGGCCGCAGCACCCCGGCCAGTGATCGAAAGAGGGATCCGTGGTCGGGAATCCAATGCAGAGTCGCGACCGAGAACACCGCATCGACCGGCTCCTCCAACGCGAGCGCGAGCGGGGCGGTGAGGTCGGTATGCAGGGTCGTCAGCCGATCGGGCCCGACGCCGGCGAGACGGTTGCGAAGCTGGGCGAGCATGGCCGTCGAGCCGTCCACCGCGACGACGTGGCCGCGGGGTAGCCGTTCGAGCAGCGCCGCGGTGTCCCGCCCGGTGCCGGCACCAACGTCGAGCACCCGCTCATCGCCTCGCAAGGGCAGCGATGCCAGTACCCCACGACCCCACCGTTGATGCGGCAGCGGCAAGGAGTCGTACGTGGTGGCGTCCCACTCGCGCGGGCGGTGCGTCGTGGCCATGACGTGGATGCTAGCCAGGAATCTCGCATTATGAGTATTATTTCTCACATTTTGGATCCTGGACGTAGATCAACACACCCGCCATGAGAACCGGACGTCTACTGATCCGTCCCGGATGGACACCCGGTGCGGTAGCCGTGAGACCTGGCGGCTACTACCGTCATCAGCTGACCGTGACAGACGCGACACAGGAGGTCCTTCCGCGATGGGTGACTCGAGCCAGCGACTCGCCAATCTGCACACCGAGAGCCGGGAATTTCCCCCGAGCGCGGAGTTCGCCGCGCAGGCGAACGCCACCGCGGCGCTCTACGACCAGGCAGACGCTGACCGGGAAGGATTCTGGGCCCAGCAAGCTCACCGACTGCACTGGGACACCGACTTCGAGCAGGTCTGTGACTGGTCGAACGCCCCGTTCGCGAAGTGGTTCGTCGGCGGCAAGCTCAACGTCGCCTACAACTGCGTCGACCGGCACGTCGAGGACGGCCACGGCGATCAGGTCGCCTTCCACTGGGAGGGCGAGCCGGGCGATTCCCGCACCATCACCTACGCGGACCTGCAGCGCGAGGTCGCCAGGACAGCCAACGCCCTGCTCTCGCTGGGCCTGCAGGCCGGAGACTGTGTAGCCATCCAGCTCCCGATGATCCCCGAGGCGGCCTTTGCCATGCTCGCCTGCGCGCGGCTGGGCATGCCGCACAACGTGGTCTTCGGTGGCTTCTCCGCCGGGTCGCTACGCCAGCGGATCAACGACGCGCAGGCCAAACTGGTGATCACGGCCGACGGCCAGTACCGGCGCGGCAAGGCAGCCCCGTTGAAGGCAAACGCCGACGAGGCGCTCAAGGACACCCCGACGGTGCGCCACGTCCTCGTGGTCAAGCGCACCGAGATCGACATCGACTGGACCGAAGACCGCGACCTGTGGTGGCACGAACTGGTGGATCACCAGTCCGACCAGCACACCCCCGAGGCGTTCGACAGCGAGCACCCGCTGTTCATCCTCTACACCTCGGGCACCACCGGAAAACCCAAGGGGATCCTGCACACCTCAGGTGGCTATCTCACTCAGTGCGCCTACACCCACCACGTCGTGTTCGACCACAAGGCCGGCCAGGACGTCTACTGGTGCACCGCCGACATCGGCTGGGTCACCGGCCACAGCTACATCGTCTACGGCCCGCTGGCCAACCGGGCGACGTCGGTGATGTACGAGGGCACCCCGAACACCCCGCATGAGGGCCGGCACTGGGAGATCGTGCAGAAATACGGCGTGACGCTCTACTACACCGCGCCGACACTGATCCGCACCTTCATGAAGTGGGGCCAGCAGATCCCGGAGAAGTTCGATCTCACCTCGTTGCGACTGTTGGGCAGCGTCGGGGAGCCGATCAACCCGGAGGCCTGGATGTGGTACCGGGAGCACATCGGCGGCGACCGCTGCCCGATCGTGGACACCTGGTGGCAGACCGAGACCGGTGCGATCATGATCTCGCCGCTGCCCGGCGTCACGGCGACCAAACCCGGATCAGCTATGCGCCCGCTGCCTGGTATCAGCGCCACGGTCGTCGACGAATCCGGCACCCCGGTCAGCCACGGCCAGGGCGGCTACCTGGCGTTGGATCAGCCGTGGCCAGGAATGCTGCGCACCATCTGGGGCGACGACGAGCGGTACCGGGAGACCTACTGGTCCCGCTACGCCGAGCAGGGCTACTACTTCGCCGGAGACGGCGCCAAGTACGACGACGACGGCGCGATCTGGTTGCTGGGCCGGGTGGACGACGTGATGAACATCTCCGGGCACCGGATCTCCACCACCGAGGTGGAGTCCGCGCTGGTATCGCATCCGACGGTGGCCGAGGCCGCCGTGGTCGGCGCCCCCGATCCGATCACCGGGCAGGGCATCGTCGCGTTCGTGATCCTGCGCGGCCACGTCGCCGAGGACGAGGCCCGCGGCGAACAGGCGATCAAGGAGCTGCGCAACCACGTAGCCACTCAGATCGGCGCGATCGCCAAACCCAGGCAGATCATGGTCGTCGCGGACCTACCGAAAACCCGCTCCGGCAAGATCATGCGCCGGCTGCTGCGCGACGTAGCCGAACACCGCGAAATCGGCGACGTCACAACGCTCGCGGACTCCGGGGTCATGGACCTCATCTCCGCGGGCATGCAATCCGGCGCCGCGGAGTAGCCCTTCAAGTACCGCCAACCCCCTAATGAGAGGTCTCAGACGACGGCCAACCCGCTGGCCGGCATGCTGGACATGCCCGCGTGCTGCCGGTGGGTGGCTCAGTTTCGATCCCGGACGCCGTCTTCAATGTGGCGGCGAGCACTGCGTTCACCCCATCGCAGCGGGCTCGAGTGCTGGAGCGCGAAGCCACCCGGCGGGTCATCTGGGACGTCGATCCTGACCGCGGAGCACCCCCGACGGATGCGTCGTGAACTCGACATCACCGACATCCTTGCTCAGGTGAAACGTCGGTGTGGTCGAGTTCACGACACAGGAGCACGGCAGCGACTCGCGCCGTCACGCTGTGGACCGCTTCCCGAAGCGGTGGCGCGGGGTAAGCTCGATTCAGGCATGCTGGACCGGTGTTGATTCCGGAGGCTGAGCTGGGATGGCGGTTCTCCCGATCCAGCGGGCCCGGCGGGCAGGGCGTGAACACGACAGATTCACGCGTCGAACTGATCTTTGACGTGGCCGCCAGCACGGCCTTGACCGAGCAACAACGGGCCCGCGTGCTGCAGCGGCTGTCCAACCGGCTGGTCAATGGAGTGCTGACGGTGGTGGCCAGCGAGTACCGCTCCCAGCTGCGCAACCGGGAAGCTGCCCGGGCCCGGCTCGACGCGATGCTGCGTGCCGCACTGGCCCCGGACCCACCCACCCGCCGGCCGACTCGGCCGTCCCGGGCCGCCCGCGAGCGCCGGCTCGCCGACAAGCGACGCCGGATGCTCATCAAGCGGCTGCGCCGGACGACGGAGGAATGACAGCCCAGCCGGCTTCTGGCTTCCTGCCGAAGCCGGCACATTGCCGCTGGTAGTCGCGGCGAAGTGGACGCGCTGGGGAATCGAGCCAGGCCGACTCACGAATCGTCGGGCTAACCGCCGAGCACCAGACTGCTAGCCGCATAGTCGATGGTCACGGTGCCGAACCGGTAGAGGACGTCGGAGCCCAGCAGGCCGTCCAGGCCGGGAATCGGCAGCGCGATGCTGTCGACGTTCTGGGCGGGCAACGCAACCGCACCGACCCGCCACGAGGCCACGTGGACGGGCTGCGACATGGCCGAACAGGACACCCCGGCCGCGTTGCGGGGTCGGCCTACCGGCTGCAGCGACAGCTGTTGGGCCACGTTGCGGTCCACCACTGAGTTCGACGAGCCGGTGTCGAGAGCGAACCTCTTGGGCCCGAGGCCGTCAATGGTCACCGGGACCACCGCCAAGGTGGCAGCCCCGTTGCGGATAACGGTGATCGGCACCCGCTGGCTACCCGGCGCCGACGGCCCGGGATCGGCAGCGGCCGGCGGCGCCGGCGACGGGGCGGTGGCCTGCTCGGGGCCGGGCAGCAGCACTTGCCCAGCCCGGTAGTCGAGCTGGAACCGGCCGAAGCGGCTCCACACGTCCGAGCCCAGCAATCCGACGATGCTGGGCCCATCGGGAGCCTTCGCCATGGGCAGTGACGTCAGTGTCTGCGGGCGCAGCGGCACCTCACCCACCGACCAGCTCGGCACCTGGACATGATCGGCCGCCCTAGTACATCCCACCCCGGTGGCCGGTGTGGTCGTCCCGATAAACGTCAGCTGCAGCTGGTCGGCCAGAGTCCGGTCCACCAGCGACTGGGTGGCGCCGGTGTCGAGAACGAACGGGTACGGCCCGTGCCCGGACAGACACACCGGTACCAGGACCAGGGTGGATCTGGTCGTGTGCACGACGCGCGCCGGGATCGTCCGGGTAGCCACGGCGCCGGACAGGCCCGGGGCCGAACCCGAACAGGACACGGGGAAGGTGGCCGGTGACGTCGCCGAGCCACCGCAGCTCACCAGCCCGACCAGACCGGCCAGCAGCAGCAGCACGAGGGTGAACAACGTCGTCGCCGCCGGCTTCCTCGTCCTCGAAACGGTCAGCACCCCCTTTCGAGTCTTCGCACAAGTCGACGGTCAGAATCGGCCATCGTGATCATCATAGCCGCGCTGGCCGCGCTGGCGGTGGGAGCGTTCTTCGCAGTCGCGTTCTTCGCAGTCGGCGGGGTCCTACCGCGCGAGGTGCATGTCGCTGATCAGCGCACCGAGCATGCTCGCGGAGCGGGTCGGGGGCGGTAGTCGGCGCAGGACATCTCGAACGGCAGGCGAGGCGTGGCTCAGCTGCCACTGGCCTCGCGGGCGACGGCGGTCCGATCACGCGGTGCGGCCCAGCCCGGCGGCCTTCGCGGCGTAGGCGACGCCGCGGGGCGGGGGCCGCCAGTTGGGCCACGCTCGCCGTCTGACCTGCGGCCCGGGCCGCGGCAACTGCCGCGGGGTCGTCTCCCGAGCCGCCGCGTGGCCTCGAACCGCCAGGTCCCGGACCTCTCCGACCCGTATTTCCCCGCGGGCGAGGCTCGGAGACCGTCGATGGCATCCTCGGAAAGCACATTGGGACTCTGCACGCATGGCAGGTATCGCGGCAGGTACGCAGCTGCGGCGATCCTGCCTCCGGTCTCATGGCCGCTGCGGGTTACCGCACAGCCACTCAGGTAGTTAGGCTGGTCGGGAGAAGATGTGGTCAAGATGGTAGTCGAGGCTTGCCAGCGCGGTGGCTGCGTCGAGCCGGCCGATCAACACATGGAGCATCAGGCCATCGACCAGCGCGAGCAGCGTGGTCGCTTCTCTATCCGGATCGAGGGTCGTTGGCGTGCGACCCGCTTGCTGCGCGCTGCGGATCTGCTCACCGACGAACCCGCGTAGGCCCTGACCGCCCTCGCGCAAGGTCTCAGCAAGGCGTGGCTCGGAGGAGTGCGCGAGCCAGGAAGGCCACCCACATAGGCGCCTCCTCTCGCGCCTGCTCGCTCAGCGGCAGCAGCTCGACCAGCAAGGCCCTCAGGACTGTTCGTTCGGTGTCCGGCGGCCCGGCATCGGCGACCGCGGTGCGGATGCGCTGCTCGACGCGGTCGCTAATTGGGTGGAAAGCGAACAGCAGCATGTCGTCCTTGGAATGGAGCTGCTGCGGCTGGCTTACCGCGCGCTGGCCGGCTTCACCGGCGAAGACGTCCTGGCCGCACTGCAACGTAAATTCGTCACCGTCGTCGCGGTCCTTCCTCCCGACAAGACCGGAACCATGATCACTTGCGTGGTAGCCACCAAGCCGAACGACTCATCCGTATCGACAACGATCCTCGCCATGTCATCGGAGGCTCTGACCTAGTCGGAGGCGACCGTGCCGTCTGTTGCGGCTGCCGGCAGGCACCGCCTGAGTAACCGCCGCGGGGTGGGTGGATACCCTGCCGCGCCAAGGCAATCCGTTGCCGCTCGGACGACCCTGCTGACCGGAGGCCGTCATAGGGATCTACGGGGTAGACATCCACCCGCGCTTCCAGGCCGGGATCAACATCGAGGAGATCCGCCGCGAGGGCTTCGACTTCATCGCCGTCAAGGTCTCCGAGGGCGTCGACGGGTCGTACCTGGCGGCCGGGTCCGCGGACTTCCTGCGTCGCGGTGGCGCGGCCGGGCTGCTGTGCCTTGGCTATCACTACCTCGACGCGGGCAACGAGGACGCGCAAGCGAAGGCCTTCGCCGAGGCTCTGGACACCGCCGGGGTGCCCGGCATGCTCGACGCCGAGGCGCTTGCCACTGACGGACAGACCCCCATCCTGACGATCAGCGGAATCCGCAGCTTCCTCGCGGTCTGCAGGCGCCTCGGTGCCCGCGTGCCGCTGCTCTACCTGCCGCGCTGGTACTGGGACCGGCTCGGGCGCCCCTCGCTCGACGGTCTGCCGCCGCTGTGGGCGTCGGCTTACGTCAGCGTCCCGCCCGCAGCGGCCTCGGTGATGTACCAATCGCACGATCCGGCCGGCTGGGACCCCTACGGCGCGCTGAGCGTCGAGGTACTGCAGTTCACCGACCACGCCCAGGTGGCCGGGCAGCTCATCGACGCCGACCACTACCTGGGCACCCGCGAGGAGTTCGCCGCGCTCATCGGTCGACCACTTCAGCGTAAGGAGCGTCACGAGATGGATCAGCTACCTCCCACGACGATGCCGGCAGACCCCGATGCCGACCCTCGAAGCTGGTCGCAGCGCAACTACGACGTCGGCTTCGACGCCGCCGGCGGGTGGGAGGGCAGCTTCGCGTTCGGCTTCGGGGCGCAAGATTGGGCTGGCCGCACGGTGGATGCCGCTAGGGGATACCTGAATCTGGCGTCGTGGATCATGGCGGATCGCAGCCTGAGCCCGGTGGATGCGGTGTTCACCCGTGTTGGTGGAGGTCAGGTGATCTTCACGCACAATCCGACGCGTAGCTACGCAGCGCCCGACGGTGCGGTGGGCGTGACGCTCAATTACGCCGCTCCAGGCGGCGCCTACGTTACCGAAGGCCGCTCCGGCTGATTACCGACTACATTTCTTCATTCGACCTTCACCTTCCCGTAGCGGTGAGTTCGCCTGCAGCAGCCGCTGGGGGTAAGTGCGGTGTTGTTCGCCCTGTCATTGGCCGCCGCGCTGCGTGGATACCAGGTTCGCGCGACACCCCCAACCGTCTCAGCGTGCTGTTCGTCGGCCGGCTCGATGAGGAAAAGCACCTGCCCGAGCTCGTCGACGCTCTGTCGTTGGTGCGCAACACCACCAACACCGACTCCCAACTGTGGCTGGTAGGTACTGGCACCCCCCAGGTCATAAAAGCCAGGCGACACCCACACCGACGACCACAACGAGCACACTCACCATCAGCCATCGCCTGGCGGGCATCCGGCGTAACGCTGGCGTCAACACGGCATCCTTCTGCGATGCTTTATGGGGGCTCGACCGGACAGTCCATGACATTGACTACCGTGAGATAAGCAACCGAAACTGAGGGAGCGCTGAGGGCAACCTGGAAATTGAATGTGAGCCGACAGCCCGCCGGCTAGGCACCACATCCGAACGGCCAGCGAACCGGTGTGCGTGAGCGAGGTACCATTAAGCACGGCGCAGGAAAACCTAGCCAGGTGATTGACGGCAGACGACCGGGGGAACGATGGACGAGGTGATTCCACACACCTCCTGGATGCGCGATATTCCCGACGACGCCGCGCTGACGCATGGAGAAGACTTTCGCAGAGGTACTGACTATCTGCGCCGACTTCCTGAATCAGCACCCGTCCACTGTTCTACAACTTCGCCGCCCCTGCGGATAGCGACGCCGGGCGCGGCAATCCTGCGTTCACCTCCGAAACAACGTTGGGCGACGTTCGCGGTAAGATCGTGCTACTGCGTAGATTCGAAGGTGGCCAAGACATCGGATTCGATGCTACCTACTGCCGGAGAACCAGCGCTTCAGAAGCGCCTCGATACCTTTCTAAGATGTCGAAGATCGTTTCCAGAACCCGGGCGACGACGAGAAGTTGGACTTCGTTATCGCTCACCTGGAGGACGCCCGATGCGGCGCTCCCGAGGATCTTTACATTACTTTCTCCAGCGCTGTGACCCTGACCGCACGCGGCTACGCCGGAACGATAAACCCGCGCCTCAGCGACTACCTTGAAGAGTGTCCCCGAGGACGTGTCGGCATCATCGTCATGGACTATTTCGAACAGCCCGCGAATTGGTCGCAAACGTGATCAAGGTGAACACCACGACCGATCGGTTTGCGCCGAGCGTCGCGGGGGTAGATCCAGGTTCATGACACGAGACGGGAACATCGCTACGCAGGAGAAGGCCGCCCAGCACCTCAACGTCGGCGACATCGACGCTTTCGTCGACACACTGTTCGCCCAGGACTGTGTGGATCACGACCCCGCTCCAGGTCAGGGGCCTGGCCGTGAGGGGTTCCGCAGCTTCTTCCACACCCTCACCACGGCGTTTCCAGATGCGCAGATCGAGCTCGCCACTCTGGTGGCAGACGACGAGCACGTCGCGCTCGCCTACACTCTGGCCGGGACCCACAAGGGCGATTTCCATGGGGTCGCGGGCACCGGCAAGCGGATCGAAGTCCGTGGACTCCAGATCGGCCGCTTCCGGGACGGGCGAATCGTTGAGCGGTGGGGCAGCACGGACGAGCTGGGCATCATGCAGCAGATCGGCGCCTCCCCGCCGGCGGACAGCCCCAACCCAGGGGTGCTCGGCAAGGTGGCTGACGCCTTCCGGTCCTGATCGAGACTCTGGGGGGTGACGAGCTTCTGATGAGGGAGTCGACAGTGTCCACCAGCCGGCGCCGGCGAGTGTGGCTCGGCGGGCTGGTCGCCCTGGTGGTTCTCGCGGGGCTGGGCGCGGTGAGCCTGAGCGCCAACTCGAGCACCGGGTCCGGGGGAACGCCTGGGGCAGCTGGAGCCGATCAGGCCCGGTTGGCCGCCGCGCGGCGGATCCCGGGCGACCCGCTGGCCCTGGGGCTGCCCGACGCACCGGTAGTGATCTCCGAGTGGGGTGACTTCCAGTGCCCGTTCTGCCGGGCCTACACGCTCAACACCGAACCGAGCCTGGTGCGCCAGTACGTCGACTCCGGCCAGGTCCGGGTGGAATGGCACGATTTCGCCTACCTCGGCCCGGAGTCGCTGCTGGCCGCGCGGGCTGCCCGGGCCGCTGGCCGGCAGGCCAAATTCTGGCAGTACCACGACGCGCTGTATCGCCAGCAGGGCCCGGAGAACAGCGGCGCGATCACCGACGCATCGTTGACGGCCACGGCCCGCGGACTCGGGCTCGACGTGGCCCTATTCCAGCGTGACTACGCCGATCCTGCGATCGCCGCGCAGATCAACGCTGACCGTGAGCTCGGCTCGGCGCTGGGAGTCACCGGCGTGCCCAGCTTCGTCGTCGGCGGACAGATGATCTTCGGGGCGGAGCCGCTGGCAACCTTCCATCAGGTGATTGACGCCGTCCGGGACCGCGGTCGCTGAAGTGCTCGACATCGGCTACGTCGCTCCCGGTCTGCTCCGGACCGATCCTGGACCGGGCAACTGCACTGAACGTGATCGCGCCGTCACCCGAAGTTACTGTTGATATCGCCCCCGGGATGGCTTACGTTCAGGAGACATTTGACCACGGGGAGTGAGGGGCCGGGGTCGGATCGCCTGGGGGACTGTCCGATGAGCTGTTGGTTTTGACACCGGGGGGCACTGCCCGCGTCGGGACTACCGCACAGAGCACTTTGCTGACTGAATTGCCCAGACGTTCCGGGTTTCGCGCCCCTGCTCCTCTCTCGATACGGAGGAGCGGGCATGCGGGTTTCGGCGATTTTCGCTCAGGGTGGCCACTACGGACACGGCGATGACTGTGGCTACGGGTGCGGCTACAGCGACGGTGACTACTTCCGCGGAGGTCACGGAGGTCACTACTACAACGGCTACAACGACTGCCACTACGACTACGACTACGATCGCGGCGACCGCGGTCTCCTGCGTGGACTCCTGGACCTCTAGTCCCGCTGGTCCTTATCGGGACACACCGGCGCCGCCGTCCCGGGGCGGGGATGGCGGCGCCGGTGTGCGCTGTGG
>QHBZ01000337.1 GCA_003244055.1 Pseudonocardiales bacterium | reverse complement strand
CAACCCAAGCATGGGACGGGTGTGGGCGGCTGTCGGCGACCACGCCCCGGATCTGGCGGCCGAGGCCACGCCGCGGGCGCCACGCTGGCAACCACTCGGGGCGGCGATCGGGTTCGCACTGCTGTGGGTGCTGCTGGCCGCGCACACTCCCAGCACTACCTACCATCTCACCCCGCTGCTGGTGGCCGCCGCCCCCGCGGTCGCGCACCGCTGGCTGACCGGCGCTGCGGTGCGTTCCCCGCGGGCCATCGGACTGGCCGCGGCCGGGCTGGCGATCGCATTGGTCACCACGGCGGTGCTGACCTGGCGAGGGCTACTGGCCGGACCCGATGTCACCGGGGGCGATAACGTCGTCGCGGAGGCGGTGCTCCTGGCCCTGCTGGGGACGGCGCTCGGCTGGTGGCTGGCTCGGCGAGGCAGTCGGGCGACCTCGGGCTGAGGCCGACGCCACAGCTGCTGGTGTCCCCACGTCATCGGGGCGGTCGCTGCAGCTCAGGGCCGGCGAGCGTGCAGCCGGGTTCGGGGCGCCGCGGTGCCAGGCGTGTCGTTGTTAGGGTGGGCGCTGTGGGTCATGGAGTGCAGGGCAGAGACACCCCGCCAGCAGTGCTGGACGCCCAGACCGCTGCCAGCGTGGCGACCACCCTGCAAGCCCTGGCCACGCCCAGCCGGCTGCTGATCCTCTCCCGGCTGCGCCAAGGCCCGTGCGCGGTCTCCGAGCTCGCCGAAACCATCGGCATGGAAGCCTCCGCGGTGTCGCACCAACTGCGCCTGCTGCGCACCCTGGGCCTGGTCACCGGCACCCGCGCCGGGCAACGGATCGTCTACACCCTGCACGACAACCACGTCGCGATGCTGCTCGACGAGGCCGTCTACCACAGCGAACACCTCCGCCTGGGAGTACCCGACCCCGGAACCGCCACCACCGCCTGACCGGACACGCGGCTCAGCAGCGCAGCAGCGATGGAACAGCTCTACTGCGCAACACGACCGAGGTGCCCGCCCGGTGGTCCTCGGGCTGCCCGATGGTGACGGTGTCCATGCAGGCCCGCATGAGGGGGATCCCGCGGCGGCGGTTCTCGTCGTGGATCGGTGGCGGGCGCCAGCGTCCATGGTCGCGCACGATGACCGTGACCCGGCGACGCCCGGCCGGTGCCGCTTGGACCTCGCCGTCGATGTCCACCATCGCTGGGCATGGGTGGTCAAAAAGATAGGCGTGTTCGACCGCGTTGCTCACCGCCTCGCTGATCGCCAGGACGAGGTCTTCGAGCTGACCTGCCGGCCAGGAAGACGCAGTGAGCCAATGCCGCACCCGGTGCCGGACGACCGAGGGCGCGACCGGGTCTGCCGGCAACTGCAGGCGCAGCGGCTGTCGCGACGCTTCTCGGTAGCCGGAACGCCGATCGGAAGACGACGTCCCGGGGCGCAAGGTGTCGTCATTGCCCATCGTTGGCATCGGGGCGCAATTGTTGCGGTCGCCGCGGCGTCCCGCAACTTGATCAACCACGACGAGGCCGAGGGTCGGTATCAGGACGAGGCATGCATGGCCTGGACAACGGTGTGGAACAGCGCGAGCAGGTCGTCGAGCCCAGCCAGCTCGATGGGACGGATGACCGGACGAGAGTGATCGACCACGATGTGCAGCGGCTCGCACCGTCGCCGGCCAGCGCGGGTGGCGTCGACCAGGGCCTGCAGACCCGCCGAGCCCTAGGAATGTCACGGCGGTCAGATCGATCACGAGAGTCGCCCCGTCGGGGAGCTCGTCGAACCCTGCTGCGACCGCTGCCCGGAGCCGGCCGACGGTGAGCACGTCGACTTCCCCGGACACTGTCACCACCAGCGCCTCGCCACTGGGATGCACTACCCGGCCGGCAGCTATCCGCACCAGCTGCTCGGCGGCCGGACCCAGGCCAGCACCAAGATCCGCATCGGGATCGCCAGCAACTGACTCGGGCACCGCCGCACCATATCGAGCGTATCCACCGGGTGACACCGGCGCGGTCGTCGGCGCGGCTTCTCGCATCAATGGCCGGTAGTGGCCAGGGTCGCACGTTGTACACACCATTGATGCGAGCAGCCGCGAGGCAGACAAGGACACTCACGGTGACGAGGACAATCTTGAGAGGGTCAGGTAACCGGCCGGCACGTCCGCGATCGGGCGGTGGTCCTGTGGCGTTCGCGATCGCCGTGGCGCTGGGCTTGACGTTGCAGGGCTGCGGGGCCTCGGCGACCAAGCCGGCCCCGGCGACCCAGCCCGCCGGCCCGAAGGTGATTTCGACCGGGCCGGAGGGGATTGCGCTGGAGACCGGGCCGGCATTGGCGCCGGCGTCCACTGCTGCCGACGGTGCGCCGGTGGACGGGATCCGGTGTGACGCCAGCGAACAGGTCGCCTACCACATCCACAGTCACCTGCTGGTGTTCGTCAACGGTGAAGCCCACAGCCTCCCCTACGGGATCGGCCTCGTGGCGCCGGTGGCGAACAAGACCGGGGCGAACGCCTTCGCGACCGCCACCCGCTGCTACTACTGGCTGCATGTGCACGCCGGCGACGGGATCATCCACATCGAGTCGCCCACCCAGCAGACTTACACGTTGGGTCAGTTCTTCGCGCTGTGGCGGCAACCACTGAACGCGAACACGGTCGGCCCAGCCACCGGAGTGGTCACAGCCTACGTCAACGGCGAGCCGTTCACCGGCGACCCGGCCACGATCCCACTCAAAGATCACGAGGCCATCCAGCTCGACGTCGGCACACCCGCTCCGGCACCGGTGAGCGTGGACTGGTCGCACGCGCGGCTGTGACCCGGCCGTTCTCGCGCCGACCCCTACTGGACCGCGCTACCTGCTTGCCACTTCGACCACGCCAGCGTCCAGTCGCCGTAGGTGTCCCATACCGGTAGCGCCGGACCGCCGGAGTTGGTGATCTCCACTACGTCGCCGAGGCCGAAGTGGTCGTAAAACCATCGCGCGTTGGCCGGGCTGAGGTTCACACAGCCGTGTGAGACGTTGCTGTCGCCCTGCTGGCCAACCGACCAGGGCGCTGAGTGCACGAACTCACCGTCGTTGGAGATCCGCTCGTCGAGGTCGACCTTTTCCCGGTAATAGCCGGCCTGGCCCTTGCAGACTCCGTAGGTACAGGAGTCCATGATGATGCTGGGTTGTTTGTCCGAGATCACGTGCGGTCCGGTGTGGGTCGGGAAGCCGGGGGAACCGAGGCTGATCGGCATGGTCTTGACCAACTGACCGTTGTCGAATATCTGCATGGTCTTGGTGGCGCCGTCGGCCTTGGCGATCCACGCGTCGTGCACGCGGAAGGTCTCGGTGCGATCGGTTTGCCCGTAGACACCGTCGCCGAGGTCGACGCCATAAAGCCGGGCCTCGACGGTCACCGTGCTGCCGGCCTGCCAGTAGCTCTGCGGCCGGTAGTGGGCCTCGGTGTTCGACATCCAGAACCAGCTCCCAGGTTGCGGCGGGTTCGCGGTGACCGTCAGCGCCTTCTCCGCCGCGGCCCGGTTGGTGACGGCCTCGTCGAAGCGGACCACGATCGGCTGACCGACTCCCACCTCGGACTGGTCCCCGGCCGGGATCAGCGACGGGTAGGCCTGTGCCGCCGGGGACAGCGTCGTCACAGTCTCGGTCCGCTGCACCGGCGCACCGGCGCGAACTGTCGCCGTCGCATCGATCCGGTAGCTCGAGCCGTAGCCGAGCGGTTCGGTCGAGGTCCACGTCGTACCGTCCGGGGACGGCGTGCCCCGCACGACCGTCCCGCTCGCGACGTTGACCATGTTGACCGCCTGAAGCGTGCCCAGCATGGCTCGCACGACAATCGGGGTCGTCGGGTTGATCGCCGCCGGGTCGGCCGGGAGGATCTGCACCGCGCGCTCCGGTGGGATGGTCGTTGGCGTGGCAGCAGGAACACGGCCACTCGCGGCGTGGTTCGGGGTCAGGCCAGCCGGCCGGCCCAGCACCAACCGCAGGCCGGCTCCCAGACCGGCTCCCATAGCGATGAACGCCAGCACGGCGGCAGCGATCAGCACCCGGCGTCGCACCACGCTGCGGTTCACAGTTCCCCCTTCGAAGTGGCCCCGGCGGTGAAGTCGGCGTCGGCGGTGACAGTGTTACGGCGCGTCCACCGCCGTGTAGCGGTCGGGCGCGGCGGTGAAGCGGGCCTGGCAGTGGTCGGAGCAGAAGGAGAATCGCCGGCCGCCATGGACTGTCCTGGCCGGCGCCGCCGCGGTCTCTACCTGCATACCGCAGACCGGGTCCTGTGCGTAGCCGCTGCCGCCGCCGAAACGCTCCCGGTTGCGGTAGAGCCAGTACAGCACGGCGAACGCGGCCAGGGCGACGATATTAAGGATCGTGGTGTAGTTCCAGGTCACGCCTCCCATCGCCACTGTCTGAGGGTGCTCGGTGGGTACCAGGTGCAGCGCGGCGAAGAGGTATTCGGTGGCCAACCCTGAGATACTCATCACCGCCCAGAACACCGCCAGCAGCCGCAGGGTGAGCCGGGTGCCGTAGTACTTGCGGTAGATCAGCAGCAGCGGGAGCGTGATCAGGTCGGCGAAGACGAAGGAGATCACCCCGCCGAAGCTGATGCCGCCGACCCACAGCGCCGCTGCCAGCGGCACGTTCCCGATCGAGCAGACGAACGCCAGGATCGCCAGCAGCGGGCCCAGCGCCACGTTCTCCAGTGAGGACCAGAACCCGTGGCCGGTGAGGAACAGTGACTGCCAGACGCCGGTGGGCACCAGCACGGTGGCGAAGCCGGCGACGAGGAAGCCGATGAGCAGCTCCTTGCGCAGCATGGTCAGGTCGCTGATCGTGTAGCCGGCGGCGTCTGACCAGCCGGCCCGGCTGCGGATTCGTTCGGCCAGCGGCCGCCGCTGCTCCCCGTCGTCCGGGGCATCGTCCGCCTCGCGCCGGCCGGTGTTGAGCCGGGTGCGCGCGTCCTCGGCGTCTCGGCGGGGAACGACCCGGGGCAGCACCAGGGCGAGCAGGACGATCATGATGGCCCCGCCGACGAACTCCGCGAGGGCGAACTGCCAGCCCAATAGCAGCCACAACACGATGCCCAGCTCCACCACGAGGTTGGTGGACGCGAACATGAACACCATCGAGGCGGTGAA
>QHBZ01000336.1 GCA_003244055.1 Pseudonocardiales bacterium | reverse complement strand
AAATTGCGTCCTGCTGTGCGAAACGCATCATCGGCACGTGCATCGTACCGGCTGGGAGATTCTCATCCAGTCCGGCCACGTCAAGTTCATTCCACCCGCGATCATCAACCCCACCCGCACTCCGCTGCACAACCCACTCCGCCGCTAACCCCGGCGCAGAGTTAGCAGACATGTCCTCACCTCTGCCGGACCAGCCGCCCGTACTGGCCACCGACGCGGCGGGAGGCTGGGAGCTTGCCACGCTGCCACGCGTAGAAGCGGCTAAGGTCGGCGGTGTCCGCCGAGTTCGCGTTGGTGGATTGGGAGCGGCCGGCGAGCACGAGGGTCAGCGCCAGGAGCAGCCCGGCGGTACAGGGTGGGAGCGACCGATCGGGCAGCGCGGACGATGCCCGCGACGTCCAGGTCGTGTTCGCGCAGCAGCTCGTCGCGCCCTGCGTGCGGTAGGAACTGCTGACCCAGGCACAAAGTGCACAGCTGGACCTGCGATCCAGTGGCGCGCAGCGCCCGCGCGAAGGTGTCGCCGAAGCCGCCCGCACCGGCGTTCTCCTGGCGGTGACCACGAGCCGGTAGCCATCGGCGGCGCGAGCCAGTGCCGGGTCCACCGGCAGCAGCCAACGGGGATCGACCACGGTGACGTCCTCGCCGGCCGCCGCGAGCTCGGCCGCGGCAACCACCGCGGCGCGTGCACACGCTCCCGCCGCCACGATCAGCACGCCCCCGCAGCCGTTGCGAGCCAACAGGTCAGCCCCGCCGATCCGGCCGATCCCCGGCAGCTCCGGCCCGACCGCGCCTTTGGGGAACCGCACCGTGGCTGGCCCGGGATGTTTGACGGCCTCCCGGAGCAGCGCGCGCAGCCGCGACGCGTCGCGCGGCGCGGCCACCCGCATCCCCGGCACGACGCCGAGTAGGGACAGGTCCCACATCCCGTTGTGGGATGGCCCGTCGTTGCCGGTGACACCGGCCCGGTCGAGCACGAAGGTGACCGGCAGCCGGTGCAGCGCGACGTCCATCAAGACCTGGTCGAAGGCCCGGTTGAGGAACGTCGCGTACACGCATACCACCGGATGCAGGCCGCCCATCGCCAGTCCGGCAGCGGCGGTGACGGCGTGCTGTTCGGCGATCCCGACGTCGAAGACCCGGTCGGGGAACTCGGCGGCGAAGCGGTGCAGCCCGGTCGGGTGCAGCATCGCCGCGGTCAGCGCCACCACGTTCGGGCGTTCGCGGGCGATCTCCAGCAGCTCGTCGGCCAGTACCCCGGTCCACGACGGTCGCGCCGAAGACGTCGGTGGTGAGACCGAATGCATGCAGTCCACCTCGTCGTTCTCGGCGGGTGGGTGCCCCTTGCCCTTGACGGTCACGCAGTGCACCAGCACCGCACGCCCGAGCGCCCGCGCCTGGCACAGCGCGGCTTGCACGGCGACGATGTCGTGGCCGTCCACCGGCCCGAGGTAAGCGAGGCCCAGCTCCTCGAACACCGACCGTGACACGTCATGGCGCCGCAATGCGGTCAGGTGCCGGGGGAACGCGCCCACCGTCGGGGAGTAGGAGCGGCCGTTGTCGTTGAGCACCACGATCAGCGGGCGCTGTGGTGACCCGCCGATGTTGTTCAACGCCTCCCAGCACATCCCGCCGGTCAGCGCGCCGTCGCCGACCACCGCGACCACCGCGCGGTCCTGCTGGCCGCGCAGGGCGAAGGCGCGTGCCAGACCGTCGGCGTAGGACAGAGCGGTGGAGGCGTGCGAGTTCTCCACCAGGTCGTGCTCGCTCTCCGCGCGGCAGGGATAGCCGGACAGGCCGCCGGCGCTGCGCAGCCGGGCGAAGCCGTCCTGTCGTCCAGTGAGCAGTTTGTGCACGTAGGCCTGGTGGCCGGTGTCCCAGAGGATCGCGTCGGTGGGGGAGTCGAACACCCGGTGCAGCCCGATGGTCAGCTCCACAACCCCGAGGTTCGTCGTCATCGGGATCACCCGCGCGCGTTCTGGAGACAGATTGCGGTAACTGCGGTCGCCTTTACCGCGGTCTGTCTCCAGAACGCGACCGGGGCGGCGGCCGTGCAGCGGTGGCATGGGGGTCAGCTGCCGATGGCGGCGCGCAGGGATTCGCGTAGTGAGCCCATGGTGGCGACTACGGCGGTGGGCTCGTAGCCGCAGTGGGCCATGCAGTTGGCACACCGCGGGTCGCGGCCGCGGCCGAACTTCGACCAGTCGGTGTCCTCGATCAGCTCGCGATAGGTGGCCGCGTAGCTGTCGTCGAGCAGGTAGCAGGGACGTTGCCAGCCCAGCAGCGAATACGACGGGATGCCCCACGCGGTGCACGCCAGTTCCCGCTTGCCTTCCAGGAAATCCAGGAAGATCGGGGAGTGGTTCAGCCGCCACTGCTTGCGCCGGCCGTCGCCGAACGCCTTGGCGAACAGTTCGCGGGTCTGCTCCACCCCCAGCCAGTGCTCCTGATCGGACGCCTTGTCGTAGGCGTAAGCCGGGGAGATCTGCATGTTGTCCACGCCGAGGTCGTTGTTGAGGTAGTCGAGCACCTCGATCACGTCGTGCGGCGTGTCGTCGCTGAAGAACGTCGTATTGGTCATCACCCGGAACCCGGCGGCCTTTGCCTGGCGGATCGCGTCGACCGCGGCGTCGAAGCCGCCGACCTTGCGCACCGACTCGTCGTGGCGCTCGCGCAACCCGTCGATGTGCACCATCCACGCGAAGTCGCGGTGCGGGGTGAACTTGTGCAGGTGCTTGGGCAGCAGCACCGCGTTGGTGCACAAGAAGACGATCTTGCGTCGGTCCAGCAGCTGCCGGGTCAGCTCGTCGATCTGCGGGTGCATCAACGGTTCACCACCGGCGAGGGAGACCATCGGCGCCCCGCACTCCTCCACGGCGGCGACGGCCTGCTCGACCGGCATCCGCTTCTTGAGCAGTGCGGCCGGCTGGGCGATCTTGCCGCAGCCGCCGCATTTCAGGTTGCACGCGAACAGCGGCTCCAGCTCGACGAGCAGGGCGAACTTCTCCCGGCGCAACAGCTTCTGCTTCAGCAGGAAACCGCCCAGCCGTAGGGATTGGCGCATGGGCATGGGCATTTCTCAGACCACCTCTCGGGGTAGCGCGAAGGTGACGTCCTCGTCGATCAGCCGCGACTCCGTCGCGCGGACCGGCCCGAGGCCGCCCAGGCAGTGCACGATCTGGTCCACCAGATGCGGTGGCGCTGAGGCGCCGGCGGTGATCCCCACCCGCGTCGCACCCACCAACCAGCGAAGGTCGATCTCAGTGACGTCGTCGACCAGGTAGGCTGGCACGCCTTCCCGCCGCGCGACCTCCACCAGCCGCACCGAGTTCGACGAGTTGGGCGAGCCGACCACCAGCACCAGGTCCACCTCACGGGCGATCGCGCGCACCGCGCGCTGCCGGTTGGTGGTCGCGTAGCAGATGTCATCGGTGCCCGGAGCGCTCAGCGCCGGGAACCGATCACGCAGGATTCCGGCGATCTTCAGCGCCTCGTCGACCGCCAGCGTGGTCTGCATGGTGTAGGCCACCCGCGACGGATCCCGCGGCGCCACGCGCTGCGCGGTGTCGACGTCGGGCACCACGATCACGTCGTCCGGTGCCTCACCGAGGCTGCCCTGCACCTCTTCGTGGTCGGCGTGGCCGATGAGGAACACCGTGTTGCCCCGGCGGGCGTAGCGGCGGATCTCGCTGTGCACCTTGGTCACCAGCGGGCAGGTGGCGTCGATCACGCGCAGCTCGTGCGCGGCGGCCTCCTGCCGCACCGCGGGCGCGACCCCGTGCGCGGAGAACACCAGCACGCCGCCCGCCGGCACCTGCTCGACCTCGTCGACGAACACCGCGCCGCGGTCCTGGAGCTCGCCCACCACATGCGCGTTGTGCACGATCTGGCGGCGCACATACACCGGCGCGCCGTACCGGGCCAGGGCGCGGTCCACCGTGTCGATCGCCCTGGCCACGCCCGCGCAGAACGAGCGCGGCGCGGCGAGCAGCACGTCGCGCGGGCCGGTCGCCGCCGCCCACAACTCCAGCGCCGGCGCGCATGCCCGCAGGCTCCGCAATGCTGTCACCCCCCGGTGCAGCGTGCCGAGCTGCCACAGCGGGTGATCAACGGTATCCACAATCGTGCGGACCACCGCGAACGGCGAGCCCGCGGTCGCCAACTGCACCGACTCCATGTCCACCGCCAGCGCCCCGCTGCCGGCAACCCCGTGGCTGATCCGCGAAACCGAGCTTATCGCCCCCACATGCACGGTCAGCCCCAACCGCCGCAACGCCCCCGCCAGCAACGGCGCCGACGCCACCTCCGCGCTGCGCGCGGGCAGCTCTCCTGCTCCCGAACTCAACAGCAGTGCACTTCGCAGCCGGGAAATCAGCTCTGCTGTTGAGTTCGGGAGGGGCAGAGCAGTCGAGGTGCCCGGAAGGATCTCGGTGGCTACCACTACGTCGCCCGGGTGTACCTGGGGCGCCAGGGCTCCACCAACTCCGGCGACCAGGACCGGATCGGTGCCCGGCAGGGCGGCCGCTGCGGCGGCGGCGCGGCGGGGGCCCATGCCGGTGTGCACCAGCCGCATGCTGCACCGGGCGCCGCGCAGCGCGGCCTGCTCAACGCGCAGCGGGGTGCACAACACGGCTCGGCTCACGGCGCACCGTCGCCGAGATACCGGCCCAGCGCGGTGATCGGGAACACCATCCGGTAGAGGTGGTAGTTGATGTAGAAGTCACCCGGGAACCCGGTGCCGGTGAACTGCGGCTCGTCCCACGACCCGTCCGGGCGCTGGGTGTCACACAGCCACCGGACACCGCGCTCGACTGCCTCGGAGCGCTCGTCGGCTGCCAGCAGGGCCAGCAACGCCCAAGCGGTCTGCGAGGCAGTCGACTCACCCCGGCCCGCCCAGGAACGGTCCGCATAGGAGCGCAGGTCCTCGCCCCACCCACCGTCGTCGTTCTGGTGGCGTACCAGCCAGCGGACCGCCCGGCGGATGCACAGCGAATCGGCGGGTATCCCGGCGGCGATCAGCGCGGGCACCACACCGCCGGTGCCGTAGACGTAGTTCGCGCCCCACCGGCCGAACCACGATCCGTCCGGTTCCTGCGCGGCGAGCAGCCACGTCACCCCCCGCCGGCAGGCGGGATGCTGCGCCAGACCCTCAGCGGCCAACGCCTCGACGACGTGGGCGGTGACATCAGCCGACGGTGGATCGATCACCTCGCCGAAATCGCAGAATGGCAGCTTGGTGCACAGCGTCCGGGTGTTGTCAGCGTCGAAGGCGCCCCAGCCGCCGCCTTTGGACTGCATCCCGATCAGCCAGGCCACCCCGCGATCCAGGGCGCCGCGATCCGGCTGCCCCGCCTGACATCGGCCGATCCGCCGCAGCGCCAGGATCACCTCGGCGGTGTCGTCGGTGTCCGGATAGGTGTCGTTGTGGAACTCGAAGGCCCACCCCCCGGCGCGAGCCCCGGCCGGCGGACCGACCAGTCACCGGGTACCCGGATCTCCTCGCCGAGCAGCCAGTCGCCGGCCTGGGCCACCGCGGGGTCGTCGGCGGGGACTCCCGCGTCGAGCAGCGCGGTGACCGCCAGGCAGGTGTCCCACACCGGGGACTGGCAGGCCTCCAACCGCCGGACCCACCCGTCCGGGGTGTTCTCGCGGAGGATGAACCCGTCCAGCCCGGCGATCGCCACGCGCAACGACGGATGATCGAGCGAGTAGCCCAACAGGTGCAAGGCAAGCACTGAATACACCCATGGCGGCTGGATACCGCCCCAACACCCGTCGGCCTCCTGCCGGGCCAGGATCCACTCCGCGGCGCGGCGCATCGCCGCCTGCCGCAACGGGCGCACCGGCCGCCGCGAGTAGGCGTGCAGCACCCGGTCGGTGCGCTGGAACAAGCCCGCCCAGGTCCACGGCGGGGCGGGGGCTGCCTCAGGCCGCAGCGCGGCCGTACCGGTACGCAGCTCGTCGACCCCGAACGGCAGCGGGCGCACCGGGCACAGCGTGCAGACGATGGTCAACGGCACGATCGTCTGCCGGGCCCAGCACCCCCAGTCATAGACGTTGAACGGGAACCACTTCGGAAAATAGATGAGTTCTGGCGGCAGGTGGGGCAGGTCGTCCCAGGACCACAGCCCGAACATGGCCAGCCAGATGCGGGTGAACACCCGGCTGCGCTCCAGACCACCGTTACCCCGGACGAACTCCGCGGCCCGGACCAGGTGCGCGGCGTCGGCCGCGTCGCCGGCCAGGCGCAGCGCCACCCAGGCCTCGACGGTGGTGGACAGGTCACCTGGCCCACCGTGGTACACCGCCCAGCCGCCGTCCTCCCGTTGCTGGGACCGGATCCACCGGGCGGCCTCCTCGGTCTCGCCGGCGCGGCGGATGCCGAGGAACTCCCGCAACAGCAGGTCCTCGGCGTCCATGGTCACGTTGGTATCCAGGTCACCCTTCCACCATCCCTGCGGGTCTTGACGCTCTCGCAAGTTCGCGACCGCGGCGGCCAGCGTCTGCGCTGCCCGCTGGGATCCGGTTGCCGGCGCAGCCGGTGGGCATGCGGTTGACGGCGCAGCCGGTGGGCTGCCAGCCGTGCTGTCGACTGGACTGGTGCGGGTCATCAGGCCTCCCTGGCGACGATGAAGTGGGCGATGGCGACGAGGTCCTCCCGCGGGCCGGCTTGCATCGGGACTCTCGCCAGCGCGTCAGTGGCGGCCGCGATGCGGCGCTGGGCTTCGGCGGCCGCCCAGTCCCGACCTCCCGCGGCTTCGACGAGGTCAGCGGCCCAGGCCTCATCGGTGTCCGGCTGCCGGCCCCGCCGGTCGGTAGCCGGTTGCCGGCCCCGCCGGCGGGTGTCGGGTTCGGCGAGCCAGCGGGCCAGTTCACGGCCGGCGGGACCGCCATGGGTCAGCGCGTAGGTCACCGGCAGGGTCTTCTTGCGCGAGTGCAGGTCGGAGAACACCGGTTTACCGGTGATCGCGGGATCGCCCCAGATCCCCAGCAGGTCATCGACGAGCTGGTATGCGATACCTAACTGCGCACCGAAGGTCGACAACGCGTCCACCACCTCCGCCGGCGCGCCGGCCAGCACGGCACCGATCGCCGCGCTGGCCGAGATCAGGGCGCCGGTCTTGCCCGACACCATCTCCAGGCACTCCGTCAAGGTGACGGCGCTGCGTTGCTCGAAGGCGACGTCCTGCACCTGGCCGCGGACGAGGTGGCGGGTGGCTTCGGCGAGCAGCCGGGCGGCGGCCGCGCGGTGCGGCGAGGGGCTGTCCAGGAGCACCTCCTGGGCCAGCGCCAGTAGCGCGTCGCCGGTCAGGATCGCGCTGGTGGTGCCCCATACCGCCCACACCGTGGGGCGGTGCCGGCGTTCGGTGTCGCCGTCCATCACGTCGTCGTGCACCAGCGAGAAGTTGTGCACCAGCTCGACGGCGACCGCGCCGGGGCACCGACCGCCTGCGCGGACAGGGTGGCCAGTGCGGGGCGGACGGCCTTGCCGCCGTCACCGCCGGTGGGAACACCGGCGGTGTCAGTCCAGCCGAAGTGGTACGAGGCGATCGCCGCGCTGGTCTCGTCCAGCCGCGCGACGAACGCCCGCGTCGCTGGGACCACCGCATCCCGAGCCCGGCGTAGCGCGCTGGGCGCCCCTGGACGGACCGGTCCGGGGGGTGCCTGCGCGGGAATGGGCGCCTCGGTGCGCAGTGCGTCAGCGGTCATCACGACACCTCCGCGGCGACGTCGGTGGGGCTCGTTTCGAGCAGGGCGGTGGCGGCCGCTGCGCCGCTGCGCGCGGCGCCCTCCATCGTCGCCGGCCAGCCGGTGGCGGTCCACGCGCCCGCCAGGAACAGTCCCCGCGCCGTGGTCACCGCCGGCGGCCGCAGCGCCGCGCTACCGGGGGCGGGCCGGAACGTCGCATGCCGTTCTCTGGTGACGAAGAAGTCGCGCACCTGCGCGGTGCGCATCTTCGGCAGCAGCGCGGTCAGCTCCGGCAGGAACTGGGCTCGCAGCGCCGCGGTCGGCGTGTTGACCAGGTCGTCCGCCGCCGACAGCGACACCGCGAGGTACTGCCCGTGCGGCGTGCCCGACTGTGCCAGACCGGATTGGGCGGTGCGGTCGAAGACCCACTGCACCGGTGTGTCCACCCCGGCGATGAACGGCTCGCTGAGCACCGGCCGATCCAGCACCACATGCACGTTGACGATAGGGACGCTGCCCAGGCGCTGCGACCACCCTGGCGCCGCGGTGATGCTGCCCGCCGGCAGCAGCTGTTCGGCCGTAGTCGCGGGCACGGCCAGGATCACCTGATCAGCAGTTGTGGCGCCACCGTCGGTGGTGATCCGCCAGCGGGTGTCGGCGCCGTCGCCGGGATCGATGCCCCGCACGGTGACACCGGTGCGCACCTGCGCCCCCGCCTTTTCGAGGCAGCCCAATGCCGGATCGCCGTGCAGCTCCCGCAGCGGCACCAGCGACCAGCCGATGTCCGCCGCCGCGGCGTCGGTGAGCAGGCCCTCCTGGAACACCGTGGCGGCCAGGCTCAGCGAGGCGTGATCCGCCCGCGAGTTCAACGTGGCGATCCCGACCAGCTCCCACAGCGCGGAGATGGCGTGGTCGCTCTGCCCGTGCCGGCGCAGCCAGGCGCCGAAGTTCTGCTCGTCAGTCGCCGCGAGCGTCGGGTCGACCCGCCGCAACGCGTCTGCGGCCAGCGCGAAACGCACCCGCTCCAGGATGCTCAGCGGGCGGTATCGCAGCAGCGACGCGGCCAGGTGCAGCGGCGCGGGCAGCCCGGTGCGGCGCAGCCACACCGGCCGGTCGGCACCGGGCGAGCAGACCGGGATGGCCAGCCGCGGTTGCAGCTCGACGCGATCGGCCACCCCGAGGCGGCGCAGCAAGGCCTGGTAGGAAGTGCAGCAGCGGAGGAACACATGCTGACCGTTGTCGACGTTGAGGTCACCGCGGGCAAACGAGTGGGTCAGGCCGCCCAGCTGCGGCCGGGACTCGAACACGGTGACCTGGCAGCCCGCGTCAGCGCACCGCAGCCCCGCGGTGATGCCCGCCAGGCCACCGCCGATCACCGCCACCCGCCGGCTCATGCCGACATCCCCGATGCCGCCGAACCCGCCGCTGCTGAGCCTGACGCTGAGGTCCCTACCAGGGCGCGCATGGCGACCTCCGCTTTCTGCCAACCGGACAACGACAGCCGCCGGTCGAACACCAGGCTGGGTTGCTCTTCGATGCGGTCCAGCAGCCGCAGATAGATCCCCGACATCGCGGTGCAGCACGCGGCGCTGCGCCGGTCCAACAGTGGGATCAACTCGAGCCCGTGGGCATACCACTGGTGGGCACGTCGCGCGCTGTGCCGGATCAGCGCGGCGAGCCGGCCTTGGGTATCGACCAAGGCGCCCCGCCCGTCGAGTGCCAGTCGCACACCGAACCGATCCAGGTCCTGTTGCGGGAGGTAGACGCGGCCGTTGCCGAAATCCTCCCGGATGTCCCGCAAGATGTTGACCTGCTGCAGGGCGATGCCCAGCGCGTCGGCGTACTCGGGCGCTCGCGGGTCAGGCCGGCTGCCGAACACCGCCAGGCACAGCCGGCCGACCGCGCCGGCCACGCATCGGCAATACCCGACCAGTTCGTCGAAGTCGTCGTAATGCCGGCCCAGCACGTCGGCCTCGACCCCGTCGATCAGCTCGTCGACAGCGCCCAACGGCAGCGGCAGCCGCCGCGCCACCTCGGCGAACGCGATGAGCACCGGGTCCGCCCCGGGATGGTCCAGGTCAGCCATCGAGCCCCGTAGTTGCGCGAGCGCGGCGAGCTTGTCGCCGCGGGGGAGATCACCGTCGCCGATGTCGTCGATCCGCCGGGCCAGGGCGTAGACCACGCACAGCGCCGCGCGCTTGTCCGGGCGCAGCAGCCGGATGCCGTAGTAGAAGTTGCGCGCCTGCGTCCTGGTGATCGACTCACACAGCTCGAAGGCGTCCGCCACA
>QHBZ01000335.1 GCA_003244055.1 Pseudonocardiales bacterium | reverse complement strand
GTCACGAAGTCGCTCTGGCGCAATACGTCGTCCAGTGACAACAGCTCGATGTGGTGTTCCTCCACGAATTCCATGACCGGATAGGGCTCGTGGGCGATCAATCGCATGTCGAAGCCAATCGCCCGCCGGGCGACCGCCCGACCGATGCGGCCGAGCCCGACGATGCCCAGCGTCGCCTGCCACACGTCGACCCCGCGGTGTGGTTGCCACTCGCCCCGCCGCATGGCTCGATCGTGCCGCGAGATCCCGTGCGCCAGGTCGATCATCAAGCCCATCGCGTGGTCAGCGACACCACCATCGGTCGTGCCCGGGATGGTCGCGACCAGCACACCGCGCGCGGTGGCCGCGTCGACGTCAACGGTGTCGAAGCCCACCCCGAAGCGCACCACGATCCGCAGGTCGGGACAGGCCTCGAAGACCTCGGCGGTATACAGCTCCTGGCCGGCGAGGGACGCCGCGCAGCCACGCAGACTGTCGATCACCTCCGCCGTCGGCGTGGATCGCCGTCCCGATCCGCAGCGCACCTCCAGGCCCGCCGCGCGGAGCCGCGCAGGAATCTCCCCCAGCTCCTCCTCCGGCCGAGTCAAGTTCACCGCGACCGTCACCATGCCCGATGAGCCTCCCGACGCGCCACGGGGGGGTTACTGGCTGGTGGCGCCGTGCAGCCTGACGCCCAGGGTAGTGCGCCTCACGGAGGTGAGGTGATCTGTTGCTGACGTGCCACCGAAGGCCTCCCCGCGCCTGTGGTAAAGGTGATCCATGGATTACGTCTCACTTGGTGCCACCGGTCTTCAGGTCTCGCGGATCTGCCTCGGGTGCATGAGCTACGGCGAGCCCGGGCAGGGTGCCCACCCGTGGTCGTTGGACAGGGAGGCGTCCGAGCCGTTCTTTCGCCAAGCTCTGGACGCTGGTATCAACTTCGTCGACACGGCCAACGTCTACTCGGCCGGCAGCAGCGAGGAGATCATCGACGAGTTCGGTCGCTCCCTCTACCGCGAGGAGGACCGGTCCATCGTCGAGGCGGTCCTCGGCGTGGCCACCAAGCGTGGGGTCGCACCCGCTCGGGTCGCGCTGGCCTGGCTGCTGGGTAAGCCCGGAGTCGACGCGCCCATCGTGGGGGCGACCAAGGTCCACCACCTCGACGACGCGGTCGCCGCCGTCGATCTGCGCCTCGACGACTCGGAGGTCGACACGCTGGAGAACGGCTACCAGCCGCGACCCGTCGTCGGGTTCAACTGACGCAACTCACGGCGTTGGGATCATCCGGTGTGGCGGGATTGGCTACTCTCACGGTGCGGAGTCGGTCCTATCAGCTCATCAGTCAACTTGCACGGGAGCGCGCATGCACGATCCTCGGGTACTACTCGACCCGGCCACCGAGGCCGTGCGCAAACTCGCCCGGCGAGGCTACGAACTGGACCTCGGGCAGTTGGGCAAGCTGCTGACCCAACGCACGTCGGCAATCCAACGGAGTGACAACGCTCGCGGGGAGGCCAAGCAGGTCGCCCAGGAGGTCCAAGCGAAGGCCAAGGCTGGCGAGGACGTCGCTGAGCTGCGGGAACGCGCTCGCGCGCTGAAGGCCGAGATTCAGCAGACCGACGAGCAGCATCGGCAGTTCGAGGCCGAACTCCAGGAATTTCTGCTCGGCATTCCCAACCTGCCGGATGACCGTCTGCCTGACGGCAACTCCGACGAATTCGCCGTCGAGGTGCGTACCTGGGGCGACACTCCCACCTTTGATTTCGAGGTCGCCGACCACGTCGACATCGGTGAGCGCCTTGGGATCTTCGACTTCCCCCGTGCGACGAAACTCGCCGGCCCCCGGTTCGCCATCCTCAAGGGTCCTGGTGCGCAGCTGGAGCGGGCGCTGGCCGCATTCCTACTGCAATTGCACACCCAACGTCATGGCTACATAGAGTATTCGCTACCGGCGTTGGTGAATCGGCCGACGATGACCGGCACGGGCCAGCTTCCCAAGTTCGAAGAAGACCTGTTCAAAACTGAAGTCACGGATCGCGAGTTGTTCCTGATCCCGACCGCAGAGGTCCCGCTGACCAACCTGCACGCCGGCGAGACCCTGCCCGCAGAGGGCCTCCCGCTGGCCTACACCGCACACACCCCGTGCTTTCGAAGCGAGGCAGGCTCCTACGGGCGCGATACCCGCGGGCTGATCAGGCTGCACCAGTTCTCGAAAGTGGAACTCGTGCGGGTAGTCGACCCGGCGCGCTCCGCCGAGGAACTGGAGATCATGCTCGGCCATGCTGAGGCCTGCCTGCAGGAACTCGGCCTGGCATACCGCGTCGTCACTCTCCCCGCCGGCGATATCGGCTTTTCCGCGCAATACACCTACGACATCGAGGTGTGGTTGCCCAGCCAGCAGCGCTATCGCGAAATCTCCAGCGTGTCGGATTGCGGGGTTTTTCAGGCACGGCGAGCTGGCATCCGCACCAAGACCAAAGTGGGTAAGCGCGGGTTCGCCGCCACCCTCAACGGCTCCGGGCTGCCCATCGGCCGCACGGTCGTCGCGATCCTGGAGCAGTGCCAGCAATCCGACGGCTCGGTTCGCATCCCCGGCGTGTTGGTCCCCCATCTAGGGTTCAGCCGGATCAAGGCCGATGGCACGACCCACGGCGTGCGCGTCGGAGTCTGGGGTTAGCCGACCATGGCTGCGGGGTCGTAGTGCAGGCGCTTCTGTATCGGTGGATTCACCGTCGTCAGCACGTCGGCGATGTCGCGCCCAGCGGTGCCAGAACCGAACAGGTCGCTGCGTGGGTGGCGCCCGTGCGCGATCTGAGCCCGGATCGCTTCGGCGATGTCGTCGGGATCCTGTGAGGTGAACACCACGTTGGGGCCGCATTCCCGGTCGTGCTGGCGGGTGCCGACGCTGACGGCGGGCGTGCCGAGGTAGGCGCCCTCGCGCAGCGCAGCCGACGAATTACCGATCATGCAAGCACAATGAATCATCAGTCGGGCGAAGTCCTCGGCGGGCAGGTTGCGGAAGAACTGGCAGCGCTGCGCCAGACCCTGCTCGCGGAACTGCCGGATACCCGTGGCCACCTCGTCGCTGCCCGCGTCCACGTTCGGCCAGAAGACCAGCGCCTGCATCCCGATCGACGACACCGCGCGCAACGTCGCGGTCATCTGATCGAGGCCGTGGCCGTACTCGGTGGTGACGCCGTGCTGCATCACCAGCAGGAAGGGCTGCTCCGGGTCGATCGGTGAGCGGGAGCCGCAGTGGTCAGCCAACGCGTCGCGTCGGGTGCCCGGGCAGGCCCGGGCGGCCAGGTCGATCGACGGGCACCCGACGTTGAACACATACCGCGGATCCTCGCCCATCGCGATGACGCGGCGGGCGCTGAGCTCGGTGGCCGGGAAGTGGATGTGAGACAGCTTGGTGATCGCGTGCCGGACACTCTCGTCGATCGATCCGGACACCTCACCGCCCTGGGTATGGGCGACGGGGATGTTCATGTAGGCACCGGCGATGGCCGTCGCAATCGTCTCGAAGCGGTCGGCGACAGTGA
The DNA here is from genome assembly GCA_003244055.1 of Pseudonocardiales bacterium. Lineage (GTDB taxonomy): Bacteria > Actinomycetota > Actinomycetes > Mycobacteriales > Pseudonocardiaceae. The sequence goes on along the minus strand of QHBZ01000335.1, from coordinate 7,452 downwards.
CCACGATGTCGGGTTCCAGGCGTTCGAACGCCGTCGGCAGTTCCAGCAGGCCCAGCCCGGTGGATCTGGCCATCATCGCCGGCGTCTGGCCCTCGACAATGAACGGGATCTTGGCGTCAGGGGTGAACCCGGCGGCCTCCAGGACCCTCACAGCGCAGCCGAACCGTTCGAGCAGAGCGGATGCGGCGGCGATAACCTGCAGCTCGAGGGCGGGGTGATCGCGCACCGCTTCGAGGACGGTGGTGATCCGGGCCAGATTGGCCCGGCTGGCGACGACGATGCAGATCTTCTTGCGACGGTCAGGCACGTCGTGGCTCCAGTCGTCGTGGTCAACATCGCTGATGGTGATGTTGCCATGACGGGTGGCCCGGTTCGCATCCCACGATGCTCGGGCGCAGGAACCCGACGCCGCAGCGCCAGTCGGCGAGTCAGCTCACGGCGGCGACGAACTGCGCTGCGCTGGCTTCCAGCGCTAGCCAGTTGGGCTCGCCGGCGGGGCCCCGGGCGAGCACGAAGCCCCGATGGCCGTCATCGGTGAGTCGCTCGGCGACGATCGTGAAGCCGGTGAGAGTGAACAACGCAGCAGCGGTAGGGCGGGTCAGGTAGTACGGGTGGTCGATCTTGACCGCCCGTTCGATGTGGCCGGTCCGGTCCAGCAGGACATCGACGTCGACGATGTCGACGAACACCCGACCGCCCACGGCGGTCATCCGGCGCAGCGCCGCCAGCGTGCCGCGGAGATCGAGGAGGTGGTCGATCGTCTGGCACAGCAACACGAGATCCCAACTGCGCTCACCCGGATCGAAATCCTCCACCAGGCCCGGGATCGTCTCCATGCCGGTGGCACCCGCCACGGCGAGTTCCTCGGGGCTCGGGTCGAGGACGGTTGCGCGCGCGTTCAGGCGTGCCGCCAGTACGCTGGCGACCACTCCCGTTGAGCCGCCGACGTCGAGGATCGTGCGCGGCGGCGATGGCAGCAGTGGGAGCAGGAAGTTGGCAAGCCCGGCGGCGTAGTCGCGCTGCTCCACCTGCACGGTCTCGGCGTCGATGCGGCGGCCGTGGTAGGCCGACACCAACGGGCGGTAGATCTCGGAGTAGAAGTGCTCGTACTGGGTAGCGCTCAACTGTGGGCAGAGGTAACCGAGCCCGCAGCGCCGGCACACCACGAAGGTGGCTGGGTAGCCGTAACGGTCACGTTCGGCGACCTCGACGGCGTGTTCGCGCGCCCCGCACAGGTTGCACTCCGCGGGCCTCAGCGCGGCCTGCGCGCCATAGTCGTAACCGAGCGCGGCTATTCGCTCGTTGGTCATCGTTCGTGTCATGTGTTTCATCCATTCGGGAAGGCTGGGGACTGCGTAGCGTGACTGTACTCGACTGGGTCCACCGTGTCGCCGTTATTGGTGAAGTCGGCCAGGCGCACGACGGAAGCTTGGGCACCGCCCACGCGTTCATCGACGCGATCGCCGACACGGGTGCTGATGCGGTGAAGTTCCAGACACACATCGCATCCGCCGAGAGCCGGACCGACGAGCCGTGGCGGGTCAAGTTCAGCTACGCCGACGACACCCGCTACGAGTACTGGAAGCGGATGGAGTTCACCCCGCAGGCCTGGGCGGGCCTTCGGTGCCACGCGCTAGATCGCGGGTTGTCCTTCTTGAGCTCCCCGTTCTCGCTTGAAGCAGTCGACCTGCTGAGTCGCGTCGGCGTCGCCGCCTGGAAGGTCGCTTCCGGTGAGGTAGCCAACCCGCAGCTGCTCGACGCGGTGGCCCAGACCGGGGCTCCCGTGCTGCTGTCCAGCGGGATGAGCGGCTGGGCCGAGCTGGACGGCGCCGTCGCGCGGCTGCGCGCAGCCCGGGCCGGGCCGTTGGCCGTCCTGCAGTGCACGTCGGCCTACCCGGTAGCGCCGCAGCAGGTCGGCCTCAACGTCCTAGGCGAGATCCGGGAGCGATACGGCTGCACGGCCGGGTTGTCGGACCATTCGGGCACGATCTTCCCGGCGCTCGCCGCGGTCACGCTCGGTGCGCGGGTGATCGAGGTGCACGTGACGCTGGCCCGCGAGATGTTCGGGCCCGACGTGGCGGCCTCGGTGACCACCACAGAGCTTCGCCAGCTCGTCGAGGGCGTCCGCTACATCGGCGCGGCGCTGCAGGCGCCGGTGGACAAGGACGAGGTCGCGATCGAGCTGGCGCCGATGCGCGCGCTGTTCGGCCGTTCGCTGGTCGCCCGCTGCGCGCTACCGGCCGGGCATGTTCTCGCGGCCGGCGACCTGACCGCCAAGAAGCCGGCCGGCGGGATACCGCCCGCGCGCCTTGAGTCCCTGCTCGGACGCCGACTGCACCGCGCGCTGCGCGCAGACGAGCCACTACGCGAGGGTGACATCGCCACTTCATAGAGCATCGTCGTTTGGAACCAATCAACCGCGTCAGCGCGGGTGTTACCTATCGCGTCGGCGATCATGGCTTGTGGTTGGGTCGTTGGTGGGTGGTGGGGGCGGCGTCGCGCCGCGCGCCCGCGCCACCGCGAAGCGCTCACTCACGGTCAGGACAGCACGATTGCGGTGGCGAGCAGGACTGCGGCCAGTGCCAGGGTGATCCGGAGCAATCGCTCGTGACGCTGCCACTGGCGGTCCCACCAGCCGGTGTCGCGGCTGTGGTGGCGGCCCAGCGCCATCGCGGCGCGCCCGAGGCCGAAACCCAGTCCCGCAGCGAACGCCGCGGCCCAGCTGCCCACCAGCAGCATGGCCAGCAGCGGCAGGTAGGGCAGGTTGCTCGGCATGTGGGTGCGCACGCCGGTGCCCATCTCGAAGCCGAACTGCAGCGCCCCGGCCTGCCCGCCGGTGCCGATCACCGTTGAGGGAACCTGGGCTCGCCGGTGTGGCAGCGCCACCCGATGCAACCCGCACTCACCGGCGAGCACGAACAGTGCCGTCGCGGCGACGAGGCCTATTCGCAGCTCATGCGGTAAGACCGGCCGCACCAGGCTTCCCAGTGCCACCGCCAGCGTGCCGACGGTGAGACCCCCGGCGAGCAGCCCGGCGGTGAAGTAGGCCCGTGACGAATCCCGCCAGACCGGCGAGCTCAGCAGGTACGCCGAGTTAGTGCTTCAAGCCGAACCGGACAGCGCGTAGCCAGCGGTCAGGCCCAGCAGCAGCCAGGCCAGTGACCAGCCTTCGCCCACCACTGGCGCCGCCGCAGCGACCACGGCGAGCGCCGCCAGCGCAGCGGTGACCAGCACTGGACCGAATGCGGCGCGTCGCAGGCCTGAGGTGATCAATCTAGGGCGATCAAATCTAGGCGATCAGTCGTCGGACAGCGTCGCGCTGCAGATCAGCGGTTCCAGGTTCGGCGCCCCGTTGTAGTGGACCTCGCCGTCCGCGCAACGGTAGACGGTAGTGCCGTCCATCCATCGCCAACCATTGCGTGCTTCGCCACCGGCGCGGCAGATGGTGCGCGGCTGGTAGCAGTCGAGCCCGTCTTTCCAGTTTCCGTAGCAGCCGCTCTTGAACCACCGGTCGGAACCGCAGTAGGAAGGGGAGTAGGGCGCGCCGTAGCAGATCGGTGAGCCCGGTCGGTGCTTGTAGTGCCCGCAATCGAGGTATTCGCTACCTTGCTCCGCTCTGGCCGGACGGGCCAGCGGGATCCAGCCCAGCACGGTGAGTCCCAACGTCATGCCGGCCGTGCCGACGACGGCCAGGAAGCCCCGCCGGTGCACCGTCGGTGCGGTGTCGCGGAATCGCACGCCGCGGGGCTGGGCGTCGGGGCCGGGCTGGTCGATCCGTGGGATGTCAGCTTGGATCATGACGCTCCTTGCCGGTGCGGGGCGGTGTTCAGCAAGCTCGTCACCTGCTCGTCGAGGCGCTCCGGGGATTCCACTGGCTGCCCGGCCAGCACCGTGCCGTCGGCGCCGACGTGCAGCAGGGCCGGTGCCCACGGCAGGTCGAGCACTGTAACGAGGCCGGGGTCCACCCGGGACCGGATATTCGGCGTGTCAGCCCACCGGGCACGGGGGGACAGCACCTCGAACCGGATGCCGGAGTGCTCACCGGCCAGCCGGATAAAGGGCTCATGGACCGCGTCGCAGAAGCTGCATCCGGGGTCCAGCACCAGCAGGACCAGGGGATCCGCGCCGGCCAACTCCGCTACCCGGCGTCCTGCCGCGGCGCGCCATGGTGGTGCACTGAGCTGGGCCACCTCGGCCTGCAACTCTCGCAGCTGCCGCAAGATCCCGGCCATCGCCAGCGCCAGCACCGCCAGGCAGACCCAGCTCAGCACCAGCGCCGCGGTGAGCGCGTTCACGCCGCGCGCCCGTCGACCGCCGCCGGCAGCGTATACAGCAACACCGCCATCACCGCGGCGCAGGCGACCAGCAGGACCGCCACCCCCCCGCCGGGCAGCGCGGCCGCCGGGTACAGGGTCGTCGCCGCAAGCGTGACGGCCGCCAGCACCACGGCCCGGGCGATGCCGGCGGGGCCGACCTGGGTACCCATCCGGTTGCAGCCGCAGTCCGACTCGTCACGCCGGTACCGCCGCCACGACAGGTGCGCGGCGAAAGCCCCGTACATCACGGTCTGGGCGGCGAGCGCCCAACGCAACTCGGAGATACCGAAAACCACCGCGACTACCGACGGCACCCCGATGACGAATTCGACGGTCGCGATGGCTCGCGCCGCCACCAATCCGGTGCCGGCTGCGCGAGCCAAGATCTCGGGTGCCCTGATGTGCTCGAGGCTTGTCTCCACGAGGAGGAATGCGCCGGCGAGCACGGGTACCCCGAGCAAGATCATGCGGGCTCCCAAATCACGCTCAGGTCGTCGAGAAAGGCCAGCGCTTCGTTCTGGTCCGCGGTGTCAGCCGGTCCGGGAACCAGCCGGGTGATCGCTGTGGGAGTGGCCAGGATCAGGGCGTCGGGTCGGGACCGACCCTGCGCGCCGGGCCCCAGCGGCTCGCGCCACAGCTCGCCATGCTGGGTCAGATGGCCCCGGAAGTCGGGGACCGCGATCTGGCTGGTGCCGGGCCGTTCGAATGTCAGGTAGCCGATTCCAGGGATCTGCTTGGCCACCCGCACCGGTTCCAGCTGAGCCTGCCTGGCGCTGCGCGGCGCAGCCAGCAGCCCCAGCGGGGTGTCGGTCAGGCGGAAGGCGTCGAAAATCGTGCTGATCCCGTCCGGGGATCCGGTTTCTCGGGTGTGCAGCTCGAACCACGGTCCACGCCAGGCGGCCCGATAATCGGGGGGATGGTCGCCGGCGGTCTGGTTGCGGATGCCTACGACCAGCTCAGCGGCGTTGTAGGGCTGGCGCAGTAGCTGATCGTGGATGGTGGTGAACGTGGCGTGCCAGTCGAAGGCGCCGGCCTCGGCGACGGTGAACGATCGGCGAGCACCGCGCACCAGGGCGATGAACCCGCACGACCACGGCCTGGATGCATCCAGCGCCCGGCCGTGCAGGACGATCTGTGAGCCGTCCGGGGTGACGAATGCGGGACCGCCCCGCCACGGCCAGTCGTACCGCCCGCGTTCCAGCGACGTCGTCATAGATAACTCCTGAGCCCGGACACTGTGCGCGATAGTCGCACACCCACGGTCATCGGCGGGCATACTGTGTGTTACGGCGTGTCCCGGCGGCGGCTAGCTCGCCACCAGCTCGATGGGCACGGTGATCACGTCGACCATCGCGCCGTTGCGCAGCACGGTGATCGGCAGGCTGGTGCCGATGGCCTCGGAGAACAGCTGGCGCTGGATGCCCTGGGCGTCGGTGACGGGTCTGCGCCCGGCGCTGAGCACGAGATCCCCGGTGCGTAGCCCGGCCCGATCGGCGGGACTGCCGGGGATGACCTCGACCAGCCGCAGCCCGGAAGCCTGCCCGGTCCGTTGTTCGACCGCCGCGGGCAGTGGTGCAGGCACCCCGACCAGCCCGAGGTAACCTCGGCGCACCTGGCCGTCGGCCAGTAACGCGCCGATGATCCGGCGGGTCGTCGTGTTGATCGGCACCGCCATCCCGAGCCCGACACCGGCGACGGCGGTGTTGATCCCGATCACCTTGGTGCTGGCATCGGCCAGCGCGCCGCCGGAGTTGCCGGGGTTGAGCGCGGCGTCGGTCTGGATCACGTCCTCGATCACCCGCACGGCCCGGCCCGAGCGCACCGGCAGTGATCGGCCCAGTCCACTGACCACACCAGCGGTGACCGATCCGGCGAGACCGAGGGGATTTCCGACGGCGACCACCAACTGCCCGACGACCAACCCGTCGGCATCGCCCAGGGCGACCGCGGCCGGCGTGGCGCTGCGGGCTCGAAGCACCGCAAGATCGGACAACGGGTCGACGCCCACCACGTCGAACCGGCACTCGGTGCCGTCGGTGAACGCCGCGACGCCATCGCGGGCGCTGCCGACCACATGCGCGTTGGTCAGCAACAATCCATCGTCGGCGAACACGACGGCCGAACCGGCGCCCGACCCGACCCGCAGGCTGGCGACGTGCGGGGTGACCGCCGCCGCTACCGAGCTGACTGTCCGCGAGTAGGAGTCCAACGGATCCACCGCACCCACCGCCTCAGAGCATTACACCGTTACCCCGCAATCAACGCTGCCGCACCCTCCGCTGTTCCGGTAGCCGGATTCGCAGGTGCTGTCAGTGCGCCGAGGTCACCAGCTTCGAGCGGCTAAAGTAGCACAATTGTGCTACTTTAGATGTATGGAACCGGTGGGTATCAGAGAGCTCAGGCAGCACGCTTCCCGGTATGTGGCCATGGCGAAAGCGGGCCAGCGCGTTCCGGTGACTGAACGAGGAAAGCTGGTCGCCTACCTGGTGCCTGCCGAGGACACCGGAACGCTGCTGGAGAGTCTCGCTGCGTCCGGAGACTACGCGCCGCCAGCCGGTGCTATCGATGATCTCCTGCCGCCGTCGTCGATCCCGCAGGGTCGGCGACCGCTCAGCGAGGTCGTCACCGAGCTGCGGGATGCGGAGCGTTGGTGATCTATCTCGATACCTCCGCGTTCGTCAAGCTTGTCTGGGCTGAGCCGGAAAGCGACGCGCTCGGCCGGTTTCTCACCCGGCGGCCCGCGTCGCCCCTGGTCTCTAGCAGCCTGCTCACTGTGGAGACGCGTCGCGCCGTGCAGCGTGAGGATCCCTCCGCGCTCGGCCGCGCCGACCTCCTGTTGACCCGGATCGGCCGCATAGGCATGACCTCAAGCATCGTCGAATCGGCTAGCCGGCTTCCCGACCGTTCGCTCCGGTCGCTGGACGCCATCCACCTGGCTACCGCCCTGCTCCTGCGTGGGGACCTCGTCGCGATCGTCACCTACGACAAGCGGCTTGCGGCCGTGGCTGAGGCACACGGTCTGCCGGTTGACTCACCCGGCATTGTAGCCAATGAGTAGCGGAAGGTGGTTCTCATTGAAAGGTTACGACGCTGATTCCACTGGATGCTGTCACACAGGTAACAGGTAACAGGTAAC
>QHBZ01000334.1 GCA_003244055.1 Pseudonocardiales bacterium | reverse complement strand
CCCCGGAGGGCGGTTTGAACGAGTTCGCCGTCGGGATCACCGTCCTCGCGCACGATCGTGAGATCGCCATTGGCTTCATAGAGCACATACCGGATGTCATCCAGGTGCCGGATACCGGCCTGCCGCAGACGAGCGAACAGGTCATTGTCGGCCAGGCCGCAGCGACGCAACTGGCCGCGCCGGAGCTGGCCGTGCGCAACGAGGACCCGGACCCGGTGATCAAGCAGCTTGCTGAACACGGCGTTGAACCGCAGCAGGCTGGCGAGCCGGTGCACCGCGATGAGCGTGAGAAGAGCCACTGCGCCGGTGATGAAGGACTGGTTGCTAGCGATCGCGGTGCGACCGACGATCGCTCCGATCGCCACGGCGGTGGCGAAGTCGATGATCGTCCACTGAGCCAGCGTACGACGTTCACCGAGCCGCAGGCCGATCACCGCGGTCGCGTAGATGAGGGCCGCCTTACCGGCCACAACCCCGAGCTCCGGCCAGTCACCGCTGATCCACGACATGTCGGCTCCTCGTTTCCTTCCGGACGGTGCAGGGTGCGTGAGTCACCTGCCCCGATCAGGTGTCGGTCGGCGGCCGGTGTCGGTGCTGGAGGTATTCGGTGATCTGGTCGACGTGTTCGGCGGGGACGAGCAGGGTCAGTCGGTCCCCTTGTTCGAGCCGGGTGTCGTCGGTCGCGGTGAGTGGGGCGCCGTTGCGGCGGATCCCGATCAGCAGCGACGACGGGGGCCAGGGCACCTGTGCGACCGGTTGTCCGACCGGTGGGCTGTCGTCGATGAGTTCCAGGTCCACGAGGCGGTAGTCCTGCAGGCGGGTCAGGGAATGGGCTACCACTGGTGGGGGGCTGGTGGAGCCGCTCGACGGAGCGGTTGGGGGGCGGGCGAGCACGGCCGCACCCGCTGCGGCCTGGGCCTGCTGCACGCCGCGCTGTAGCTGGGTGTTGTAGGCGGCCAGCACGTCGCGGTGGGTGAGCCAACCGAGGATCTCACCATTGTCGGGGGTCACCACGGGCAGCTCGGACCGGTCCTGTTGCACCAGGACCGCGAGGGCTTGTTCCAGGGTCTGGCCGGGGTCGAGGGTGGGTACGGCCCGGGCCAGCGTCCCGGCGGTGGCCTCCAGCGCGTTCTCCCGGACGCTGTCCTCCACATCGCGGGCGGTGACAGTGCCTCGGTAGGCCCCCTGTTCATCGATGACCGGGAGCGCGTCGCGGCCTTCGACGGCGAACCGGTCGATGACCGCGTTAAGCGGCACATCGCGGGCCAGTGCGGGCGGCACAGGTTGCATCGCGTCGGCGACGGTGAGGAACTCCATCAGGTTGACCGCCGCGCCGCGCCGTAGGTCGATGCCGCGGCGGCGCAGCTTGAGGGTGTAGATGGTGTCCCTGCTCAGCAGGCTGCTGACCCCGGTGGCCAACGCGATCGTGGCCATCAACGGCAGGATGATCGTGTAATCGCCGGTCAACTCGAAAATAATGATCACAGCGGTGATCGGGGCGCGAGCGGCGCCGGCGAACACCGCGCCCATCCCTACCAGCCCGTAGGCCCCCGCTGGACCGGCGACGTTCCCGAACAGCTGATGCGCGGCCAGCCCGTAGGCGGTGCCGAGCATGGCGCCCATGAACAGCGAGGGCGCGAACACACCACCGGACCCACCGATCCCGATCGTCAGGCTGGTCGCCACGATCTTCCCGAGCAGCAGGACGAGCAGGAACCACAGGACGTACTGCCCGCGGACACCCGCCTCCAGCACCGGGTACCCGACGCCGTACATCTGCGGCAACGCCAGCAGCAGCAACCCGAGAAGCAGGCCACCGGCCGCCGGGCGTAGCCATTCCGGTCCCCGCCACAGCCGGTCGAGCAGGTCTTCGGTGCCATAGAGCACCCTGGTGAACCCGACACCCACAACGGCGGCGAGGATCCCCAGACCGGCGTAGAACAGATACTCCATCAATGAGGCGGGGTGGAACCCTGACAGGCTCAGGAACGAGGTGGCGCCGAACGCCGACCGGCCGATCACGTCGGCGGTGATCGAGGCGAGCACCACCACCCCGAACGATTCGGTGGCGAAGTCGCGCAGGATCAGCTCCAGGGCGAAGAACACCCCCGCGATCGGCGCGTTGAACGTCGCCGAGATCCCCCCGGCCGCGCCGCAGGCGACGAGCAGCCGCAGCCGGGCGTCGGAGATCCGCAGAGCCTGCCCGATGCCCGACCCCAACGCCGAGCCGATCTGCACGATCGGGCCCTCGCGGCCCACCGACCCACCTGAACCGATGCACAACGCCGACGCCAGCGATTTCACGATCGCCACCTGCGGGGCGATCCGACCACCGCGCTCGGCGATGGCCAGCATCACCTCGGGCACGCCATGCCCGCGGGCCTCCTTCGCGAACCGGTCCACGATCGGCCCGTACACCAGCCCGCCGATCACCGGCACCACGACGACGAAGAACACGCCCAAGGCGGGAAAGTGCGGGTTGGCGACCCGGCCGGCGTCGCTGAAGTCCGCGCGCCCGGTAAACGCCTCGGTGAACCACAAGATCAGGTAGCGGAACCCGACCGCACCAGCACCAGCCCCCGCGCCCACCAGCAACGCCAGGGGCACCAGACCTGGCGCCGACCCGCGCAACCAATCATAGCCGCGACGCCACCCATCGGCCGGCAACCGGATCCGCGCCGGCCGCGACCGCGACCAGACACCACCGCTACTCACGCGATCCGCCCGCGACCCCGACCCGTCGGCCGGGGTCTCACCTGCCTTAACCAAGCGACCATCACCGCTCAGATGCCATACTCGCAGTATCCGCGAACGCCCGTAACGCCGACACCGGCGCTCCCTTCACCTTAGGCGTCATCTTAGGCCGATCGTGCGAATCTGGTGGCGCCAGCGGAGGCTGGATTGTCACGCCACCGTTACCTGGCACGTGGGCAATACCCTGCCGAAGCTCGACATGACGCTACCCGATTCGGGTTTAGAACCCGTTTCCCGTGGGTACTCGCTAGTCAACACTACAACTGCGCTTGGGGCGCCGCGCGATTATGGTAACACCGCGGATCAAGGGATCGACCGTGATGGCGGGGCGCCGATGACCCGCTTCTCACGGGCGTTGCCGACCGGCATGGCGCTCTTGCGAACCGGCCTCGGTGCGGCTTTGACCGCCTTCCCCGACCGTGTCGCCAACGCCGCGGAAGGCCGCGCGTGGTCGACCGCCGCATCACCCGCGTGGTAGGAGTGCGTCACCTCGCCCAGGCGTTGCTTACCTTCACCGTCCCTGGGTTGCTCACGCCGTTTCGCGGCGCGGTCATCGACGGGCTGCACGCGGCAACCATGACGCTGGTGGCCGCAGCGAGTCCGCGGCACCGGCGCGCCGCTGTGATCAACGCGGTGTCGGCTGCCACGTTCTGCGGGTTAGGCGTCGTCGGTGCTCATGAGCAGCGCCGAGGTGGCGCGGTAACCGCCCAGCCCCCAGCCGTGGACGACACATCGCACCCCCGACACACACGACAGGAGGGACCTCGATGCCCCGCCAGCACCTCGATCGTGCATCCTGAGACACCGAACAGTTCGCCCTAGGTCTTCAGGACGACAGCAGATTGTATCGGGTGAAAATCCGGGCGGGTGTGTTGTCGGTAGTGGCCCTGGTAGCCATGTTCGTCACGTCGCTGTTTCGCGCTCCTAACATTGTTGCGACGGTCGTGCTGGGAGCATCAGCGGTCGGGCTCAGCGTGATGATAAGCGTCGCGATCGCGCGACATCACCAGACCAGCTCGCCAACACCGTGGGGTAGATAGCCAGACCCATGCGAGTTGGTGTGGCGTTGGTCACAAAACCCGATTTATCTACATAACTGAGATGGGCGCTGGGAACGCTGAGGCCATAAGGCACCGAAGTTCAAAGAGCACCGAAGTTCGCAAGGGCACTCTGTGAGCGCGTATCAAAGAGGAGAGACTGTGGCCGGATCGACCGTCGCCGATTTTTTGCTGCATCGCTTGCGCGAGTGGGAGGTGGACACAGTCTTCGGTTATCCCGGCGACGGGATCAACGGCTTGCTGGCCGCCTGGGGACGGGCCGCTAACCAGCCGCAGTTCGTGCAGGCCCGGCATGAGGAGATGGCGGCGTTCGAGGCGGTGGGGTACGCGAAGTTCACCGGGCGGCTCGGTGTCTGCGTGGCGACCTCAGGTCCCGGTGCAATTCATCTGCTCAACGGTTTGTACGACGCCAAGCTCGATCACGTGCCGGTGGTGGCGATCGTCGGGCAGACCAATCGCAGCGCCATGGGCGGCTCCTATCAGCAGGAGGTCGACCTGCTGAGCCTGTTCAAGGACGTGGCCAGTGACTACGTGCAGATGGTCACCGTGCCCGAGCAGCTGCCTAACGTGCTGGACCGGGCGATCCGCACGGCGCTGGCCCGGCGAGCCCCAACCGCCCTCATCCTGCCGGCCGACGTGCAGGAACTCGAGTACTCACCACCGACCCATGCGTTCAAGATGGTGCCCTCCAGCCTGGGGATTCGCTGGCCCGAGCTCGCACCGGATTCCGAGGCGCTGCGTCAGGCGGCGGAGATCCTCAACGGCGGCAGCAGGGTCGCGATCTTGGCCGGTTCTGGGGCCCGGGGTGCGGCCGCCGAACTGGAGCAGGTCGCGGACCTGCTCGGCGCGGGGGTGGCCAAGGCGCTGCTGGGCAAGGACGTGCTGTCCGACGAGCTGCCGTATGTGACCGGGTCGATCGGGCTGCTCGGGACCCGGCCGAGTTACGAGATGATGCGCACAGCCGACACGCTGCTGACGGTCGGGTCGAGCTTTCCCTATACCCAGTTCATGCCGGAGTTTGACCAGGCCAGGGCGGTACAGATCGACCTGGATCCGGGCATGATCGGCATGCGTTACCCGTATGAGGTGAACCTGGTCGGTGACGCGGCGACCACTCTGCGAGCGCTGATCCCGCTGCTGGTCCGCAAGGACGACCGATCCTGGCGGGAGGGCATCGAATCCGACGTGGCCCGCTGGTGGGAGACCATGGCGATGGAAGCAGGCGTCGAGGCCGATCCGATCAACCCGATGCGGCTATTCTCCGAGCTGAGCCCCCGATTGCCCGACGATGCGATCGTCACCGCGGACTCGGGATCGTCGGCCAACTGGTACGCCCGGCAATTGCGTTTCCGCGGCACCATGCGTGGATCGCTGTCGGGGAACCTGGCCACGATGGGTCCGGGGGTCCCCTACGGGATCGGTGCGAAGTTCGGCTGCCCACACCGGCCGGTGATCGTGTTCGCCGGCGATGGCGCGATGCAGATGAACGGCCTCGCCGAGCTGATCACCATCAAGCGGTACTGGGAGCAGTGGTCGGACCCGCGGCTGATCATCGCCGTACTGCACAACGACGACCTCAACCAGGTCACCTGGGAAATGCGCGCGATGGCCGGCGCCCCCAAGTTCGTCGAGTCACAGACCCTGCCCGACGTTGATTACGCCGGGTTCGCCGCGAGTCTCGGATTGCAGGCCATCGCGGTCGACAAGCCTGGCGACATCGCCCCGGCCTGGGACAATGCCTTGAGCGCCAACCGGCCCACGCTGCTGGACGTGCGCTGTGACCCGAACGTACCGCCGATACCGCCGCACGCCACCGTCGATCAGATGACAAGCGCCGCAAAGGCCCTGCTGGCCGGCGACGAAGACCGCTGGGGCGTTCTCAAACAGGGTGTGAAGACCAAACTCCAGGAGTTCCTGCCACACCGTGGTGCGCGATGAGCCCCAGGACTAAGAGTCCGATCCCGGGTTCGACGCTGAGGCCAGTCAGCCGCAGCCGGTCGCAGTTCCGGACCGGCCGGGTGGTGCTGCTCATCGAGGGTGCGGTGATGGCAGCGCTGGGTGTTTGGGGTTTGATCGCCGCCGAGGTGCATCCGGGCGCGGGTCCTGCAGGCGCACCGGTGCTGGTGCTGGCGTTGACCCCAGCGCACAGCGGCGTCCTGCTCGGGTTTGGTGTGCTGGCCGTGCTCTCGGCCTGGCGGCGCCGGAGCGCGCTGATCGTCACCGGGGTAGAGGCGGTCGCTTTCCTTTTGCTGTTCGCCATCGGCACGGTGGCCTCGGCCCGATCGGCCCCGGGCCCGCTGGGCTTCGACCCGGCAGACAGCGTGCTGCACATCATCTTCATGGCGCTGAACCTGGCGCTGCTGATGTGGCTGGCCGCGGAGACCCTTGAGGGTCCTCGGTGGGTCCGGCGCAGGACAGCACCCGCCCGGACCGACCCCCCCCCCCCCCGGGACCGACCCCGAGAGCACGCCGTGATCACGGCGCCGATCGACTCACTCGCAGTGCCGGCCTACACCATCCCGACCGACGCGCTCGAGGCCGACGGGACGCTGACATGCGATTCCACCACGATGGTGCTAGTCGAGGCCCGCAGCGGTGATATTTGTGGGACCGGCTGGACCTACGGGCCACCCGCCTGTGCGCGGGTCGTCGACGATCAGCTGGCCGACGTCGTGTTGGGTGGCGACGCCCTAGACGTCGGCGGCGCGTTCGACCAGATGGTCAAAGCGGTGCGCAACGCGGGACGCCCCGGGGCGGTGGGTTACGCAATCTCCGCGCGGTGGACGTCGCCTCAAGGCCCGGCTGCTCGGGTTGCCGCCGCACCGGCTGCGGGTCGCTGCCGTTGCGGCGGCGTATCACCTGGAGATCTCCGGGCACTGCGCGCCGCACCTGCACGTGCACGCTGCTATGGCGACGCCGAACGTGCGGCACCTGGAGTGGTTCCACGATCACGTCCGGATAGAGCTGATGTTCTTCGACGGCGCCCTGGACCCCACCGGGGGCGTCCTCTGTCCCCATCCCACGGCTCCCGGTCATGGGCTGCACCTGCGGCGTGAGGTCGCCTCGCGTTATCAGGTCGGCGCGAGGGTGTGCCGCGAACGGAACCTGAGTTGAGGAGGTGGCTGGCATGAGCGGATCAGTCGAGCAGGTCGTGGTGGTGACCGGTGCCAGTGGCGGGATCGGGCGAGCCGTCGCGCAGGCCTTCGGTGCCCGGGGCGCGAAGGTGGCGCTGCTGGCCCGCGGCGAGCTGGGTTTGCAGGGGGCGGCTAAAGAGGTTGCGGCCGCGGGCGGGACCGCGTTGGCGATCCCGGTGGACACCGCCGACCACCGCCAGGTCGAGCGGGCCGCGCAGCAGGTGGAAGACGAACTCGGACCGATCGACGTGTGGGTCAACGTCGCTTTCACCTCGGTGTTCGGCCCGTTCATGGAGATCGAACCCGAGGAGTACAAGCGGGTCACCGAAGTCAGCTACCTCGGTTATGTCTACGGCACCCGGGCGGCGCTGGACCGGATGATCCCGCGGGACCGCGGGGTGATCGTGCAGGTCGGGTCGGCCTTGGCCTACCGCGGTATCCCGCTGCAATCGGCGTACTGCGGTGCCAAGCACGCCATCCAAGGCTTTCATGACTCGCTGCGCTGCGAGCTGCTGCACGACAAGAGCAACGTGCACGTCACCATGGTGCAGATGCCCGCGGTGAACACCCCGCAGTTTTCCTGGGTGCTGTCCCGGCTGCCCCACCACGCCCAACCGGTGCCGCCGATCTACCAGCCCGAGGTGGCTGCCAAGGCGGTGGTCTTCGCCGCCGACCATCCCGGGCGCCGCGAATACTGGGTCGGCGGCAGCACCGCGGGCACGTTGATCGGCAACAAGTTCGCCGCCGGGCTGCTGGACCGCTACCTGGGTCGGACCGGGTACTCCTCGCAGCAGACCGACCAGCCCCGCGACCCCGACCAGCCAACCAACTTGTGGGACCCGGCCGACGGACCAGGCGGTCGCGACTTCGGCTCGCACGGCATCTTCGATGCTAAGTCCACCACGCGCAGCTACCAACTGTGGGCATCGCAGCACGAGCGACTGCTCGGCGCCCTGGGTGCCGGGACCGCTGCCGCGCTGGTGGGCCTGCTCGCCGCCGGATCGAAACGCTCGTCAGCCACCGTCGCGTCAGCTCCCCTACCGGCGGTCACCGTCGGTAGTGCGGTGGTCGGCGCGGAGCATTTGCTCGACCGGATGGTGTCCAACGTCTCCCACGGCCGGTTCGAACGCTCATTGTCCGGGTTGACGGCATTGTCGGCGCTGGTCACCGGCGCGGAGGTGTACCTGGAGCACTACAAGGCCAGCTTCGGCAACAAGTGGATGTGGACCCCGGTCGCGCTGACCCCGCCGCTGGTCGCGGCCGGGATCGGCGGAGTGTTCTCCAAACGCTGGGCCAGTTCTTCACTCCCGAGGAGGAGCCGGCGCTACGCGCGTTGTCGACACGATCCTCGCCCAAGACGGCGAGCCCCGGGTCCCGGTCGCCGAGATGGTCGACAGCAAGCTCGCCGACGGCCGGCTCGATGGCTACCAGTACGCCGACATGCCCGATGACCGGGACACCTGGCGGCTGGTGCTGCGCGGACTCGACCACACCGCCACCCAGGGCTACCGGACCAGCTTCGCCGGCTGCACCGAAGCCCAGCGTGAGGCAATCGTGTCGGAGTTCGTGCAGGGTTGCCTGGTGGGCGGGGCATGGGACGAACTAAATGTCACCCGGGCGTGGTCGGTGGTGATGCGCGCCACGCTGGCCGCGTTCTACTCCCACCCCTGGGCCTGGAACGAGATCGGCTTCGGCGGACCTGCCTACCCGCGCGGATTCATGCGCCTGGGCGGACCCGGTACCGACGGAACCGGGGTACGGGAGCCCTTCGAGAAACCCGGTGCCACCCACGAGGACCCGGTGCCCATCGTCGAGAACTGGGAGCACTGATGGGCACGTTCTGGCGCGGGATCCTCAAGGGCGCGATCGGCCCGGTCGACAACGACTCCCGGTACCTGCTCGACGTACACTCCCGCGATCTACCGGGCGAAAAGACCATGCGCCGCTACGCCGAGTCCGACGAGGTCGACCTGGTCATCGTCGGAGCCGGCGCCGGTGGCTCGGTACTCGCCCAACGGCTGGC
>QHBZ01000333.1:380-25317 GCA_003244055.1 Pseudonocardiales bacterium | reverse complement strand
GGCATGGCCGTCACGGTCACCGGCAAGCTGCTGGATGACTCCTACACCCCGGCCGGCTCCGACTACCCGGTCCGTCGCGACAAGCTCGAAGCCCTCGACGTCGCCGTCAGCCTCCGCTTCGCCACCGCAGCGGTCACCAAGGCCAGCAAGGCCCCGCGCGAGGAAGGCCTGGAGCACAACCTCGAGCAGCTGGCCGCCACCGCCTGACCAGCCAGCGCCGGTACCGGGCTCACCCCCCGGTGCCGGCGCTTCGCTGGCCCGGCTCCACCACGAGCCATCACCACCCTCGGCCGCCCGACCACCAACCGAGTGAAGGAGCACCAGCATGACCACCACCCAGCAGCCGCCCACCGCCCCCCAGACCGTCCTGGCCTCGACCGTGCTGACCGTTGTCATGCGGGTGGCCGGTCCCGTACCCATCGAGGTGCGCCCCTACGCCATCGGTGAGCCCGAGCAGCAGGTCAGCGCCCGCATCGGCGACGCCGTGGTCTACCTCACCGAGCCAGCCGTGGCCGCACGGATCCGCCAGCAATGGGACGCCGCGCAGTACCTCGCGGCGACCCGGCTCCCCCACCGGGCCTCGCAGACCTGGCTAGCCCCCTCGCCCGATACCTACCCAGTCGGCGTCGCGCTCCGGCTGACCGGAGCCGTCGAGGTCGCCACCCAATGGATCAGCGGTCACCCCGACACTCGCACCCCACCTCATCTGAGGGTGCGGGTGGACCGACTGATCTGGCAACTCTGTGACCAGCAGTCCTGGCTGCGCATCGGCCACGCATGGTTCGACGCGCAGCGCTACTTCAACGCCCGGTAGCAGTCAAGACCTCGGCCGGGGTCCAGTCCGCGACGGAGTCTGTTGGATCGCATATCGATCCACCTTGAGACGGCCTGAGCTGCGCACGCAGACCGCGATGGCTTCGCGAGGCGCGACGTTATCCGGCACATCGATCCGGAGGAAGACCGCACACTCGGTCACCGCCGCCACAGAACTACTCGACCCTCACAGCCACCATGCCTAACCAGCACAGATGCGGGGAATCGTTGCTTCTTTTGGCTAGAAGCTACTGGCCAGCCGTCACGGCGACCCGACTAGGGACAACTGCTCATCGCGGGGCTGGGGCACGGCCGGGAACTCCGGGCCGACCAGTTTTGAGACGAACTGTCCGGGTCTAGCCCGTCGTAGGTCTGCCCCATCGAAACTTCCTGTATCCGATAACGGACTACGCGGCGTGTCGAGATCGCTCCGAACGGTCAAACCGGTAGACATGCGCCATGCAGACGCCAGCGAAGATCAAGGCCAGGAAGGGCCGCGTGCCCAAGGGCGACCGGGTCGGCACCTTGGTCAGGCTGCCGACTGAGCTCCGCGAGCACGCGCAGGCCATTGCCACCCAGGAGGGTCTCCCTCTAGGAGACGTGATCACTCGCATGGTTGCTGAGGCGCTTGGGCTGCAGGCGCCGGCGTACTGCTACCCGAAGATCCAGGTGCAGGAGGAGCTGCCGTTGAACAAGGCCTCATAAGAACAGCGAGGCGGTCCCCGTAGGGACCGCCTCGCTCACGGTCACGTCAGTCGGGCGGCAACCCGACTGACGCAAGTGCCTCGGTTACCAGCCGAGGCGATTCCCCACCCTGACTAGGAAGGGGCGCTTTCGCGTGCCCAGGTTAGCGCCTGGGCTGGCGCCAGCGCGACAACGACACGACGAGTCTGCACCACAGCTCGGCGTGGGCTGGTGCTTGCCCTGCTACGAGGCTGGCGCATTCACCCTTGCTCTTGACTCCGGCCGTTCGGAGTGCGCTCTACACGGTGGCCCTAATAACCACCAGGCCGCTGGCGGTCCGGTGTCGGTACCGACACCTCAGCGGCTTACTACGCGGTCGCGGGGGCGTGCTGGCCGCAAGTCGATTGCATCATCGCGGCCCGTCGCGTTCGCGCACGCGGCTCGTCCAACCTTCCGCCGGTCTGCCGCGCGGGCGCGCGGGCGGCGCCGCGGCGCCGCCCGCGTCGACGCGGGCACCTTCCAGCCACACCCAGGGTGGCGCAACTTCATCGACGCCGGATGGCGGGTCCTGACCGATCAGGCCGAGGCGCTGCGCATCGTGGAGTCTCTTGTTGATGCCCAAGACTGGCGCACGGATAAGCGCACCAGCTGGCTCCGTATCCTGCGGCAGCTCGTCTACTCGATGGACTGGTCGACGGGGCTGGTCACCGCCGTGACCGCCGGGAGGCTCGGCGAGGCCGGGGACCGCGCCGGCCGCACCGTGTCCCGTGTGGTCGCCTGGGCCCGCGACATCGGCCTGATCGTCGTTGTCGAGCACGCGGCGTCTGCCGAGTTCCTCGGTTCCAAGCGTGGACGCACCCCGACCTACGCCCTGGTCACTAACGCCCCGCTGCCCCACTCCCCCACGAAGCCCGAGGCGCTAGATGACGTGAACGCCCAGCTCACACCCCTTGTGGATGAAAGTGGCGACCTCCCCACATCTTGTGTTTACATCAAACCCTTGAACGACGAACAGCCCACCCCCGCCCAACAACCGACAAGGTCATGGTTAGTTTTTCGAATCCCCGAGTCCCCCGATGACCGCAACCTCGCTACCCAGTGCCTGTTACAACGACTAGGTCTAGACCGCGGGGGGGTATGCAAGGTCCCACTCTGGCGTACCCGGGCCCTGCTTCAACCCTGGTGGGAGGCTGGCGCTAGCCCGGCCGGACTCCTCTACGCCATCGACCACCACCCCGACCCTCCCCAGCAACACCGCGGCGATGCCCTCCGTGGGGCCCACGATCCCCTTCGCGTCCTCGGTTACCGCCTCCGCCCCTGGCGCGGCCGACTGACTGAACTCCCCCTCACCGTCACCGGCATCCGCGGCGACTACCAAACCAAACCCACCACCGCTCCAACACCTGAACTCCCAGCCCGATCGGAGGCTGATAAGCCCACAGCGCGAACTGAAGTCCGCCTAGCCGCTCGAGCCGCACTTGACGCACACTTGCGGCTCCTTCGGGAGCACCGTGAACTTGGTTGAGGTCGAGCGCTCTAGTGATGTCTCAGGTGCGGCTGGGTACTTCCGGAGCGGGCGTGCCGGCCGTGGTCGTCGATCATGTGCGTGGCGTGCTGGGGCTGCTGGACGATGTGGTGGCCGAGACCGACGCTCATCGCACACGGCGAGGTGGCACCGACAGTTCCTACGTAGAAGCGCACCTTCGTCTGCTTCGCGAGCGGCGGGCAAGGGATGCCCCTTGCTGCGGGGGTACTCCCCTGCCCACGCTCCGAATCTGTCGTTCGCGGTGCGGCTGGTTCGGAGTCGTTTCGACGTCGCCGCTGGAGCCCTCCCCAGTTCTCATCGACGCCCGTACCGGGTGAGAGCACGCGGCATGCAACCTTGTAGCATTCAGGTGGCAGGTGGTAAGCAGCGCACACGTATCGAGAAGGCCAGCGACACGCTGGCCAATTGCAGGTGGTAAGCCCCCTGCGCACTGCTAGAGTGCCTCCGCACCGCGAGTGCGGTTGCGTTCCTCTCGTGGTCAGGCTATGCGCGGATTGCATCCGGAAAATAAGTAGAACTCAGAGCGCAAACAGGGAGAGTCCAACCGTGTTGCAACAGGCCATCATTGTGATCAACGGCAAGGGCGGCACGGGCAAGACAAGCATCGTGGCGAATCTCGCGGGGTTGTTCGCGGCCGCGGAGTATCGAGTCCTCGCAGTCGACCTGGATCCCCAGGGGAACCTCGGTCGCGATCTCGGGTACCTCGACATGTCGGACGGGGGACAATCGCTCTTCTCTGCGGTGATGACGCCCGGCGCCCCGCTGGTTCCGCTACGCGATATCCGCCCCGGTCTCGACGTGATCTGTGGAGGCGAGTACATCGAGGACCTGTCCAGCGCGCTGGCCGCTCGCAGCCAGCGCGGCAAGGAGACCACTCGGGCCGTACGGGATCAGCTGGCGCCTCTGGCTGGTGACTACGATCTCATCCTCATTGACTGCCCCCCGGGTAATCGGCCGCTTCAGCAGCAGGCGCTCTCTGTTGCCCACTACGCGCTCATCCCGACCCGTTCGGACGACGCCAGCCTCGACGGCCTGGTGCGGGTCGCGGAGCTTTTTGCCGCGGCGCGGGAGACGACCAACCCCGACATCGAGTTGATCGGCGTCGTTCTGTTCGGCATCGGTTCCCGCGCGCGGCGGATCGCCGAGTCCGCCCGCAGCACCGTCATTCGCGATCTCGGTGACGCAACTCTCGTGTTCGACACGGAGATCCGGCACGTGGAGGGCCCGGCCCAGGACTGCCGACGCCTTGGGCGCCTGGTCCATGAGATCGAGGCCGAGCTACCCGACGCTCAGCGTGCCCGGTTCGCGTGGCTGCGGGCCCGGAGAGGGCAGGGGAGTGGCAGGCACCGGCCGGACCCGGAATCGGTCGCCGCCGCGGTGAACCTCGCAGCTTCGGCCCCGCATCTCGCCGGGGACTACCAACGTCTCGCCGAAGAACTCCTGAATCGACTCACGAAGATGAGTGAGGTCGCGGTATGAGCGCGCCGCGCGGACCTGGGCGCGACTTATCTGCGTTGAAGAAGTCCTCCGGCCTCCGGACACTGCGGTCCAACACTGCTCTGATCGAGCAAGAGCCAGTGCCAGCCGAGCCATCGCCACCTCCTGTCGACTCGGAGCAGCACGGAGGGGAACTGGCCGAAGCCTCCCCCCCGGAGCCCAGGAGGGCGCCCCCGAAGGCCGCGCGCCGGGATCCCGCGCCGGTTGCAGCAGCAGCTGGCGGGAAGCGCGGAACGATCGCCTACTTGCCCGCCGAGGTCAAGGAGCGGCTCGAGGCAGCGGCGCGGGCCGCAGCGCAAACCTACACAGAGTGGTTCCTCAACCAGTTCGACGCCCTCTACGACCAGTTGGCCGAGGAATTCCCTCCTCCGCCGCAGCGGAGGTCCCCGCTGCCAGCACGCGCCAGGCCTCCACGGCGACGGGTTGGCCTAGGGCCCGCGACGATGCTGCAGCTGCGTCTCACCAGCGAAGAGCTCTCCGCGATCGACGAGCGACGAGCGCAGCTCAGCGGGCCCTCGAGGTCAGAGTTCGTCACTCGCATCATCGAGCTCGGGATCGAGAGGTCAATGTGAGAGGACGCTTTGACCCAGCGCTCCGATAGATGGCCCTGTTGCGATGACTGCCCGGAGCCGCTGGCCGGGGCCCCAGCTCAGGTAACCGCACTGAGAAACTATTGAACCATTAAAGCAATAGCTCGGTAGGCACCTGCGGATCGATGCGCTGCAGCCGGCCTGGATCTGTCGTCAGCGCGTTCCATTCCCGCTGCCGGCACAGGTAGATCACCCATCCGGCCATGACGTCGAAGGTTCGGCTGGCGGCGAGTAGCTCCTCGACGCCAGCGGCGTCGGCTGAGCTCATCCGGTTGAGCACGACGTGTGGATGAGTTACCAGTTCGTCGACCATGGCATCGGCGTGTGGTCGTAACGTTCGCACTTCGGCGACGGCCAGTTCTGGCAGCAGAAACGTCAATCCTAAGGAGGGTGCGACCGCTAACCAGGACTGGATTGCTAATTCGCCAGCCGTCCAGGACGCGACCGCCCCAGCATCAAGGATCCGCCCGCCGACCAGCAGCGATGGCGACTGTTCAGTCAGGAGGCATCCGCCACGGGGAACCGGCGACGAATCTCCTCGTCACCCGGCCAAGGTTGGCCGCAGGACTCATACACCCGCCGGTAGTGCGCCAGAGTGGGCGCCCCGAACTGGTCGGCCATCCGTTGAGTGATTGCCCGCGCGGCCTGCTGAGCCTGCGCGGCGCGCGAGTCCGCACCGGCGGGGACCAGATCAGCAACCGGTCGGCCGTCTCGCACCAGATGCACGACCTCCCCTCGAGCCACTCGGTCGATCGCCCGCGCCAGGGCGGCCGGATCCTCAACCGGCAGTTCCTCAGCATCCACGCTCGCAAGTGTAGCGAACAGGTCCCCAGCGACCTACGCCACCGCTGGCCGATTGGGTGATCGTTCGGGGTCACGACCCCGAACTCCTCGGGAGAGCTCCTTGATCGAAGGACTACCTGAGCGCGCGAAGAAAACGCCGGCCACAGTCTCGCCACATCGGGATGAACCTTCGCCATCAAGTGCCGACAGGTCCCGTATGAGACTCGCCAGGTCGCCGTCTGAAGGAAGGGGACACGGTTCCCGCCCCCGGGTCCTGTCGCACAGACAATACTATCTAACATTCGATACGTATCGAGAGATTCGATACGATTGGATATGCTAGGGTAGAGTGACGAACCAGATGGAAGGCGAAGCCCCGTGACCAGCAACGCGAACACGGACGCCCGGCCGACGGCGTGCATGTTCCCTGGGTGTGAACGGTCGGTTCGGAACCGGGCGGGGGAGGGCGGCGGCAAGCCGCCGATCTATTGCGATCTGGTCAATCCGGCCACCGGAAAGCTGGCGCACACGCCCTTGACGGCGGCTCGGGAACGGGGCCGTCAGCAGCGGCAGCGCGCGACGGGACACCCCGCCGGACGGAACGGGGATGCCCCGGCCAGCGCGGCGCGGGACCGGGCGGTGGGTCTGCTGGACCAGTTCCGGACCGCGGTGGAGCAGATGAGCGGCACATTGGACGCCGCGATCGAGGCGATGAGCGCGGCCAGTGATCCCGAAAGCGTGTCCGCCGAGCTGACCGCGGCGCGCCGTCAGGTCGAGCGCACCCGGCTGGAGGCCGACGAGCGCATCCAAACCGCCGAGACCGCTCGTGACCAAGCTACCGCGGACACCGTGGCGGCTCACCAGGCCGCTGCCGAGGCGGCCGCCGCGCGAGACGAGGCGATCAGCGAACTCGACGCCCTCGACGCCACCCTGGCCGCCACCCGCGCCGAACGGGAGCAGACCCGGGCTGAGCACACCGCCAAACGCGAGCGGCTGCGCGCCGAGCACGCCAGCGAGCTCGACCAACAACGCGCAGAGTCTGAACGTCAGCTCACCGCGGTGCGCACCGCGGCCGCCGAGCAGCAGGCGGTCGCCGAGGCGCAGGCTACTGAGCAGGTCCGTGCGGCGCAGACCGACGCGGCCGGTCGCATTCACGCCGCCGAGGCCGCTTGCGACCAGGCCCTGACCGAGGCATCCGCGGCGCGCCAAGCCGCCACCGACGCCACCCGCCACGCCGAGCAGGCCCGCGAAGAACTACGCCAGGCCCGCACCGAACACCGCGAGGAACTCACCGCCCTGCGCCGCGAGCACCGCGACGAACTCACCGCCGAACGCCAACGCACCGACACCGCCCTGGACACCCTGCGCGCCGAGCACCGCCGCGAAATCGAGGCCCTGCAAACCGCGCTGACCGCGCTGCAGGGCATCACCGCCAAGCACGAACAGCCCGCCCCACCCGGGCAGCAGGCCACGCAGAGCCAGGGCAAACGCGGAACCCCGTGAACTGGGTAGAGGATCTCGTCGACGAACTCAACGGCAGCTGTCCCGGACTGGTCATCTCGCTGCGCGTGCACCACGAGTTCCACGCCTCGGCGTGCTCCGCATGCCCTCGACAGCCGCAATCACGGACACCCCACCCGGGCATCCTGCGGTGCCTGTTCGATGAGGCGGAGCCGCGGTGAGTCGGCGCGGTGGCAGAAGACCCCGCCGGTCTTCACACTGGCGGTAGATCACCTACGACATCAAGGCCCCCAAGGCCGCCCGGCTTGCTGAGGGCTACACCAGCATCCAGCACAGGTCCTCAAAAATAGGGAATCTCCCGAGCGCGGCTTGCTGATGGTCGGTGGAGGCTATGGGTCGGTTCGGGTGGTGTTGTTCTGCGGGTCCCAGTGCGTGTGTACGTGACGTGGTTGTTGGTCTGGGCTTTCTGTTCCATTCGACGCAGGCGCCTGTGAAGGCGGCTCGTCAGGAGGCTGCTGCGGAGGGGATGTCGCGGTGACGGATCTGGGGGGCGGTTGATTCTGGCTGATTGCGGCCTGGCGCAGGTCATCGTTCCCGGGGTGGGTGGTGTGAAATGCGGGTACCACGGGGTCCCGGTCCTCGGTGCCGCGGGTCGGCTGGCGTGGTGTGACCGCTGCAGGGTTCGGTGCCGCGGCGGTCATCACAGGGGTTCCAGGATTCATCGGTACCGGAGCACTGATCATCGGAGCCGCGTCAGTGACCACGGGGGCGGCAGGAGTCGCCGGTGCTGCGGACACGGGGACCCTGGAAAGGGAGGGCCGCCCAAGAGGGGTCACCGCCGTCTGCGACGCTGCGATCGGTCTGTTGCTCGTCCGGTCCGGCGAGCTCGGAGACACGAAGTGCGCCGCCGTCGCCACCGCCAGTCCCGCCACCACGACCGTCAGCGCCGACAGTCCGATGATCTGTTTGGATCGGGACTGCGTTCCGGGGGCGTGGAATACCTCGGGGCCTGCCCGCAGCCAGGCGGTCTGTTGGTCATCAGGGTGCGCCTTCGCGGTGGTGGGCTGAGGTGCCCTGTTCGGCAACTCGGGTGTGTCGGTCCCCTCGGCCTCTGCTGGGGACTTCGTTGGCCGGGTCACATCGCTGCCGGCTTGCTGGTCAGGCATCGCTTCATCTCCTACCCTGGCGCACCACTTGTGTCCGCCCTGTATTCATTCGTTGACGCAGTGTGGCGAAGATGTAAGCAGAGACCCCACGATCTGTCAACGTTCATATACGTTTTGTAGGGACAGGTTGACGTCAACGTTGACACCGAGGCGGCCGTCGGGGGCCTGCTTTACCCTTCGCGCATGCGAACAGTGCGTGGGGGGATCAGCTTCGCTGGTGTGGTCGGCGCGGCGGCTACGGGCGCTTACTTCGGCGCCGCGGTTGCGGGACTACTAGCCCTGCTCACGGGGCAGGTGTTCGACGCGGGTAGCCCGTGGCCGGCTGGTGCCGGCGTGCTGGCGGTGCTCGGCGCCGCCAGCGGTTGGCTGGTCGCCCGGCTCACCCGGCTGGCGCTGACGATGAACCGCCGGACCCTCGTCTTTACTGTCACCGGAGCGGTCAGCTTTCCGCTGGCGGTCGCCATCGGGCAGCTACATCAGGTCGGCAGCGTCGGCATCGGCCTTGTCATGATCGCCGGGTGTGCCAGCGCCGTCGGCCATGTGGCGAACCGTCGACGCCGAGCGATACGGCGGCCCAGCGCACGGTCCGCCCGCGTTGTTCGGTGATGGTTGCCGCGTTCATCACCGAGCCCCTGGTTGTCGATCCGGTAGTCCATGCCGCAGAGATCGCCCGGTTTGTCGCGAAGGTCGTGGAAGGACCGGGGGAGTACTGCGCGATCTGGACCGGGGCTATCGGCGATGACGGTTACGGTCGCTTCTCGATCACCCGCGAGGGTCGTGAGCGGACCGTGAAGCCGCACCGCTATGCGGTGGCCTACCGGCTTGGTGTGCCGATCGAGTTCGGCGAGGTGATCGAGCACATCGTCTGTGACAACCCGATCTGTTGCCGGGCTGACCCGGAGCCCTCGGTCGGCCATGTCTGGCCTTCCACCCAAGCCGACAATCTGCGGCGGATGGCGAGTCGGGGCAGGGGTGGCGGCCGCCGTTGGTGGGTGCGGCGCTGGTCTGGCCTGTCCCGGCCGGAACGCGCCGAACGCTCACGTGCCCTGGCCGCCGCTGTCCGCGACGGTTGGGACGAGGCGCGCGTCCGGAGGGTTTTGATGACCATCGACCCCGCCCAGCTCCCGCTGTTCGACTGATCCCCCCGCTCCCTGCGAGGGCTGCTGCTCGGCAGGCGACGGCGGGTCCGCGGGGGCGGTGTCGTTAGCCGGCTTGCCGCGCCGGCCTGGCGCCGTGGCGGCATCCGAGGCTGCCGCTGTGCGCCCGACGGACAGCAGCTGGCGGGCGTCCTTGTGGGATACCTCGAGTAGCTCAGCGATCTGCTCCAGCGTGCGGCCTGCGTCGCTGATGTGCCACACCGCTAGGGCTTGCTGCTGACGGATCTGCTCGATCTTCGCCTGAGCTGCTGTACGGACCTGCTCGAGTTGTCGTTCGAGGCCGGCGACCTTGTCATCCCGGTCTTGCTCGACGGCGGTGATCGACACGTCGGCGTCCACGTACGCCGTCAGCGCCGTCTCGATCCGCCGCTCGGCCTCCCGCTGCGCCTCCTGCTGGTCGGTGTTGCGCTTGCGTAACCGCGTCAGTCGCGCCGCCGCCTCGGTGGGTCGACGGGCACGGCGTCGTGTAGGGGTGTCGTTCTCAATCGTCACAAGCCCGCCTTCCTGACGGTTGCCAAATGCTGCCGAGACCCTACCCCCGGCCAGCCACCGACACGCTAAGCCTGCTCTCCCGGCGCCTGGTGCTAGCCCGCTCACTCCTCACCCACGACTCCTCAGGGCCATACCCCGGCCCTCCACCGTCACATAGCACCTCTGGCAGATCCTCTGAGTCCGGTACACTCGATCTTGTGATGGCGCTGCGGCGACTGTCGCCGGGCGGGTATGAGTACCTGACCGGCTCGGTCGCGTGCGCTGATCGCGAGCTCGAAGCGGGGGAGTCGCTGACTGACTATTACCTCGCCCACGGCTACCCCCCGGGCGAGTGGTTCGGGTCGGGCGCCGCACTACTCGGCGTGTCCGGTGAGGTCTCCGCCGCTCAGATGAACGCTCTGTTCGGTGAAGGCCGCCACCCCGACGCGGACCGCATCGAAGCCGCAATGATCGCCGGGGGAGCCAGCCCCGACGAGGCGCTGCGCGCGACCAAACTCGGCCGCCGATTCGCGCACTACGGTGGCGCCGACGAGTTGCGCAGCCGGGTCGGTGAGGCATACAAGCAGCACAACCGCGACCACGGCCGGCCGCCCGGTGCGCCCCTGGACGAGCAGATCCGCGCAGAGATCCGGCGGCGCGTGCAAACCGAGGCGTTCGCCGCGGCGCATGAGGGCCGCCGCCCGAGCGGCGACAACGAGCTGACCAAATGGTTGGCCGACCAGAAGCGGCAGATGAAGTCCGCGGTCGCCGGTTACGAGGTCGTGTTCGGTCCGCCCAAGAGCGTTTCGGTGGCGTGGGCTCTGGGTGACGACGTCACCCGTGAGCGGATCGTGGGTCTGCACCGGCAGGCGGTCAAGGACACGCTGACCCACCTGGAGACCAACGCCGTGTTCACCCGGGAGGGCAACTGGGGCGAGGCCCAGGTCGACATCCAGGGCATCACCGCCGCCATCTTCGAGCACTGGGACAGCCGGTGCGGCGATCCGCATCTGCACACCCATGTACCGATCAGCTGCAAGGTCAAGCGCTCCGGTGACGGCGCGTGGACGACCCTGGATACCCGCACCATCCACGCCTCGGCGGTGGTGATGTCGGAGTTCTACAACTCCCGGCTGCGGGATCTGTTCCGCGACCACGGCGCCAGCTGGGCCGAGCGCCCCACCGACGGTATCGACCTCAAACGCCCGGTCTGGGAAGTGGACGGGGTCCCCAGTGAGCTGCTGATCGGTTTCTCCCAGCGCGCCCGCCAGGTCGAGACCGACCGGGCGCAGCGCATCGTCGCGTTCCGCGCTGAGCACGGTCGTGAGCCCTCACCCAAGGAACTGCTGGAGATCGGCCGCCGCGCCCAGTACGGCACCCGCGCCGCCAAGCAAGCCCCCCGCACACTCGCCGGGCATCTGGCGCGGTGGCGTGAGTTCGCCGCCGGTCTGGTCACCGCCGAGCAGCTCGACACCCTGGGCGATCGGGTCTTCAGCGGGGCGGGGGAGCCGCTGTCCGCAGTCGACATCGACACCATCGCCGGGCAGACCCGGTTCGTGGTCGCCGACCATTACAGCCACTGGACCCGCTGGAATGTCGAAGCCGAAGCGCACCGCCAGACCGCGCATCTGCGGGTGGCCACCGACGCCCGCGAGGCGGTCGTCGCCGCGGTCGCCGACACCGTGATCAACGCACCCGACACCGTCGCGCTGCGCGGACCGGCACTGGTCGCCGAGCCCGGGGTGCTGCGCCGCCGTGACGGCGAAAGCGTGTTCGTCGAGCACAACAGCCAGCGCTACACCACCGAGCAGACCCTGCGCGAAGAGGCCGCCCTGGTCGCCTGGGCCCGCCGCGGCGGTGGCCACCGCCTGACCACCGAGACCCTCCAGCAGGCCCTTGCTGGGGCGTCGCTCAATGCCGGTCAGGCCCGGATGGTCACCGAGTTCGCCCGCTCCGGGCGCCGGGTGCAGCTCGCGCTGGCACCGGCCGGCGCGGGCAAGACCACCGCCATGAAAGTCTTCGCCCACGCGTGGCGCTGCGCCGGTGGCCGGGTGTACGCGTTCGGGCCCTCCGCGCGCGCCGCCCAGGAACTCGGCGAGTCCATCGACGCCGCCCCGCACACCCTGCACCAGGTCACCACCGCCCTGAAAGTCGGCGTCGCCGAGCATCAGTTCGACTTCCGCGCCGGCGATGTGCTGATCGTCGACGAAGCCGCCATGTCGGGCACCCACACCCTGCACACGGTCGTGCGCTATGCGCTGAGCTGCGGCGCCGATGTGCGACTCATCGGCGACGACAGGCAGCTTGGCGCCGTCGAGGCGGGCGGGGCGATCCGGTTGATCGCCCACGACGTCGGCGCGGTCCGGTTCCGCGAAGTGGTGCGGTTCACCGACCCCGCTCAGGCCGCCGCATCACTGCGAATTCGCGAAGGCAACCCCACCGGTCTGACGTACTACCTGGACAACAACTGGGTGGCTGGCGGATCGCGGGAAACCATGCGCGACGCCGCGCAACGCGGCTGGCGGGCCGACCTGGACGCCGGCCGGCAAACCCTGCTGATCGTGCCCGCCAACCAGGACGTGGTCAGCCTGAACCTCCAGGCCCGGGCCCAGCGGCTGCAACGCGGTGACATCGACGCCGGGCGCGCGGTGCAGCTGCACGACGGCACCGCCGCCTCGGTCGGAGACTGGATCGTCACCCGAGACAACAACCGCCAGCTCGCGGTGTTCGCCGGAGCCGATTTCGTCAAAAACGGCGACACCTGGCGCGTCCTAGCGATCGAAGCCGACGGCGCGCTCCAAGTGCACCACCGGACGCACCGCGGCACCGCGATCCTGCCACCGGAATACGTGGCAGCCCATGTCGAGCTCGCCTACGCCACCACCGTCAACCGGGTGCAGGGCATGACCAGCGACCACACCTCGCACACCGTGGTGCCCAAGAACATGACCCGCGAGCAGTTCTACCCCGCGATCACCCGCGCCCGCGGCGAGAACCGGATGTATGTCGAGACCACCCACCATGTCGCCGACGACCACCGTGAGACCCCGCCCGAACAGACCCCTGAGGCCGTGTTGATCGGCGTGCTCGCCCACACCGGCGCCGAGACCGCCGCCACCGACGAGCTGCGCGCCGCCCTGGGCACCGAGGAATCCCTGGCCACCCTGGTCACCCGGCACGACTACGTCGCCCGCCTCGGCGACGAGGAGCGCTACCTCGATCTGCTCGCCCGCCACGCCCCCGACGTGCTCGACCAGCCCGCCGAGTCCGCCCTGGTGCAGACCCTGCGCAACGCCACCGACCTGGGTTGGCAAGCCGAGCAGCTGGTTGCGCTCGCGGTCGCGCAGGGCAGCTTCGCCGGCGCCGAGGACCCGGCTGCGGTGCTGCAGTGGCGCATCGAGCGGCACCTCGACGGTCACGAGCCGCCCGCCCACGTGGCCGAACCGCACACGGCCGACATCAACCGGTGGCGCTCGATCATCGAACAGACCGCACCACGGGCCGCGGTTGAGGACCCGCAGTGGAATCGCGTGTGGCGCCACGCCGCCGCCGGCGCGCACGAAGGACTCGACGCTGATACGGCCGTGCGCCGGGCCGCCGAACACCTGGCCGCCAAGGCAACGCAGGACCCGATGGACGACGACCGCTACACCGCGTACGCACTGATCGCCGAGCTGACCGCCCAACGCGACGCCGGTAGTGGCGCGCGGGCCGCGCTGCCGTGGCTGGCCCGCCCCGATTACGCCATGCTGTCCGGTGATCCCGAGCTGACGCAGTACCTCACCGAGCTCAACGCCGCGATGACCAGCCGCGTCGGGGAGCTTCGCGAACACCTCACCCGCGAGCAGCCGAGCTGGACCGCCGGACTCGGACCGCGCCCCGATCAGCCGGCCGCGGCGGCCCACTGGGACGAACTCGCCGGCCTGGCCGCTGCCTACCGGGAGACCTACAACATCACCGACACAGACCCGGCGACACCACTAGGGCCCCAACCCGACAGTGCAGGCGTTAAGGCCCGCGCCTGGAAAGCCATCACCAACCAGTGGAGGCCACCGGTGATCACATCCGATCTAGACGACGACCTAGGCAGCCGAAACCAGCAAAGCATCGACGCCCTACGAGACCAGGTGATCGTCGGACGCGAGGATGACCGCGAGGACGCCGCCGACGAGCTCGCCCATGATCGAGACGAGACCGCCGAAGAGACCTACCGCTACGACGATGACCAAGGGCTCGACGAGGACACCGACCTTCACTTAGGACTCGGCTATTGACCCGCGGGTTGGAACCGGCCGGCTGCCGGGAGTAGAACGGGGCGGAAATGCTCAACCGGCAGCCGGCCGGAGATCTACCCGTGGCGAGGGTGCGGGGGATAGGGATGCGTGAGAGATCTGATCGCACCGGTGGTATAGGGATCCTGGCCTTCACCCGGAGACCGGTTGCGCCGGCTCAGCCCAGCCACTCCTCGAGGATGCCTAGCAGCGCCGTCGCGGCCTGCTGGTCCAGTCGCAGTACACAGCAGTTCGCGATGTGTGGGTTCAGCACGATGACCCCGTCCTCCTTGGTCACCAATAGGTTGGTGAAGCCAGCCGCGGCGTGGGCCTGGCAGGTGGTTATGACCACCCGGCGGTGGTGTGCGCTGTTTTCTGTCGGAGAAGCCTTGATGGTCATGGTCCCGGCTCCCAGGTCAGCACCTCGGTGAGCACATCACACGCGCTGCCCTGCACCCGGCGTTGCAAGAGTGCGCCCTGCGAAGCGATCAGCGAGGAGGTCCGCTGTCGCCAGGCGAAGCAGTTCTGGCTGAATCCTTCGATGTGGATCAGGTCCACCCAGTCATCGCCGACTCGGTGTCCTACCAGCGGCCCGTCCGCGCCCGGCGCCGCGCGCTGGAAGGTAAATCCACCCCGCTTGGCGGAATCGAGCAGACGTTTCGCGATCACCACCTCCGGGCTGTCAGAAGTCTCCATCGGCCATCACTCCGCTCCTGTGACCTGGCTTCCGGGCCCACGTCGGCTCCGATAACGATGCACCGGCAGGCCACCAGGGACGGTGACCGCCGCTGTTGATCGCCGGAACAGGCGCTGCATGGGGGTGCGCTCCCACCAAGACGCAGGTGCGTGTCAATACTTCACCAGTCTGGCCAGGACACTGTTGGTTGGGAACGTGCTGGTGAGGCCCGGATGAGGTACTCGCGAGGTACTACGCTCAGCGCGACCGTCCGCTAGGTGAGGAAGGAATCGCGGTGGGCTCGATGGCCACTGTTCAGCGCTGGACCGGAGCCGAGACCAAGGCCCTTCGTCAGGCCATGCGCTTGAGCATTCGTGCCTTCGCTGCGCACCTCGGTGTCGATGCCCGGACAGTGAACAAGTGGGAAGCCCGAGGCAACACCATCACCCTGCTCCCGGATACCCAATCACTCCTCGACACCGCCTTAGACCGCGCACCCGAAGAGGTCAAAATCCGGTTCGTCCAGACACTGGACAGCAGCGGGCAAGAGCACCACACGAATCGAACGCGGCCCGTTGAGCGGGTGACCCCACCCACCAGTCTTGTCGACGATGTGGTGCCTACCGCGGCGGGTGGGAGTTCTGAAGATATGATGCGTCGTGAGTTGCTTCGTCTGCTTAGCATGGCCGGGGTGCACGTTACGATGTGTGGCGCGGATGGTCAGCTAGACCGATTGGACGGCTCTTCCCTCGATTTGGGTCGGCTCGATGAGGTCGCTGTGGGCGAGTACGCAATGCTCAACGAACATCTGTGGCGCGTGTTCGTGTTGTCTAAATTCAAGGGTACTGTGCTTCCGCTGGTGCGCGACCAGTTCGATGTTCTGGTTGCTAGTCTCAACCGATCACGCGGACTTCCGGTACATCAGCGCCTGTGTGAACTGACAAGCGAGCTATTGCAACTGGCGGGTGAAATTTTCTTTGACGCTAACGAGTACAGTGACGCAGCGCACTGCTACACTCTGGCGGCCGCCGCTAGCAAGGAAGCTAGCGCGTTTGATCTATGGGCGTGTGCGATGACTCGCCACGCGTTTATCGAGATGTACGAACGAAGCTATGATAAAGCAGTGCCGATGCTGGAGTTAGCTGCACGCCTGGCGCGGAGAGGGGACGAATCGCTGTCAACACGGTATTGGGTTTCCGCCGTTCAAGCGCAGGCATTCGCTGGTCTTGGAGAATTAGCTGCGTGTCAGCAAGCACTTGACGCGGCTGAGCAGGTGTGCACATTGTCGGGCGATGTGAGCAACGGTGGATGGCTTCGATTTGATGGCGCTCGGCTCGCCGAGGAGCGCGGTGCCTGTTATGTGCAGCTTCGACGTCCCGATCTTGCTGAAGAAGTTCTCGGTGACGTCTTGCATCAGAGTCTATCCGCACGTCGCCGTGGCAGTGCCCTGACTGATCTCGCAATGATTGCGGTACAACGTGGTGATGTGAATCAGCTCGTCACCTATGCCGATCTCGTCTTAGAAATTTCCGCACAGACCGGATCGGGTTTCATCAGCCGCAAGCTACAGGGGCTTCAAGGTCATCTCACGCCACTACTCGGAAACAGTCGAGTTTACCAAGTTAATCAGCAAATCATGGCCGTATCCCGAAGGGTTTCGGAGGGCTAGCGAATGAGTGTGGTTACGGGGGATACATTGATAGAACAGGGACGCGTCTTCCGTGAGGCATGGATTGCCGGGGTCACGCGGCATTACCCAGGGAAGCCGAAGGCCAGCTATGTTGCATCGTGGGACGAAACCCCCGAGTGGGAACGGGAGAGTGCTGCTGCCGTTTACAATCAGGTGCTCGCGTTCATAGACGCCACCAACGGCAGTACTGCGAAGCTCACCCGTTCGCAGAAGGGACGCTTTGTTGCTCTCTGTTGGATCGGGCAAATCTTTAAGCATTTCCCAGATCCGAAGCCAGCCTACGTGGCAGACTGGGACGACTTGCCGCAGTGGCAGCAAGAAACTGACGCGGACATTTTCGAGCGTATCGAGCAAGACGGTTGCCATCCATAGTGCCCTGCGGTCGGCCTGAGCCCTAGGCGCTGTACGGGTGGAAGGTACGCATCAGCCGGTGCGTTTCTTCCTTGGGTCGCCGCGGCGTGGGCATCCCGATCCTGGCGGACGACCGCTCGTGAACGACTCACGAGTGGTAAGGACAGCCGCGGTGATGGCGTGCGGTATCGGGCTCGACAGCGATGATGACCGCGAACCAATCCACCTACGGGTGGCAACGGAAAGGGAACTCAAACTCCATGGCACTACCCAGACTGACCCCCCAGCAACGCCAGGACGCCCTCCGCGCGGCAGCGGCCGCGCGTACCGCTCGCAAACAGCTCTGCGACGCGATCGCCCGCGGCGAACAAACCATTCCCGAGGTGCTGGATCGGGCCAAGACCGACACCGTCGTCGGCAAGACCAGGGTCACTCAGTTGCTCAAGAGCCTGCCCGGTTACGGCCCGGCCAAGGTCACCGCACTGATGGAACGAACAGGGATCGTCGCCTCACGTCGCGCCGCCGGCCTCGGCGACCGCCAACGCCAGGCGCTGTGCGACGCGCTGACATAGCCGGTCCGCGGGGCCTCGACCCCACGACGAGCCGCGCGTTGGTGACGCGCTTCTGTTAACAATCCGTCCGGATCTTTTACCTCGCAGTTCAGGGCATTTTAGGCTGTCCGCATGTGACTCGTGGCGTATCTCCGGATCTCCAGCACCACGCAGCTCAAAGGGTTCGGGCTGGACGGCCAGCGAAAAGCCGTCCGCCAGTGGGTCAATGCCCAGGTTAATGCCCACGGTCACCGGATCATCGCCGAGTACGTCGACGCCGGAGTGTCCGGTGCGACCGATGCCGTCGACCGGCCGGCCCTGTCCGACGCGCTAGAGCAGATCGGCTGGCCATCCCACGCTGGCGGCTGGTCGGTTCGAGTCGCGCGGCCCCGTGGGTGGGATCGCGTCGAGACCGAACGTGTGGTTGAAGGTGGTGGGCGCCCCACAGCGTGGTACTGCGTGGCCGATGTCGTCGTCGACGTCGGCCAGTTCCGGGAGACCCGCATGGCCACCACCGACACGGTCATATAGCTGGCTCACGGAGCTAACGCCATGCACCAGCGGACGACGGCGCCGGCCCGTCACGGTGGCGGCCCGTAATTGACACGAAGGGTGACATCATCGGCGCAATCTGTGACCAAGCTAGCGCCAGGACTGGCATGATGCAGTGGTGCAGACACTAGAGACGTACAGCCTCCTGACCATCGGGTACGAAGGGCGCACGTCGAGCGAGCTGCTGTCGGCGCTGGTTCGAGCTGACGTCACTGCACTTGTGGATGTGCGGCTCACGCCCCTCAGTCGCAAGCCCGGCCTCTCCAAGCGATACCTGGCGAACCAACTGGAGCAGGTGAACATCTGGTACCGGCACATGCCAGCGCTCGGTAATCCCCGGGACAACCGCGATGCGTTCCGACAAGGTGTCACCCAGAGCCGCACGCGGTTTAGGACCTTGTTGCAGACGTCTGCTGCGCAACAGGCGCTAGAGGAGCTGCGATCACTGATATATGAACGACGCGTTGCGCTCCTGTGCTTTGAGCAGGACGCCGCCACGTGTCATCGTGCTATCGTAAGCGATACCCTACTGAGTAACGATCCAACTTTGGTGGTCGAACATCTCTAGTCAAAAAGAGTTGGTGCTGGTCGGCTGCCCGCTGGAGGCCAAAAGACGCCGAGTACCAGGAAGCCCTTAGGATGTTGATGCTGGTTACCGAGGAAGAAGTACGTATCACGGTCAGTGGCGCACATCTGGTCAAAGAACTTTCGTCGCAAGCGTTCGGGCAGCTCGCGCTCGGCATAACCACTTTGCTTCCAGTTGCGAGCAGCCTCACCGGCTTCCCAGTCGATAAGGGACTGCGTGTGCCCCTTGCAGCCCGGGTCCATGCAAAAATAGTGATACTTCAGCCGATACGGTGCCGGCTCCAGTACGCTACGCTCAACCGTGAATAGGTCGCCGGCGGCAGCCAGCTCGGCTAAGCGTTGCTTATCCTCGGAAAAGGTATCGTTGGGCTCTATATCAAGTGTGGTGACTTCGCGGGGCTTGATGAGGCCCAGCGACGGGGCTGCTGGAGTTCCCTGGCGAGCGAGCAACTCGCACGCCGTCGTGGCCCCAGCGAAAGGGTTCAGATGTTTCCACCGCTCGCGCCATCCACGTCCGGTACCGAGCGTGTCACCCAGAATGATAGCTGAGATGTTAGGTTTATAACTCTCGGGTCGTTGATCAGAAGACGAACGGAACGCGCGCAGGTCCAGTATCTGGTACTTCTTGAAACGATCGATAAACGCAAGATCCCGATAGGCAACGGGATATAACCTGATCCAACTCGGTACTGATGTGTCCACTCTGACGCCTGCCACGCACACAGTTTCGCCATAGGTGCGTGAGGGCTGCGGGTAGGCCTTCACGGTAACGAGTAGCCGCAGCCGCTCTTCGAACACGTCACCACCTCCATGTTTAGGGTGCCAGTAGAACCATGTCACCAGCCGCAAACTGGGCCAAGAACCTTGGACTCGAGATAGATCGATGATCAGGGGTTGCGCGGTACACCCGGCGTCGGTCGGGCCGCCGATCTGGATCAGATGCCGTCAGTATCCCGCTCAGCACGAGGCCTGTGCCGCTATCCGCGCGACTCGCGGCATATGCGGATGTATCCGCGGAAGTGAAAGAAACGGTGCGGTCGGCATCAGCATTGACCGCGTAGTTATTACGTAGCCATGCTCGACGTGCGTCAACGCGTGATCTGGTCAATCGTCTCTAGTACGAGTTTAGGAAGAACACGGATAGCCTCCTTCAGCAAGCGCTCGATCGCGACTGCATGCCGGCTCGTGTCGACGTTGATATGGGACGCCCACTCCGCCGGTTGGTATCGGGCAAGCATAGACAAAGTATGCAGAATCGCCCACCACGCCATCAAGGGATGGAGACTGCGCGTGTTGGGTGTCACGACAGGAAAGAAGTACAAGGTTCCTTTGTAGGGTCGTGTAATTGTTTCCAGGAGGGCGAGTCGCTCAGCGGCAGTTCCCGGTTGACCGTCTGGGAGGCGCCAGCGCATGTGGAGCTCACCCCAGCCGTCGTGGTGGCGTGTGAAGTTGGGATTGGCGTCTGGCTCCCGATCGACACGCAGAAAGTCGTAATAGCCCTGAGCCTCTGGAAATGCCTTCAGGTACTTGCTTAGGGCTTCTCGCCCGTTGCCAGCGTTCACAACCCAGGGTGGGAAGCGGACAACTGGAACGCTGGCCAACGGATGCGGCTCCGGGTACAGGTTGCGATGGTCGATCCGCAAGGGCGTTCGCCGGAGGTCGCCCGTGTCGAGGAGCGGCGACTGTTCATTCTCGGGAAGGAGGTTCCAAAGCTCGTTGAGCCGCACCGGTGTCTTGCCCCACAGGGGCGAATCAAGCAGCTCCGACAACCGAACGAAGCTCCCGCGCTCACCCTGCTTGCCAGTGCGCACTTCAACGTCGGGGAGGTGCCTGTCCAAGCCCAACGAACCGATTCCGTGCCCATTCAGCTTCCAAGCGTCCCCGCAGTCCATACCGGAAGCGGCAGCTGCGATCGCGCGGCCAGCCTGGCTAAGTCCATAGAAGACGAGCAACGGCCGAGTCGCCTGGCCGACTGTCGCCGCGGCGCGGAACATCTGCTCAGCCTGTTCTAGCGCGAAGACGTACGTCGCCCGCCGCTCATTAGTCGTTGCGGCACCAACCGGAGGGTTACATCTGGTTGCCCGCAGTTGCTCCCACACAACTTCGGTCGCCTGATCCGCATACACCAGCGGACCATACGCCAGAGCGTTCCTCTGACTTAACGAGAGGTCATGTCGCGATGATCCCGACCCCCCGATGGACGCGAAGATCGAGGTTGCAACTGCCTGCATCGGTGCGGTGGCGGGCGTCGAGGAACTGGGCCTGCTCGCCGGTGGTGTTGGTGACGAACGCGCCGTACTCCCGGTGGCGTCTTCGCCGAGCTTGGCCTGTTTACCTGCGGCGCGCGGGGTGCGGCGGGCGAAG
This sequence comes from Pseudonocardiales bacterium, assembly GCA_003244055.1. GTDB lineage: Bacteria > Actinomycetota > Actinomycetes > Mycobacteriales > Pseudonocardiaceae. The sequence continues at coordinate 4,109 of QHBZ01000333.1, read as the reverse complement.
GCCTGCAGGTCGGTGGCCAGCCGGTCAGTCGGTCGCCGCCCGGGCCGTGCCGCAGCAGCCCGGTCAGGTCCGCGACCTGGGCCTGCGGGTCGAGCGCGCCGTCGGTGTCCAGCGCGGTGCCCCAGTCGCGCTCGCGCAGCTGCTCGATCCCCGCCCTGGTCCGCTCGTCAACCGGCCAGCCGATCGAGTACTCCACCCGCCGGCCGTGCGCCGCGGCGGTGTTCAACCCGTTGCTGCGCACCTAATCACTCATATGTTCGGTAGTGACGCCTACACGCTCGGCCCTAGCCACGCTTGCCCTTCGACTAGCGTCTATGGGATGCCGGAAGCCGATGATCTGGACGATTCCGAAAAGAATTCACTGATCAAGGACGGTTACGACAAGGTCGCTACTGAGTACTTACAGTCCGCACGAAGTACTCCTGCAAGCCATCCCCGAAAAGCGAAGACAGCCGCTCTGCTTGCGACGTTGAATTCCAATTCACGAGTGCTCGAACTGGGATGCGGTGCAGGCTTACCAGTCGCCGAGATGATCACGGACGCAGGCCACAGGTACAAAGGATTCGATATCTCGCCCAGGCAAATTGAGTTCGCCCGAGCGCTTGTTCCAGCCGGACAGTTCGAAGTAGGCGACATTGCACAACAAGACCTAGAGCCGAACTCGTTCGACGCTGCACTGATGTTCTACGCAATTACTCATGTGCCAAGAGCGCAGTGGGCGAGGTTGCTACAAACTGTTCATATCTCGCTCGTGCCAGGCGGCAAGTTCGTACTGAATACTTCACAGGACGATTCCCCTGGTTGGCTGGAGGAAAATTTTCTCGGTTTTGGTGGCACCAACTGGACAAATGGGTACAGCGCAGATAAGTGCGTTGACCTGTTAAAGCAGACTGGTTTTGAAGTGACCGAGGTAGCGGCTCTCGCAGACTTCGAAGAAGATCCAGGGTCGGAAGTATGGGTATGGATAACAGCGACCAAAGTGGTCAATTCATAAGTGTTATACGTTTGCTTCGGATAGTTCAGTTCAAGGTGCTCAGCCGGATCTCCGAACGAGGCATACATAATCGGTCATATGTTCGGCACGATTCTCTCGTCAGGCCGTGTTGATAATTGATCACGCAGTGCCCGCAATCCTGCCTAGTCGCACCCTGAGGGTGCTCTTGCTTTGAATAAGGGCAAGGGTTCAAACGACAGGAGTTCGCGTCACGTTGCGGGCGTGTTGTCGGAGCGCGGCTGCGATGTTGGTGGCTCCGCCAGGCGGCACCAAACCAGTGCGCGTCCCGACAGCCGCGCGGAGCAGATTAGACTCCCGTTTGCTCATATCTGCCGTTGGCGTATAGAATCACCTGTTCATGCTGTTCGACGTTCGGGCTCAGGCTCCTGATCAACTTAGTGTCTGTGCCGAGCGTCGAGTCCGCCTTCACCTTCACTCGAATACGATAGGTGGGACCCCACGCAAGTGCACGAAACGGCTGGATATCAATCGTTGCATTCTTCGAGAGATTAATCGAGCTGGCGTCATAACTGTCAACCGTAAAGCCATCAACCACGCCACTCGTGGCATGCCAGCTAAGCGTGTAGGTGTAGTAGACAAGCTGTATATTCGCACGTGAATCGACCGACCCCGTGAAGTCCTGATGAAACCAAGGGCCCTCCAAATCAGCAGATGTCGCGGCCGGGCCCAGTTGACTTGCCTGCGCTACCGGAACGCTGCCGCCGCTCAGCGGAGACAATGCCAGCACGCCGATAAGTGCCAAAACCATCAGCACATTTGTGGGCATTCGCCCTCCAACGAAACGCCTTGCAGTCATTTCTCCCCTAGACCTTTCAATCACAGGCGCCGGCCTTGGATTCAACACCGGCAAAACAGATACGGAGTCTGCTGCCAGGCCGCGTCGGGCGGCGGGCTATGCGGGCCTCGTCGGCGACACCTCCGATAGAACGTCAAGCCACGACAGCCGCGCGGCGTCTGGGGGTCGAAGTAAGTATCAGTGAGATCGGAACTCGCGAGCGTGCGCCATTCGGGTGATGACATGCCGCTGTTTGGGTGAACAGCGAGCGCTTCTGGCTGCACGTAGTAGCGAACTGCCAGATGTGGGACTTGGTCGTCACCCTCGTGTTCAGTCAGTCCGGCACAGCTCTGGCGAGCGTTGGGCGCTCTGCGCGCTCAGGCAAGTCTGCGGCCTTGGAAGCACGTAACGCCTGTTTCGTAACGGTCAAACGGCGGCGTCGTGCTTACTTGCAAGTCGCTTCAGCTGCAGCACGCCTAATATGACGATGCCTATAATCGCCTGTGTTGGAAAAAAGAAACTCACGTCCCGGAGGAACACTTCCGTCGGGGTTGAGACCGTACTTACGAAGACGGGCGACGATTCGCAGGATGCGATAATAGCGTCCGTCAGCCGTTCTTGCCGATCCGCATTGACTATGCGATCTTCGACGGTATGGATATCTTCTTACTCATCATCTTCGCCGCACGGGTTTGCCTTCGTGTAGTCCAACTTATTGAACTTGGAATCCAAGCTCTACGGTTGTACGTCGAGCAACACAAAGCGCTCTTGAACAACTCACGCATAAATGCTGGGCAGCACGACACACCCCCTGGCCAGGCAAACGGTTGGTTGACTCGTTTGCAGAAGCGCTAGCGTGACCTTGGGGAAAACGACCGGCCGCCGACGGACCGGCTTCCTCCTCGTCAGGAAGTGTTGCAATTGATCTGCCGTCAGGAGATCCTGACGTCATGGGAACTTGGATTGCTAATCTCTGGGAACACGAGGGCTACACAGGGCGGAAGCTGGCGGACGGGACGATCACGAGCCAGGTGTTCGACTACGGGCCGTTCGTATCTCACGTTGCGGCCTGCGACTGCGGCGACGCAGGAAGCTGGTACGGGTCGACGGAGTATCCGCCGACCGAGGCAGGCGAGGAAGCCGCGCTCGAACAGCTCGGCTCCGGCCGGTGCGGTCTTGCGCTGGGCGAAGGCCTGCAGCGTGCCGACTGGCCGGTCCATCGCCGTCACAGCGTTTCGTGTCGCTGTCTGATCCACAAGCGCTCAGTGCCAATACGAACGCAGCCGTACCGACGGCAAGAGGGACCCCGAGGCACAACGCCATCCGGCGCCGGTCGGTTGACGGCGCAGCAGTCACGACGTCGTTCTCGGTTGTGGTCACTGACCAGCGCCGACAACCGTACTGACATAACGACACCTATCAGCGTTGAGTCCCAGACACCACATGAGTGAAGATCGACTTAGATAGCTCGGGGGAGTGCTTCGGTTCGTCGGCACCATACGCCGAGCCGTTGCTCGAGCTGCGCGAACGCCTGCGGCGGTCGACAGATCTCACCGAGCCGATGCGCCTCGTACAACATCTCCGTGTCGTAGGTCACACAACAGTGCGCGCAGTGGCAACGCTCAGCACCAACCCAGCGCGCACCACACGTTGCGCAACTACCGCGCACCTGCTCCACCAGCGCGACCATACGTGCCTACGGCGCGTCCAGCCGCCATCTGGCTGATCTCCGCACTACGGCGTGTCGGACATCACGCAAACGGCGCGAAGTCGATCAGGTATCCATCACCGACCGTGTAAGTAGTGCGCGTGACGACAGTCGGATCAGGATTCCCATTGCCCTGGATGACATGCACTTTGTTGCTGCAGGAGTACCCATTGCGCCCGTACCGGAGGTGCCCGGTGTCTGCTGCAGCCGACCGACCTCGCCGTCCACTGT
>QHBZ01000333.1:0-246 GCA_003244055.1 Pseudonocardiales bacterium | reverse complement strand
TCCCGCCCGGATGGCTGGTGGCGTGATCGCCGGGGCGCCGCGCAACGTTTGCTCGGCAAGCTCGCCGCGTTGGCGAGGTCTGGGGTTCCCGGCGCTGAACTCGGCCTGACCGGCGGCCGGGAATGGACCTGGTGGCCCCGGATAGTGGTGGTCGTAGAAGGACAGGCGAAAAGCGTCGGCCCCGTCGACGGCGTCGAGGTGGTCGCGGCCGAAACCGACGGTGACTCGGAAATAGTGAAGGTAGTC
>QHBZ01000332.1 GCA_003244055.1 Pseudonocardiales bacterium | reverse complement strand
CTGGAGTGCGTCGGCCACGGCGCATCGATGGACACCGCGATCGGCATCGCGCGCCCCGGCGGCGCGGTCGGCCGCGTCGGCGTGCCGCAGCACACCGAGATCCCCGGCTCGTTGCCGGCGTTCTTCGGCAACATCACCATCGGCGGCGGCCCCGCGCCCGTGCGGGCGTACCTGGACGAGCTGCTGCCCGACGTGCTGGCGGGCCGCATCGAGCCCGGCCGCGTGTTCGACCGGAACGTCGGCCTGGACGGCGTCCCCGACGGCTACCGCGCCATGGCCGACCGCGAGGCCATCAAGGTCATGGTGACCCCATGAGCGGCCGCTTCGAAAGCAAGGTCGCGTTCGTCACCGAGCGACCAGCGGCATCGGCCGCGCCACCGCACTCGCGTTCGGGCTCGAAGGTGCCAGCGTCGTGGTCGCCGACATCGCAACCGACGGCAACCAAAAGACGGCTCGCATGATCGAGCAGGCCGGCGGCCAGTCGCTCGCCGTGTCCTGCAACGTCACCCGCGCCGACGACATCAAAGCGGCACTGGACGCCGCAGTGGAGCGATTCGGCCGCCTCGACATCGCCTTCAACAACGCGGGCATCGAGCAGCCGATCAAGCCGGCCGCCGAGATCAGCGACGACGAGTGGGACCGCCTCGTGGCAGTCAATCTCCGCGGCGCTTTCCTGAGCATGAAGCACGAGATCGAGCTCATGCTCCAGCACGGCGGCGGCGCGATCGTCAACACGTCGTCCGGCGCGGGCGTCAAAGGGTTCAAAGGCCAGGCCGCCTACGCCGCCACCAAGCACGGCCTCATCGGCCTCACCAAGTCGGCCGCGGGCCATCGCGATCGAGATCGCCAACGCGACGTTCGCCGCCCGGGTGCACACGATCTGGGGCGCCGGCTCCACCGCGGTCGCCACCGACTCGACGCACTTCGGCGCGTTCGACCAGAACATCTTCACCGAATGGCACTCCCGCTACGGCGGACGCGGCGTGCTGATCTACTGGCACGTCGAGCGTAAGAGCATGGCCATCCACTCCCAGCTGATCAACTGCTCGGCGTCCGAGGTCGCCGCGATGGTCGAGGGGGCGATGCGGCACGGCACCACCATGGAGGTCGAGGGCAACTACGTCGACTCCCACGGCCAGTCCGAGGTCGGCTTCGGCATCACCCGGTTGCTCGGCTTCGACCTGCTCCCCAGGATCAAGCGGATCAACAAAGTGCGGTTGTACCGGCCGGCCGCCGGGCGAGCCCGAGGCGTACCGGCGGCTGACGCCGGCGCTCACGAGGCCGATTCGGTGGGACATCATCGCCGAGCAGTACGACCAAATGATCAAATACGCGACCGCGATCCGCTCCGGCACCGCCTCGACCGAGGCAATCCTGCGCCGGTTCACCCGCGCCAACGCGATCCACCCCACCTACCAGGCGATGATCGAGGTCGGCCGGGCCCAACGCACAATCTTCGTGGCCCGGTACCTGCGCGACCGGGACCTGCAACGCGAGATTAACGAGGGCCTGAACGTCGTCGAGTCGTGGAACCGGGCCAACAGCGTCATCTTCTTCGGCAAGGGCGGCGACATCGCCACCAACCGCCGCGACGAGCAGGAACTGTCCGTGCTGTGCCTGCGGGTACTGCAGGCCGCTCTGGTCTACGTCAACACCCTGATGGTCCAGGAGGTGCTCGCCGACGACGAGTGGGCCACCGCGCTGACCGACGCCGACCGACGCGGCCTGACGCCGTTGTTCTGGGCCCACGTCGCGCCGCACGGCGAGGTGAAACTCGACATGAACAGCCGACTCCAGCTCAGCCGCGGCGTCACCGCAGCGAGCTGACCCGGCCCTTGCTCCCTTCGCAGGAAAGGTCAATTGGATGGGTTGAATCTTCCGTGAACGCGGTGGCGTGATCGGCGACCCACTGGCGAAACGATCGCGGGACTGATCCGAGGATGTCGAAGACCGTAGAGGTCACGAAGGCCGGCATTCCCATCGTTGCGCTCCACGCGGCGAGCAGCATGTCCACGACCGGGCGGGGCCAGCTTCCCTCCGTCTCGCTTCGAAACTCCTCCGGCGACAGCTCCTCGAATTCGATCCGACGCCCCAACACATCACCGATGATGCTGACCTGCTCTGCCTGGCTCAGTGACTCGGGGCCAGTGAGGACGTAGTCGCCTCCAGCATGACCGTCCCCATACAGGGTCCGCGCCGCGACGGCTGCCACGTCGCGCTCATCGATGGGTGCCGTCTCGGCGGCGCCGTACGGCCACCGGACGACACCGTCAGCGCTGATCGCGCCCGTCCACCAGAACAACGCGTTCGACGCGAACATCCCCGGCCGGATGATCGTCGACTCGAGCCCGGTGGCCACGATGAGCCGCTCAATATCTGCATAGAGCGCCGCCATTGGGTTCGGTTGCTGAAAGAAGGGGTGCGGGGTTTGGTGCGGTGCCGAGAGAAAGACGACACGCCGCGCGTAGGTTGCCAGACGCTCGACCACTGCCGGAGCAGTCGCTGGCGGAGCGGTCCAGACGAGGAAGACGGCACGGACACCGCGCAGCGCCGCGTCCAGCGATTCCGGCAAGGTGAGGTCGCCGGTGACGACGTCGACGTTCGCTGGCAGCGTCGCCGCCGCCTCGAGGCGACGCGTGAGCGCGCGGACCGGCACGCCCGCGTCTAGGAGCAGGTCGACTACGGAGCGCCCAACCCAGCCGGTCGCTCCAGTGACGAGCACCGGAGGCATAGGCGTCGGTGTCATGAAGACCCTCCTCCGCGGTACGTGCCCGCAGGTGAATCATGCCATCTTCCCGGCGACCCCCGCCGGCTGTCTCGATGACCGATCGTCGACCGCATCATCTTCAACGCCCACATCCTCGAAACCGGCGCCGAGTCCTACCGGCTGCGTACCTCCACAACGACAGCACGGCGCAAATGCGTGGGCTGACCTCAGCACTCGACTGCTGTTGCCCCGTCAGCCCGGACCTTTGCGTCCCACGAGATGAAAGACGCGACTGAATTGGCGGTAGGAGTCTCGTCGGCTGGCTTCGAGTTCGACTGCGGCCCAGCCCAGGAACACCACCACGGCGTAGGTGATCAGGTTGGTGGAGAAGCTGGTCCAGAGCTGGTTCCGCTGATAGTGACCGGTGCTGAGGCGGTTCAGCACGTCGGAGACGATCAACGGTGGCAGGATCGTGTCGACCAGCACCGTCAGTGGAGTGGCCAGCAGACAGCCCACGACCAGCCCGGGATATCGCCAGGCCACCCGCCAGTGGAACCGCAGGATCCGGGCTATCGGTATGACCCGGCGTTGTGAGGACGGCATGGAACAAGCCCCCCTTTGGGCATGGTGAGACCAAGGGTTGTTGCGGTGGGTGTTCGCTCAGGCTAGCGCCCGGGCCGGGCGACGCTCCACCGAGTTTCACCGGTCACGGCCCGGGTGGAAGCGCCGTGGCACTGTTGCATTAAGCGATCGCTCAGCACGACAGCACAGCGGCCTTGGCTCCCCGGCGCTGGCGTGGCCTCAGCTGGGCCAGCGGCAGACCGAGACGTGACGCGGCTGCGGCGATAAAGGGCTCCGACCGCGGTCCTGCACCGACCGGTCGTCGACCGTCGACCGCGTGTCCGCGAGCTCCAGGCCGCCCGTATAGCGGCCGCTACGGGTGCTCAGTAACGGCGTCCGGCGAGCCGAAGAGGATCAGCGCGTGGACGCCCTGACCGTCCTCAGCAGGGGCGAGGGTGAAGCCGAGGCGGCGCAGCGCGCCCAGCGCGGCAGCGTTGCCGGCAGTGGTGTCGGCTTGCACGCCGACAGCTCCAAGAGCGGCAGCTTGGCGCAGCACCGCAGCCATTGCTGCTCCCCCAACACCGCGGCCGCGGGCACGACGGGTCAGCCACGCGCCGGTCTCGAGCACGCCGGGCTGATCACTGCGCTTCAGCCGGACTGAGCCGACGACGCTCTTGTCGATGACTACCGCCCACGTGGCCTCGCCGGTCGGCCCGTCCAGACCCGCGCGGCGATCCCGGTGGAAGTTCCGCAGCCACGCGACTCGTCCCGGTGTCCATGTCTCCCCAGCGGTCACCGGCGCGGTCACCTCATCCGCTGAGGCGTCTGTGGTGGCGGCGTGCACGAGTTGCTCCAGCACCACGTCGTCCACCGAGACCAGGACAACGGGGGGATGCTCCTGATCCGTCACCCCAGCGAACTTAATGAGGATCCGCCTAGGGCACTTTGATGATCTTGTCGGCTGACGGGGAGAATGGTGCCGCTGGCCGTTCCGCTTGTGGGAACGTGCGCAACGACGCCGGACACACTTCCTGGTCCTGTGCCTTCAGAGGTTTTCAGCGTCGGGGTAGGAAGAGCCTGGGCTTTGTGTATCGAGCACGAGGCCCATGGTGATCACGTCCCAGAGTTCCCCGTTGGCCCGACGGTAGTGGCGGCGGAACCGGCCCTCGATGGTGAAGCCGCGGGAGCGGTAGAGGGCTATCGCCGCAGCGTTGTGGGGCCACACCCCAAGGTCCACTTTGTGCAGTCCGGACTCGCGCGCCCAGCGCAAGCTGTCATCCAGCATTCGACCGCCAATGCCCTGCCCACGGCGCTCCCTGCTGACCATCATGCCGAGCGAGCCCATGGTCTGGCGATGTTGCACCTGGATGCCAAGATTACCCACAACGACGCCTTCCAGGACAGCCACCAGCACGCAGCTTGCAGCCTCTTCGATTGATTTGAGGATGCCGGACTGGCGTTGGGCGACGTCGAAGCCGGGTTCAGTGCCGATGCTGTCACGTTCCTCCGCGACGGCGGTGAACAGTGTGATGATGCCTGGAACATCCGCTGGGCGAGCTGGACGGATGACGACGCCCACAAGCATAGGCGACAGTATGACCGCCACCCCCGAGGTCGCCCTTTATCCCGAAACGGCGCTGTCCGGGCACATGCTCACGAGGGCACCCAGGCACCCAGGCAACGTATCGCCCGAACGGGAACGACGACGGTCAGCAGCATCCGCGCGTGAGCCTAAATGCCGCTGACCGTAACGGGATCCCTATCCGGACACCAACC
>QHBZ01000331.1 GCA_003244055.1 Pseudonocardiales bacterium | reverse complement strand
TGCGGCTGATGGGTGGCGGCCCGTTGCGCGCGATCCTGCGGCACATCGCGCCGAACGCCATCGGCACCGTGGTGGTGAACGCGACCTTCCAGGTGGCGGACGCGATCTTGATCGTGGCCACGCTGAGCTTCCTCGGCCTCGGCGTACCGCCGCCGGCCGCGAACTGGGGTGACATGCTCTCCAACGGCATCAACTACACCTACGACGGCTACTGGTGGCTGATCTACCCGCCAGGCGTGGCCATCGTGATCGTGGTGGTCGCGTTCAACCTCATCGGTGACGCATTGCGCGATTCGTTCGAAGTTCGCTTGCAGGGCAGGTGATCCCGGTGAGTTCCGTGGTAACCCTTGACGATCTGCACACCGACATCGCGTTGCGCAAGGGCGCGGTGCACCCCGTAGGCGGAGTGTCGTTGACCGTCGGCAAGGGCGAGAGTCTTGGCATTGTCGGCGAGTCCGGCTGCGGTAAGACCATGACCGCGCTATCGATCATGCGCCTGTTGCCGCCCGGCGGGCGCGTCACGCGCGGCTCGATCAGGCTTGGCGACACCGACCTCGCCACGCTCGACGAAGCCGGAATGCGCAAGATCCGCGGCAACCGGATCGGCATGATCTTCCAGGACCCGATGACATCGCTGAACCCATGCATGACCATTGGCGACCAGGTCTCGGAAACCGTTCTGCTGCACCGCGAAGTGACGCGGGCACAAGCGCGTGAACGCGCCGCGGAAGTGCTCGACCTGGTCGGTCTGCCGCGCGCCGAGGAACGGTTGGACTCCTACCCGCACCTGCTGTCCGGTGGGATGCGCCAGCGCGTGGTGATCGCGATGGCGCTGGCCTGCGAACCGGAACTGCTGATCGCCGACGAACCGACAACGGCGCTCGATGCGACCATCCAGAAGCAGATCCTCGAACTCATCGACGAGCTGCGCGGCCGGCTCGGTATGGCGGTGATCCTGGTGACTCACGACCTCGGCGTCATCGCCGGATACACCGACCGGGTCGCGGTGATGTACGCCGGAAAGATCGTGGAGACCAGCTCGACGCGCGACCTGTTCGCCAACCCGCGGCATCCCTACACCGAAGCGCTGTTCCGTGCACTGCCGGAAAATGTTGACTCCGACCGCAGGCTTTACGCCATTCCGGGCTTGCCTCCGGACCTGTCGAACCCTCCGCAGGGCTGCCGGTTCGCCGCGCGCTGCGCCTATGCCACCGAAGAATGTCGGGCCCAGGAACCGGTGCTCACCGGGGACGGGCACCCGTTCGCCTGCTTTCATCCGCTCGGCTCGAAGGAACAGGCCACACCGAACCCACACACCCCCCCCGCGGTCGCCGCGGACGCTTCCGCACTGCTGGAGGTACGCAACCTGGTGCGCACCTTCCCGGTCACCTCGAACGGTGTGCTGCAAAGAAAGATCGGTGCCGTCAGCGCGGTTGCGGACGTGTCGTTCACTGTCCACACCGGAGAAACCTTCGGTCTCGTCGGCGAATCAGGCTGCGGCAAGAGCACCATCGGCAGGTTGCTCGTGGCCGCGGACACGCCGACGTCAGGCTCGATCACGTTCGACGGCGTCGAGATCAGCGGCAAGTCCAACCGCGAGCTTCGCAAATATCGCCGGGACTTCCAGCTGATGTTCCAGGATCCCTACGCATCGCTGGATCCGCGCATGCGGGTGCGGTCGATCCTGCGCGAGCCATTGGCCATTCAACATCGCGGATCAGCCGTTGAACAGGAAAAGGCCATCGCCAAGCTGCTCGACGAGGTCGGGCTGTCCAGCGCCGCGCTGGACAAGTATCCCCACGAATTCTCCGGCGGGCAGCGTCAACGCATCGGACTGGCGCGTGCACTCGCCTTGCGCCCGAAGCTGATCGTGGCCGACGAGCCAGTGTCGGCGCTGGACGTTTCGGTGCAGGCGCAGATCCTGAACCTGATGCGCGAGCTGCAGCGTGAACATCAGCTGACCTACGTGTTCATCTCCCACGACCTATCCGTGGTGCGATATGTGTCCACCACCATCGGCGTGATGTACCTGGGCAAGCTGGTCGAGATCGGGCCAGCCGAGCAGGTGTACACCTCACCGGCGCACCCATACACCCGAGGCTTGATCGACACGATCCCGCTCGCCGACCCCGAACGGGAACAACGTAAGGACAACGCCGGAGTGCGTGGCGAGCTGCCGTCGGCGATGAACCCACCGTCCGGTTGCCGGTTTCGTACGCGCTGCCCGCTGGCCACCGAAAGGTGCGCCGCCGAAGAACCGCTTATGCGCCAGTTCAGCGACCAGGGCCATCAAGCCGCCTGCCACTACCCGCTACAGCAAAGCCGTTGAGGTCACCGTATCGGCACCGCCGCCACGGTCACGCCCTCGGCGGGGTGCCTGACCGGCTCCACCGCGGCGGCCGCCGTCTGACGTCGTGCTCGAACGACCCGTGGCGGCGTCGATGCTTGTGGCGGTTTCGATCCAGGTTCGGGATCCGCGAACCAGCAGTGAGCCCCGGCTGCGCCGGGCTCACTGGAGGGAACACGAAGGACGCGCCGGCCATCAAGTGCGCGCAGCGCGTGCAGCTGAGCCGATCGCGCGCCCTGCCTGACCAGAATGTCGTCGAGAGCAGCCGCACGGCCCGCCCGCTGGTTGGCAGCTGCCCGGTCACTGGCTACACCTCGGGCGGTGGCCGTTGACTGAGTCACGACCGACCCCGCCAGCCGGGTCTTGCCCCATGGTTTCACGACGGATAAGCCCGTCGCGGCGAGCTACAGCACCAGCGCACCCGACCTCGCGGCCAGCGTGTGCACCTTCATGCTGCCGCCGGACACCATCACTTTGATCACGTCGGCCCCGGCGGCCGCGTTGCGCCGGATCTGCTGGCGGATCTGGTCTGAGCCGGCGACCTCACCACCGAGAAACCAGCAATGCCCTCCCGGCGGCGTCAGCGGGGCGGTCGCCGCAAGGATGCGCGGCCCGGCCAGGTCACCGGCTTCGATGGACTCACGCAGCGCCACCGTGAGCCCACCTCGATCACCGAGATCTCGGACGGTAGTGACGCCACAGTTGAGCAACTGTTGGGCACGGAACGCCAGCTCGACGAGGTCCGCGCCGGCCGCCGCGCGGACCTCGTCATGACCACCCACCGCGACGATCGACTCACCCTGGACCAACACTGCGCCGTTGTCGAAGTGTCGGCCGGCAGGGCCGATGAGAACCTGAGGAGCGGACAACAAATACTGCATCGCTGGCACCTACTTCCTCCTGCGCGGTCGGTCGGGCACCCGGGCCGTCTGCGATTGCCCGGAGCGTGTAGTCCCAGTTGCCTGGGTTTACCGACGGTGAGATGGGGTAACTGACTGCAACCAGACGAGGAGACGATCTTGAGCCGACAAGTCGTATGTCTAGCGGCGCTGCTGGCGGTGGCCGGCTGTGGGGCCGCCCCAGCCACCGTAGTTGCCCCAATGACCACAAGCGCCCACCTGGCGCACGGGCCCACACTCTTGGTGGCCGAGCCGTGCCGGGTGGTCGATGCGCGTGCGGATGCGCGTTGCACACCGGGTGTCCTGAACCCGGATGTCACTCAGGACAACATCCACGCCACGATCTGCGCCCCAGGGTGGACTGACACGGTGCGGCCACCAGCCAGCTACACCGCCGCACTCAAGCTCCAACAGATGCGTGATTTCGGCGAGCCAGGCTCTCCCCTGAACTATAAAGAAGATCATCTTGTGCCGCTGTCCATCGGCGGCGCGCCCAGCGATCCACACAACCTGTTTCCGCAACCCACAGCGAAGACCACCGAGCAGGAAGACCTCGAAGATCACCTACACAAGGCGGTGTGCTCAGGTCAGATGGCGCTGACGGTTGCCCAGGAAACGATGCGACACAACTGGACTCATTGAACAGGGATCCCGTATGCCAAGCCTTCGCGAACTTGGTCTGGATCAGAACCCGAGTATGCACCCGTTGACCTACCCCGGCCAATCCGTACCTGGTAGCTGCCTCCTAGTGGGCACCTGGCTCTACCCTTTGCTCTATACACCTGGCAGCGAGGTCGCCGAGTGGTCGATTGAGGGCGGCGATGGGCCTCTCGGTGCAATGCGCTCCCGCCGACGCACCGTTGGCATGGCCCTGCGAACCCAAAATGCTTCGCCGATGGGCGAGCGGAGACCAGTGCTCGCGGTCGGCTCGAACGCCTCCTCTGGTCAGCTTGCCTACAAGTATGCGAGTTGGGCGACTGACCACATCATTCCTATCACCAGTGTCAGAATCACCGGCCTCGCGGTCGCTCACTCAGCGCATGTTAGCAAGCCAGGTTACGTCCCGTACCTGCCCGTTCGATCACCGCTCGAACGCGACATTGAGCTGAACGCCCTCTGGCTCGAGGCCGCGCAGACTCAGCGTATGGACGAGACGGAGCCGAACTACCGACGGCTTTCTCTCCGCGATCTCCGCGCGGGGAATGGCACGGTGCGGCTTGAATCAGGGGACCGCGTGCATACCGCTACCTTGTATGCTGGACGATGGGGGGTATTACGGCTCACACCCGGCGGAGCGCGAGTGCCGGCGACCACACAATCACGAATATTCACCCTACTGAGTTCCCAGGAGTGGTTTCAGAACATCGTGCCAGAGTCACTGAACGGACCCGAAGCAGCAATGTGGGCGCTCGGTCAAGATGCTCGACGACGCGGACGCGTCCGGCAGGAGATGGCGGAGCGTCACCTGGTGACCTCCGACGACCTGTTGGTGTAAGCGCGCCCGAGCGTGGGTTACCGATCTAGTGTCCGCCCTCGTCGAGCGTGGCGCGGGCTGGCTGAGGCTGAAGAGCCGTTGGTCGTATACATGCGGGCCCTGGCGGTGGGACATTAACGCGAGTACCCGGACTGGACGGGTGGGCTCGCCGAAGACGTCGGCGCCGGTACCAGAGTCGCAGGTAGAGCCATGGTCTCCGGGTAGCGACCGGCTGGTAAGCGGGGCGTCGCCGGTTGACAACACGACACCGAACGGCACGCGCAGGCAAGAGATGCTGTGTGCGTCTGCCGCGGGTCAGGTGCCGGGTGCGATGAAAAATTCGAGCCCGATGTTGTCGGGGTCGCGGAAGGAGATGCCGCTGCCATAGTGGCCCTTCTTGATCCCGCCGTGAGCGATGCCGAGATCGTCGAGGCGAGTTTGCCACTGCTCGAGCTCGGCGGTTCCGGTCAGTGCGAAGCTGACGTGATCGAGGCCGGTTCGCCGCTCGTCGGCTTGGTCCTTGGTCTCAGCTCCCATGTGGGTGTGCAGGCCGAAGAGCATGCCCCCCTCGAGCGCGAAGACGGTGTGGTGAAAGGTGCCTGAGTCGTCGTCTTCGTCGAGGACAGGTTCGGCGCCGAACAGCGTTGAATACCACTGGGTACTGCGGTTGAGGTCCGAGACCGTGATCGCGACGTGCTGAAGACCGGGAAAGGGCATCGAAGGGCTCCTCTTAGTCGGGTCCGGAGGCGACAGCCGCCGGGCGCCCCGCAGCGGTTGAGATCAGCATGGCGGCGGCCGCCCGCGACGGCAATAGCCGGGTCGGCGGGGTTCGCAACGGCGCAGGCACACGACGACGGCGCATCGGCCAACCTGCCCCAGGTGTGATCCCCTCAGCCAACGCCGGTGCCACTAGCTCCAGCCGACGTCCGCTAGAGGATGAAAAGCATCTCCTGGTACGTCGGAAGCGGCCAGAGATCATCGGCGACGATCCCTTCGAGCAGATCGGCGGCCGATCGCACCGCGGCCATGGCGGGCAACAGTGCATCGCGGGCGTGCTCGGCCTCCGCGAGCGCGGTCTCTCCCGCGTGCGCCGCGAGCGCCGTCTTGAGGTCGCTCAATGCTGCCCGGAGGTCGGCGAGCGGCGTGGTCACCTCAGCGAGCGTCGATGTGTCCACCTCGACGCCGGCCGCCTTGAGGGCGCCGAGGTTGAGCGCCAGCTCTGTCTGGTAGCGAATTGCGGCCGGAGCGATCAGGGTCGATGCGACCTCGAGGGTCAGACGGGCTTCGACGCCGATGGTCAGTGCGTACTGCTCCAGCCCGATCTCGTACCGGCTGTGCATCTCGCGGTGGTTGAACACCTTGTAGTGCTCGAACAGTTCCATCGACGGCTCGGTGATGAGCTCGGGCAGGGCGTCGAGCGTGGTGCGCAGGTTCGGCAGTCCCCGCTGCGCCGCTTCGATCTGCCACTTGTCGGAGTAGCCGTCACCGTTGAACACGACGGCGCCGTGGGTGGTGATGATCTCCGTGAGCAGGTTCTGCACCGCGGTGTCGAACTCGGTACCCGCCGCCACCGCGGCTTCGAGCTCGCCCGCGCAGTAGTCGAGGGCCTCGGCCATGATGGTGTTGATCGTGACCATCGGGACGGCGACCGTCTGCATCGAGCCTGGCGCGCGGAACTCGAACCGGTTGCCGGTGAACGCGAAGGGGCTGGTCCGGTTGCGGTCGCCCGGGTCGGTCGGCAGAACGGGGAGCGTGTCGACGCCGATCATCATCGTGCCCTTGCTCTTCGACGAGGTCGCCGCGCCCTTGGCGATCTGCTCGAAGACGTCCGCGAGCTGGTCGCCGAGAAAGATCGAGATGATCGCCGGTGGGGCTTCGTTGGCTCCGAGACGATGGTCGTTGGTCGCCGACGCCACCGACACCCGCAGCAGGCCCGCGTACTTGTGCACCGCCCGGATGACAGCCGCGCAAAACACCAGGAACTGCGCGTTGTCGTGGGGGGTGTCGCCAGGAACGAACAGGCTACCCAGTTCGGCGTTACCGAGTGAGAAGTTGACGTGCTTGCCGGAACCGTTGACCCCGTCGAACGGCTTCTCGTGAAACAGGCACTCCATGCCGTGCTTCTTCGCGATGGTCTTGAAGGTCGTCATCAGCAGCTGCTGATGGTCGGCGGCAACGTTGCCGCGCTCGAACATCGGCGCGATCTCGAACTGCCCGGGTGCGACCTCATTGTGCCGGGTCTTGGCGGGGATCCCCAGCTTGAACAGCTCACGCTCGGTATCCATCATAAAGCCGAGCACGCGCTCGGGGATGGCGCCGAAGTAGTGGTCGTCGAACTCTTGGCCCTTCGGAGGCTTGGCACCGAACAGCGTGCGACCGGAGTTCAGTAGGTCGGGGCGGGCCAGGAAGAAGTGCCGATCGATCAGGAAATACTCTTGTTCGGGACCGCAGAACGACACGATGTGACCGGCATCCTCGTGACCGAATAGTTTCAGGATGCGCTGGGCCTGGGTGCACATCGCCTGCTGCGCACGCAGCAGTGGGGTCTTATGGTCGAGCGCCTCACCGGTCATGGACACGAAGACCGTGGGGATGCACAATGTATTGCCGTTCGGGTTCTCGAGTACATACGCCGGGCTCGTCACATCCCAACCGGTGTACCCGCGGGCCTCGAACGTATTGCGCAGCCCCCCGCTCGGGAAGCTGGATGCGTCCGGCTCGCCCTGGATCAGCGACTTCCCGCCGAACTCGGCGAGCGCCGAACCGTCGGAGACGGGCTCGAGGAAGCTGTCGTGCTTCTCAGCGGTCAGACCGGTCAGCGGGTAGAAGACGTGCGCGTAGTGGGTCGCGCCTTTCTCCAGCGCCCAGTCCTTCATCGCGGACGCCACGGCATCGGCGACCATGGGATCGAGCGGCGCTCCGCGCTCGATGGTCGCCATGACCGACTTGTAGACCGACTTGGGCAGGCGGTTGCGCATCACGACCTTGCTGAAAACATTCTCACCGAAAACCTCGCCGGGAGTCTCGGTGTCTGTGAAGCTGACGGCGGGGGGCACATAGGCCTCGACGCCCTTGATCGCCTGCAGACGGACGGTGTTTCCACTCATTTTCTGCCTCTCGCCCAGGTATTTTGGGCTCCCCGGTTCTTCGAGGAGCCCGGTCGCCGAACTTTACGGCGCCGTTATAACAGGAGTGTTTCGCTCCGGTGAGCGCTGCAATGCGGGGAGAAACCTGAGCGGCCCCAGCGCCCACTCCTGAGGCGAAGTGGCGCAGAAACCCCTGACCAGACCGTGGGCGCCTGCGCAGTTTCGGACACGGGTTGGAGTGTCCACAACTCGGAGAGTTATGGACACCTCGGTTCTGGCGTGTCCCGGTGAATCGTTCAGCCGGACTGGCCGTCTCGAAAACGATCAGATTTGGACGCGACGCCCAGTTGTAGAGTCTACGGGATATTGCCGCAGGTGCCTCGGAATCCCGAATCCACGGCCAGCCCCAAAGTGACCGGCCGGTAGATTCGTGAGCTGGGCGTTCCTGCTTGGTCTCCAGCACCGGTACGCCGCACGGCGCCGTCGCGCCGGGACCACAACAGGGGACACCACCGTCCGGGGCGACAGCCTGTCGTATTCAAGGGATGACGACGGCCGCACCGTGTACCCGGTCGGCTGCAAGATCGGTCAATGCGGTGTCGGCCTGGTCCAGCGGGTAGGGAGTGGTGACCACGTGCAGCGGGTGCTCGGCGGCGAAGCACAGGAAGTCGTGGCCGTCCTGGCGGGTGTTGGCGGTGACGCTGCGGATCTGTCGTTCCTGGAAGAGGTGCTGCTGGTAGTGCAGGGCTGGGATGTCGGTCAGGTGGATGCCGGCCAGCGCCAGGGAGCCGCCGCGGTCGACCGCAGCCAGCGCGGGCGGCACTAGTTCCCCGGCGGGGGCGAAGATGATCGCGGAGTCGACCGACTCCGGCGGCGCGTCCGTGGCACCGCCTACCGAGGTGGCGCCCAGTTCCAGGGCGAGCTCTCGGGCTTGCGGACTGCGGGTCAGTACGTGCACGGTGGCGCCCTGGACCAGCGCGAGGATGGCCTGCGACGGTCCGCAGCGCGGGTCGGGCCGGATCCTCCCGCACAGCACATTTGCCTCAATGAGCAGCTGGCCGGTGACTTGCTTCACGGTGCCTGCAGCGCCGCCGACCGCGGGGTCGATCACCACGTTGACGAGCGTGGCCAGCCGTCGAAGCTCTTTCAGGGGGGTCGCGTGTCAAGGTCCCTGAGTTGATCCCCCACGGTTGAGCGCGCCCCGGCGGTTCACCCGTGGGCCCACTGGGGTAACACTGCCGCGATGACGCGGGGAGTCGTGGCCGGCGGGCATCTGCTGACCGCCGAAGCGGGGGCGAGCGCGCTGCGTGCGGGTGGCAACGCGGTCGACGCCGCCCTCGCGGCGATGTGCGCGTCCTTCGTCTGCGAACCGCTACTGACGGGCCTGGGCGCCGGTGGCTACATGCTGGTCGGCACCCCCGGTGGGGACGACGTGCTG
>QHBZ01000330.1 GCA_003244055.1 Pseudonocardiales bacterium | reverse complement strand
GGGGCGTCGTCGAGGACCAGCCCGAGATGGCAGACCAGCGCGGAGTCGAGGAGGGCGTACAGCTCTGCACGGTCGTGGCGCGCCCGCTCGCGAAGCCGGCGCGGGGTGCTGCGTGCGGTGGGNNGTCATGCTGACCACGGTGCCCGGTGAAGTGGCATTGTTGAACTGCCACTCGCATCACATTATGAAGGGCCAATCGTGTCGCCTCACGACCTGCCGCTGGCAGTGGATCGCCAGGATCTCCGCCCGTTGGCGATCCAGCTGGCCGACGGGCTGCGGGCTGCCGCCGCAAGCGGAGCGCTACGAACGGGGGATCGGTTGCCGTCCACCCGAGCGCTTGCCACCACGCTGGCCGTAAGCCGAACGGTCACCGCGGCGGCCTACGAGGTGCTGCAGGCCGAGGGTTGGATCGATGGACGGCGCGGCGCAGGCACCTACGTCATCGCGGCGCCTGGGCTACCGGCGCCGAAGCACCCTCGGCGCCCCCGCGCCCGGCAGCCGGAGCCGGAACGGGGGATCGACCTGCGGCCTGGTACGCCCTGGGCGTCGGGTATGTGCCCAGCGGCATGGCGCCGCGCCTGGCGAGCGGCGGCGGACCCGCCGATACTCACCCGTCCGGTGGTGGCCGGCCTGCCGGAATTCCGGGCCGCGGTGGTCGAGCACCTCGTGCGCCACCGTGGATTAGCGGTGCAACCAGAAGTGGTGCTGGCCACCGGTGGTAGTACCGCCGCTGTCGCGGAGTTGGCTGCCGTGCTGCTGCGGCCAGGCGACGTGGTCGCCGTGGAGGAACCGGGCTACCCCCGGGCGGTGGCGACCCTGCGAGCCGCGGGGATGCACGTGCTGCCCGTACCCGTGGACCCCGAAGGGCTGGTAGTCGCCGCGCTACCCGACCGGGCCCGCGCGGTGTACTGCACCCCGGCGCACCAGTTCCCGCTGGGCGCCACCCTGTCCGCTCGCCGCCGGCTGGCGTTGGTGGCGTGGGCCCGCGAGCGCGCGGCCTGGGTGCTGGAAGACGACTACGACGGCGAGCTGCGTCACCACGGCGCGCCGCTGCCGCTGCTGGCCAGCGTGGGACCTGACGTGGTGGTGCACCTCGGTACCGCAAGCAAGATCCTCACACCGACGCTGGGTGTCGGGTGGCTGGCGGCACCGGGCGACGTGGTGGCCGCGGTGTTGGGGCACCGGTCGTCAACCGGGATGCGGCCATCCCCGGCCGGCCAGCGGGTGCTCACCG
Organism: Pseudonocardiales bacterium; assembly: GCA_003244055.1. Lineage (GTDB taxonomy): Bacteria > Actinomycetota > Actinomycetes > Mycobacteriales > Pseudonocardiaceae. The sequence goes on along the minus strand of QHBZ01000330.1, from coordinate 13,419 downwards.
CGCTCGCGGTGTCCGGCGATCTGGCCCGGCACCTGCGCAGGGTGCGCCGGGAACTGCTTGCCCGGCGCGAGCTGGTGGTCGGCGCGCTGCGCGCGGCGGGGTTGCCGGTTCGCGGGGATCAGGCCGGCGCGCACTTGGTGGTAGAGCTATCGGGCCTGGATGCCGAGCGCGGCGCGGTGCACCACGCCGCCGGAGAGGGGCTGCTGCTCGACGGGCTGGAGCGCTGCCATGACGGGCCGCCGCGTCGTCATGGAGTGACCCTGGGCTACGCCGCCCCGGCCAGTCGATCAGCGCTCGCCGGGACGTTACCTGGGCTGACTGCGCTGCTCGCGGCGTCTTGACAGCGGCGCCGGTCCCGCCGGATCACCGGGAGTAGGGTGCCGCCCATGACGGATCGCAGGCTGCGCGTCGCTGTCGTCTTCGGTGGCCGCAGTAGCGAACACGCGATTTCCTGTGTCTCGGCGGGAAGCGTGCTCAGGCACCTGGACCGGACGCGATTCGACGTCATTCCGGTCGGCATCGGCGCTGACGGTGCCTGGGTGCTGGGTACCGACGATCCGGCCGAACTGACGATCCGGGATCGCCGGCTTCCGGCGGTGGACGGTGCCGCTGCGCCGCTCGTCCTGCCCGGTGACCCGACCAGGCGGGAACTTGTGCGCATCGCGGGTGACCGGGTCGGCGAAGTGATCTCCGGGGTGGATGTGGTGTTCCCGGTACTGCATGGGGCTTTCGGCGAGGACGGCACGATCCAGGGGCTGCTGGAGCTGGCCGATGTGCCCTATGTCGGCTCCGGGGTGTTGGCCAGCGCGGTGGGGATGGACAAGGAGTTCGCCCGCACGCTGTTGCGCGCCCAGGGTCTGCCGGTCACCGACGCCGTGGTGCTGCGAGCCGGTGACGCTGCCCTCACCGCGAAGCAGCGTCAGCGGCTGGGTCTGCCGGCCTTCGTCAAACCAGCCAGAGCAGGCTCATCGGTGGGCATCACCAAGGTGATGGACTGGTCCGGGCTGCCTGCGGCCATCGCCACCGCACGGGCCGTCGATCCCAAGGTCCTCGTCGAGGCGGCGGTGGTCGGTCGCGAGATTGAGTGCGGTGTGCTGGAGTTTCCCGACGGCCGGATCGAGGCGTCGCTGCCCGCGGAGATCCGGGTGATGGCGCCGGGATCCGCGAGTTGGTACGACTTCGACGCGAAATATCTCGATGATGCGTGCGAGTTCGACATACCCGCCAAACTCGACGATGACATCGCGGCCGAGCTGCAGTCGATGGCTGTTGCAGCGTTCCGCGCGTTGGACTGCCAGGGCCTCGCCCGGGTCGACTTCTTCGTCGGATCCGGCGGTGCGCTGACCGTCAACGAGATCAACACGATGCCGGGCTTCACACCGATATCGATGTACCCGCGGATGTGGGCAGTGACCGGCGTCGACTATCCGAGCCTGCTGTCCCTCCTGATCGACACTGCGGTGGCCCGCGGTACCGGGCTGCGCTGAGCCGCTGATCTGCTCAACTCACTGCGTCAAACGGGTGAACACCAGCGACCTACTGATGAGCGACTAGTTATGCACGTGGGGGCCGCCCTTTGCGGTCCGCTGGTGCGCCTCGTTGTGGTCCGGACGTCGGTGGGGAGGCATTGCGATTGTTCGTCTCATTCGGCAGCAGCGGCACCGTTGATCAGGACGGTAGCGTGGACGACGGCGCCGACGGGACGTCGCTGGATCCGGGCGGGGTTGTTTATCGCGCCCGCCACGCCCAACCAGATGTTGACACCGTCGACGAGCCCTCTGACGGCGCCGCTGATGTGGTCGAGGCAGCCCCCAGCACCGGCGTGGTTGAGACGGCCGACGAATGGGCCGCCGACGAATGGGATGGGCCGGAGGACTTCCGGTTCGTCGTCCGCCCGTACACCTGGACCCGGGGACGAACCCGGCCGGTGCAGGACCTCGCCGTCGAGACGCTGGTCTTCACCAGTGACGAAGGTCGAGATCTGACCGGGATCTGCTCGGCGGAGCACGCCGCGATCGCTGAGCTGTGTGCCGAGGTCAGGTCGGTTGCCGAGGTTGCGGCCCTGCTCGGACTGCCGCTGGGAGTGGCCCGGGTACTGCTCGCCGACATGATCGATACCGGCTTGCTGAACGTGCACCGCAACACCTTGGGCTTGGACAGCGGGCCGGATATATCGCTGATGGAGCGGGTACTGGCCGGGTTGTACCGACTGTAGCGGGTCAGTGCGGGATGTCTACGCTCCGCTGTGGCAGGGTGTTCGCGATCACAGCGGCGATCTGCTGGAGTGCTCCGCTGCCGCTGGTCGGTGCCAGGGCCACGACGGCGTAGACCGGTCGGTCCACCGCGACCCAGGTGCTGGTGCCCAGCCCGCGGAGTTCGAGGAACTGCACTCCGGAGACGTCCAGCAGTCGTGAGGTCGTGGTGAGTTCGGCGGGCCGGTCCAGCCCGCAGCGCAACACCACGGGCGGCTCACCCCAGCCGGCCGCGCCCGCAGGGGCCGGGGCAGCGAGCTTCCGGCGTTGCAGGGCGCCGGTATCGCCGCCGTCGAGCTTCTCGGGTAGGGCGGCCAGCAGCAGCGCGCAGTCCGTGGAATTGGCCGAGGGGGCCGGGACGTCAGCCAGCCCCAGCGGACCCAGAGGCTGGTTGCGCACCACCGCGGCAGCGACGAGCACCCCCACCACCAGTGCCACCGCCAGGGCCAGTGCGACCCCGAGCGGCCAACGTGGGAGGCCGGCCAGCCGCGCGGAAGTGGACGAGAACACGCCAGGCCGCCGTCAGGACAGGTGCACGATGGGGCAGGTCAGCGTTCGGGTGATGCCGTCCACTGTCTGCACCCTGGCCACCACCAGCTGACCCAACTGATCCACATCGGCGGCCTCCGCCCGCACGATCACGTCGTAGGGACCGGTGACGTCCTCTGCGCTAGCGACGCCTGGCAGGCTCGACACCGCCGCAGCCACCGCGGCGGCCTTGCCGACCTTGGTCTGGATGAGGATGTATGCCTGAACCACGGCGGGGCCCCTCGTCTCGTCGGCTCTATCCGGTAGAAACGAAACGTACCGCCTGGCCCGGGGGTGACCATGTGTGCCGGTAGTGCCATGACTGGACCACCGAGGCCGAAGCCGGAGCCGGGCACAGTGGCCGAACTGGGCGAGTTCGGGCTGATCGCCCGGATCACCGCCGGCCGGGAGCTGCCGCCGGGCACCCTGCTGGGCCCGGGTGACGATGCCGCGGTCCTGGTGGCCGCGGACGGCAGGGTGGTGGTGACCACCGACGTGCTTGTCGAGGGGGTGCACTTCCGGCTGGACTGGTCGACACCGCACCAGGTCGGGCGCAAAGCGGTGGCGGCCAACCTCGCCGACGTGGCGGCAATGGGCGCGGTGCCCACTGGGCTGGTCGTCGGGCTGGCTGTTCCCGGGCGCACCCCGATATCCACGGTGGACGGCCTGGCGGCCGGGATGTGGCTGGAGGCCGGGCAGGCCGGTGCCGGCATCGTCGGCGGTGACGTGGTCAGCTCAGAGCAGCTTGTTGTGTCGGTGACCGCCGTGGGTGACCTGCAGGGTCGGGCACCGGTCACCAGATCCGGCGCCCGACCCGGAGACGTGCTCGGGCTCTGCGGCCGGCTGGGCTGGTCGGCCGCGGGTCTCGCGGTGCTTCGCCGAGGATTCCGATCGCCGCTGGCGGTCGTCGCTGCCCACCGGGTGCCCGAGCCCCCCTACGGTGCCGGCCCGCAGGCAGCTTCGGCCGGCGCCACCGCGATGATCGACATCTCCGACGGGTTACTCGCCGACGCCGGGCACTTGGCCGAGGCCTCCGGCGTGGGTATCGGTATCGATTCGGCGGCGGTACCGGTAGCTAGCCGGCTGGTCGAGGTGGCTTCAGCGCTGGGCGGCGACGCGCTGCACTGGGCGCTTACCGGGGGGGAGGATCACGCGTTGCTCGCGAGCTTCCCCGCCGGGGTGGCGCTGCCTGTCGGGTGGACGAAGATCGGCGTGGTGCGCGAAGGGCGCGGTGTGACCGTTGACGGTTGTGAAGTGTTGCCAGCGGGGTGGCAACACTTCCCGTGAGTGGCGATGCGACTCAGGACTCGCATCGCCACTCACGGGTTATCCACAGTTACGCTGCCCGTCGTGGAGTGCAGGACACGGACTCTCGATCATCCTGATGCGAGTCGGTTGATTGCCGCGCTGCAGCAGGAGTACGTCGGCCGTTATGGCGGCGAGGATGCCACGCCGATCGACGTCACCGAGTTCGTCGCGCCGCGCGGGACCTTCATCGTGGGCTACCTCGACGGGATGGCGATGGCCTGCGGCGGTTGGCGGGCGCATGATCCGGGGCCGGACTTCGCCGCGGGGGACGCGGAGGTCAAACGGATGTACGTGGTCCCGATAGCGCGCGGCCGCGGGCTATCCCGGATTCTGCTCGTCGAACTGGAGCGTCGAGCCGTCGCGGCGGGCCGGCGGCGGCTGGTGCTCGAGACCGGGACCCGTCAACCCGAGGCGATCGGGCTCTACACCTCGTCGGGCTACGCCGAGATCCCGCGATTCGGGTTATATCAGAGCGACCCGCGCAGTCGGTGCTTCGGCAAGCTACTTCCGGTGGCGGCGCAGAGCGCCCGCTGACCGGTCGCTAGGGTCGCACACCGTGCCCGCAGCTGTAGACGAGATCGTGGAAACCGGCTGGGCCGGCGCGTTGGCGCCGGTAGCCGGCCAGATTGCCGCCGCTGGTGAATTCCTGCGGACCGAGATCGCCGCGGGGCGGCGTTACCTGCCATCGGGCGCTAACATCCTGCGAGCCTTCACCCAGCCGTTCGACCAGGTGCGCGTGCTCATCGTCGGTCAGGATCCATACCCGACCCCAGGCCACGCAGTGGGGCTGTCGTTCTCGGTCGAACCGGGCGTGCGGCCGGTTCCGCGCAGTCTGACCAACATCTTCCGGGAGTACAGCGACGACCTGGGGCTGCCCACCCCGTCCAGCGGGGACCTCAGCCCGTGGGCCGCGCGCGGTGTGGTGCTGCTCAACCGGGTGCTCACCGTGGAACCGGGGCGCCCGGGGTCGCACCGCGGCAAAGGGTGGGAGGAGGTCACCGAGCAGGCCATCCGCGCCCTGGTGGCGCGTCCAGCACAACCGCTGGTGGCGATCCTGTGGGGCCGCGACGCCCGCACGCTTCGTCCCATGCTGTCCGACGTGCCGTGTATCGAGAGCGCACACCCGTCACCGATGTCCGCTGATCGCGGGTTCTTCGGCTCCCGCCCGTTCAGCCGCGCCAATCACCTGCTCGCCGAACTGGGAAGCGACCCTGTGGACTGGGCTCTGCCGTGACGGTGGACGCCGCACCCGCTGACCCAACAACCAACGCTGGGGCCCCGAACTCAACCGCAGAGCTGCGCAACGGCGCCCGAGCAGCGCTGTTGTTGGGCTCGGGACGTTGAGAGCTGTCGAGTCTGGCGAAGCCGGGTCAGCCTCGGGAGACTTTGCCTGCTTTGAGGCAGGACGTGCAGACGTTCAGGCGACGACGATTGCTGGCGCCGATCTTCGCCCGGACAGTCTGGATGTTCGGGTCCCACCGGCGATGCGTCCGCCGGTGGGAGTGGGAAACCGACATGCCGAAGCCCGGCCCCTTGCCGCAGACGTCGCACACGGCAGCCACGTCACACACTCCCTGGATTCGTCGCGAGGGTGGTACGCCCGTTCCCGGGCGGTCTGGTGAAGAGTAACCCGGCGGTGCACCGCGCCGCGCACCGGGGACGCCGTGGGTCGGTAATCTTCGACGTTGGTAGCCCTTCAAGACCCCCCTCAACGGTGTTGGTAGCCCTTGGAGAGCCACAAATCAGCCTGGAAACCGGCTCCGATGAAGGCGGTGAGCAGCCCGCGGTGTTGCATTCGCTGGACGGAGCGGCGGTCCGCCGCTGGGCAGCTACCTGCTGCGACGCCCTCGCTGCGCACCGTGACGAGATCGACTCGCTCAACGTGTTCCCGGTCGCGGACCAGGACACCGGCTCCAACCTGTTGGCGACTATGCGCGCCGGGCTGGATGCGGTGCTCCGGGACCACAGCGCGGACGGGAGCGTCCCGCCGGGCAGCGCGGTCGCCGTCTTGGCCCACGGAGCGTTGATGGGAGCTCGGGGCAACTCTGGAGTGATCCTGTCCCAGGTGCTGCGCGGCCTGGCGGAGCCTCTGATCGGCCCGGAGTTGGATGGTCGGGCCTGGGACGGCGCGGCCCTGCGTAAGGGGCTGCGCCGGGCGGACGAGCTGGCCACCGCCGCGGTGGCCGAGCCGGTGTCCGGAACGGTGCTGACCGTGCTACACGCGGCGGCGCGGGCGGCCGCGGCGGTCCGGTCCGACGAACTCAGCGCCGTGGCGTCGGCGGCCACTGCCGCTGCGGTCGGCGCGCTGGCCGACACTCCCCGCCAGCTCGCCGCGCTGGCCATCGCCGGGGTGGTGGACGCGGGTGGTCGCGGGCTGACGCTGCTGCTGGAGGCGCTGCTGGCGGTGGTGAACGAGCGTCCCGGCGTGCGGTCCACTGTCGCCGCCGGACTCCAACCCCGGCTGGCGCAGGCGCTATATGTGGCGCGGGAGGGCGGTTGCGTCGAGTACGAGTACGAAGTGATGTACCTGCTGGACGGTGCCGACGAGTCGAACGTCGCCACGTTGCGTGTCGAGCTCGCCAACCTGGGTGACTGCGTGGCTGTCGCCGGCTCAGGCCGGTTCGGCGCCGGCAGGGGTGCGACGCTGTGGAACGTGCACGTGCACGTGCACAGCTCCGACGTCGGTGCCGTAATCGAGGCCGGGGTGCGCGCCGGGCGGCCGCACCGGATCACGGTACTGCGCTTCGCTGACCAGAACCCTGCCGATCACACCGCTGCGGGCAACCGGTTTGTCATCGACCACGCGGTGCTCGCCATGGTTTCCGGATCTGGTGTGGCCGAGCTGTTCCGCGGGGAAGGGGTGACCACCACCCCTGCCGACGGTGGTCTGGACGAGCTACTCATGGCTCTCGCCGGCACCCGCGCCCGGCATGTCACAGTGTTGGCCGAGCCCACCGTCGCGACCAGGGCCGAGGCCGCGGCCGCTGCGGTCCGGGACACCGGCCAAGACGTGGTGGTGGTACCGACTGGATCCCCGGTGCAGGCACTGGCCGCGATTGCAGTGCACGACTCGGCGCGACGCCCGGCCGACGACCTGGTGGCCATGACCGAGGCAGCGGCCGCGACCCGGCGCGGGGAGCTCACCGTGGCCCGCGAGGAGGTGTTGACCTGGGCCGGACGCTGCCAGCCGGGCGACACCCTGGGCATGGTCGGCGACGAGGTCGTCCTGATCCACCGCGACCCACTCGCCGCGGCCCGCGACCTGGTGGAGCGAATGCTGTCGATGGGCGGTGAGCTGGTGACGGTCCTGCTCGGTCAGGATGCCCCGGACGGCGTCGGGGACACCCTGATCGAGCATCTGCGCAGAGCGCATCCCGAGGTCGACGTGGTGGTCTACGCCGGTAGCGTGCCGCAGCGGGTGCTGCTGGTGGGGGTGGAGTGAGCCGTGGCCGGGGTGGACGACCCGCTGGACCGGGTGATCGGCGCCAAGTCAGCGACGCTGATCGCCGAGCAGCTGGATGTGCGTACCGTCGGCGACTTGCTGCGGCATTACCCGCGCCGGTACGCCGACCAGGGTCAGCTCACCCCGATCGCGAGTCTGACGCCGGGCGAAGACGTCACGGTGGTCGCCGAGATCCGTAGCTGCTCCTCACGCCCGATGCAACAGAAGAAGGGCACCATCCAGCAGGCGGTGATCTTCGACGGCACGCGCACTTTGAACCTGACCTTCTTCAACCAGCATCGGCTGCCCAGAGTGCTCCTACCCGGTCGGCAGGCGCTGTTCGCCGGCCGGGTGACGAGGTACGGCAAAGCGCGCACCCTGCAGCTCACGCACCCGCGATACCAGCTGCTCGACGGCGACGCTGACAAGCTCGCGGAGTTCTCCCGCGCGCTGATTCCGGTTTATCCCGCCACCAAGGACCTGCCGTCCTGGACTATCCAGCTCTGCGTGCGCCAGGTGTTCGACCTTCTCGACGACCCCGAGGATCCGCTGCCGGCCGAGCTGCGGTCGCAACACCGGCTGCTAGAGCTGGGTGCGGCGTTACGCGCCGTGCACCGCAGCGACGATCGTGCTGCTATCGCCACCGCGCAGCGCCGGCTGAAATGGGACGAGGCGATGGCGGTGCAGCTGACCCTCGCGCGGCGCCGTCAGGAGGCGGCGAGCCGTCCCGCGCCGGCCTGCCCACCACGCGACGGTGGCCTAGCGGCTGCGTTCGACGCCGCGTTGCCATTCACCTTGACCGCCGGCCAGCGTGAAGTGGGCGAGTTGCTGGCCGTCGAGTTAGCCGGCGAGCACCCGATGAACCGGCTGCTGCAAGGCGAGGTCGGATCGGGTAAGACCGTGGTCGCGCTGCGCGCGATGCTGCAAGTTGTCGATGCCGGACGGCAAGCCGTGCTGCTTGCACCCACCGAGGTGCTCGCCGCGCAGCACGCCCGGTCCCTGCGGGCCATGCTGGGCGAGCATGGCCGGGCCGGCGAGCTCGGCTCGGCCGAACAGGCCACCCGGATCGCCCTGCTCACCGGCTCGCTGCCGGCCCGAGCTCGCAAACAGGCACTGTTGGACGCGGCCAGCGGCGCGGCCGGGATCGTGGTCGGCACGCACGCCCTGATCCAGGATCGGGTGTCCTTCGCCGACCTTGGCATGGTGGTGGTCGATGAGCAGCACCGCTTCGGCGTCGAGCAGCGCGACGCGCTGCGCGCTCGGGCGGTCGACGACACCAGCCCACATGTGCTGGTGATGACCGCGACGCCGATCCCGCGCACCGTCGCGATGACCGTCTACGGCGATCTGGAGGTTTCCGCACTGCACGAGCTGCCTAGCGGCCGGGCACCGATCTCGACCACGGTGGTGCCGGTCGGGGACAAGCCCGGCTGGCTGCAGCGGGTGTGGCGGCGGATCGCTGAGGAGGTCGCCGGGGGCCGGCAGGCCTACGTGGTGTGCCCCCGAATCGGCGGCGAAGACGCTGCCAGCGAAGACCCTCCTGGTGAGGACACTGCCGGCGAGGACCCTGCCGGCGAGGACGAGGCTGGCGAGGACGGCGGGCGGGCGCCGCTGGCGGTCCTCGATCTGATTTCGCAGCTCGCCGAGGGTCCGCTCGCCGGGCTGCGGCTGGTAGCGTTGCACGGCCGCCTGCCGGGCAACGACAAGGACGCCGTGATGCGGTCCTTCACCGCCGGTGAGATCGACGTCCTGGTGGCCACCACCGTCGTCGAGGTCGGGGTGGACGTGCCCAACGCGACCGTCATGGTGATCATGGACGCACAGCGGTTCGGGGTCAGCCAGCTACATCAGCTGCGCGGTCGGGTCGGGCGGGGAGCGCATCCCGGGCTGTGCCTGCTGGTGACCGACTCCCCAGAAGGCACAGCCGGCCGGGAACGGCTCGACGCCGTTGCCGCGACCACCGACGGGTTCGAACTGGCCCAGCGGGACCTGGAGCTACGACGCGAGGGAGACGTGCTCGGCGCGGTGCAATCCGGGCGGCGTTCGGGGCTCAAGCTGCTCTCGCTGCTGCGGGATGCGGACCTGATCGGCCAGGCGCGGCAGGCCGCCCAGCAGCTGGTCGAGACTGACCCCGACCTCACCGCCCACCCCGGGCTGGCCCGCCTAGCCGCAGACCTCCTCGACGACCAGCGCGCCCAGTTCCTGGAGAAGGTCTAAGGAACCGCGAAAAGGTTCCATTAGGCGGTGCTGGGAGCCAGCTCAGCGGGTGGGGTGGACGACGGCAGCTGAACTGCCGCCGCGCCGGGTGGGCTCGCCGGCGGCTAGGACTGGGCCGGTGGGGAGGAACTCCAGGCCGGACGCGGCGCCGATGTCCGGGCTGATCTTGATCGTGGGATCCAGCGGCGACGTGTCGCTGATCGCGAACTTGTGGCCGAGCGCTTCCAAGCCACGCGTCGCGGACGCGGCGATGAAGGCCGGCTCGGCCTGCGTGGTCGCCGCGTTGCGTTGCGAAGCGCGGGGCGCGGCGATGGCATCCGGCAGGCTCATGCCGAGGTCGATCCGGTTGACCAGGATCTGCAGGACCGTGGTGATGATCGTGGCGCCACCCGGCGAACCGACTGCCAGGAATGGTCGACCGTCGCGGAGCACGATCGTCGGTGACATGCTCGATCGCGGCCGCTTGCCTGCCGCGGGCAGGTTGGGATCCGGCGCGCTGCCCTGCGTCGGGGCGAAGTTGAAGTCGGTCAGCTCATTGTTGAGCAGGAACCCTCGGCCGGGCACCACGATCCCGCTGCCGCCCAATTCCTCGATCGTGTTCGTGCAGGACACGACGTTGCCCGCACCGTCGGCGACCACGAAATGGTTGGTGTGGTGGTCCCGGTCGGGCACCGGGACGGGCGCGCGGGACGGCGGTGGGCAGCTGCGCGATCCGGTGAAGGGGTCGCCCGGCCCCACCGGACTGACCCCGGCCTTCGCCGGGTCGATGAGGCAGGCGCGCTGGCGGCCGAAGGATGCCGAGAGCAGTTGCCGCTGAGGCACGTCCACGTATCGGGGGTCGCCGAGGTAACGGTTGCGATCAGCGAACGCGATCCGGGTGGCCTCCAGGTAATGATGCAGCGCCTGTACCGGGGTCATGGCGGCCAGGTTTACGGTGCCGAGGATGTCGAGCGCCTCGCCGTCGGTGATGCCGCCGCTGGACGACCCCGCCATGCCGTAGACGTCGAGGCCGCGGTAGGTCACCTGCGTCGGGTCGGCGTCGCGCGCGCGGTAGTCACGCAGGTCGGACAGCGCCATCGGGCCGGGCCTGGCCACCAGCGTGGCGCCGGGCGCCAGCGGCGGGCGCTGCACGGCGTTGACCAGGTCGGTGCCGATCGGGCCACCGTAGAGCGCGCTGATCCCGTGCTCGCCGATTTCGCGATAGGTCCTCGCCAGGTCGGGATTGCGCAGCGTCGTACCCACCGCCGGCGGGGCACCACCGGGCAGGAGCAACGCTGCCGTCGACGCGAACTGGGCGAAGCGCGCAGCGTTCTGCCGGGTCAGCTCTCGCAACGTCGGGTCCACGACGAACCCGCGCTCGGCTACCTGCTCGGCCGGCCGCAGGTCCTCGGCGAGCCCGAAGCGGCCCCACCGCTGCAGCGCGCGCTGCCAGGTGGCCAGCGTGCCGGGCACGCCGACGGACAGCCCGCTGGTCACCGCTGTCGGCAACGACAGTGGCTGCCCGGTGGCCGGGTCGAGGAACATCGACGGTCCGTCGGCGCCCGGCGCGGTCTCCCGACCGTCGATGGTGGACACCTGGTGGGCGCGCGCGTCGTAATAGACCAGATAGCTGCCGCCGCCGATACCCGCGACATAGGGATCGGTGACGCCGAGCGTGGCTGCGACCGCGACCGCGGCGTCGGCCGCAGTTCCGCCGCGGCGCAGCACGTCCAGGCCGGCTTGGGTCGACTCAGCGGTGTCCGAGACCACCGCACCGCCGTAACCCTGCGTCACCGGTGTCTTGGCGCCCGACTGTGTCGGCGCCGCCTGCGCCGGAGCCACGGCTGCGGTGACCATCCCCGCACCGAGCAGCAGCCCAGCAAGGGCGGTGCCGAATCGACGTGTTCGCATCCGCAGCCCCTGCGATCGACAGCCCCAGTGATCGACGGACCGGCGGTCCGACGTTCTGCTCAAGGTTCTAGTCGCGCGCCTCCACGTGGCCGCCGGCGAGTTAGCCGGCGGGTAACTGGCTGCGGGCTGCGGCGTCCAGTGCCGCAGCGGCGGTTGGTGGCAGTCGCAGTGTGCCGCTGCGGTCCAGTTTCGCCAGCTCGGCGCGGGCCTTGGCGTACGCGGCGGCGCGCTCGGCGTCGTGGTCGGAGTCTCGGGCCACGGTGAGCAGCTTGATCGCCCGTGCCACGGTGGCCCGCTCCTGCGGGGGGATCCCGGCCAGCCGGATGCGTTCGGCCGCGTCGCGCGCGGCGTGCCAGGTGCGCCATGCCTGATCCACTGCGGTGGTGAAACGAGCGCAGTGCGCCGGCGGCGGTTCGGTATCGGTGTCCAGTGCCTGAGCCTCGGCGAAGGCGTCGACGAACCGGCCGGTGGACGCCACGGTGACGTCGGTCAGCGCGGGCAACCGCAGCACCGCGAGCGGGTCGCACTCGAATTGGCCGTACTCACTGCGCAGCTGGGCGAACCTGGTCCGGGTAGCGGGCCAATCCGGGCCCGGCGCGGCCCGCGCAACGCGTGGCACGGCAGCCGGCCGCCCGGCGCCCATCGGGTGCCTGCGGTGGCGGTGCAGGTACCGCACCACGACCACCGAACCTGCTCCGAACAGCAGGAACGGTCCGAGAACCGCCAGCAGGGCGAAGAGGGTCACGGTGACCACCCCAGCGCCGGCCAGCACCGCTGCGCACAGCAGTACCAGCAGCGGACCGATGCGCCGCCCCCGACGTCGGTGGTGATAGTGGTGGTATCGCGATCTGCTCATGGCCGCGTCCCTTCATGTCATATCCTTAATACCTCCTCAGCCGCTCGCGTGGGAAAGCCCGCGCGCCTCGGATATCACAGATCCCCCCGGCGGCCGGTATCACCTGCGATGATGCGCTCGAAGACCACTGGTAGGAGATCCCGGCCGACCGGCTGACTGGAAGGGAGCTGGCACATGTTCCGCAAGGTGCTGGTCGCCAACCGCGGGGAGATCGCGATCCGGGCGTTTCGGGCCGCCTTCGAACTCGGTTGCCAGACGGTCGCGGTGTTTCCCTACGAGGACCGCAACTCCGAGCACCGGCTCAAGGCCAACGAGGCTTACCAGATCGGTGAGAGGGGTCATCCGGTCCGCGCGTACCTGTCGGTGCCGGAGATCATCCGGGCCGCCCAGCGCACCGGAGCCGACGCGGTCTACCCCGGTTACGGCTTCCTGTCGGAGAACCCGAAACTGGCCGTCGCCTGCGAGCAGGCCGGTATCACGTTCGTCGGACCGCCTCCCGCCGTGCTGGCGTTGGCGGGTAACAAGTCGAGGGCAGTTGCCGCCGCCCGCGACGCGGGTGTCCCGGTGCTGGCGTCCTGTGCCCCCTCCGCCGACATCGACCAGCTCATGGGCGAGGCGGAGGCGATCGGGTATCCGGTCTTCGTCAAGGCCGTCGCCGGCGGTGGTGGGCGCGGCATGCGCAGGGTCACCGAGCCGTCGGGGCTACTTACAGCGCTGGAGGCCGCCAGTCGGGAGGCCGAGTCGGCATTCGGCGACCCGGCCGTGTTCCTGGAGCGCGCGGTCATCGATCCCCGGCATATCGAGGTGCAGATCCTCGCCGATGCGACCGGGGCCGTCATCCATCTCTACGAGCGGGATTGCTCGGTGCAGCGGCGGCACCAGAAAGTTGTGGAGGTTGCGCCGGCGCCGAACCTGGACCCCGATCT
>QHBZ01000329.1 GCA_003244055.1 Pseudonocardiales bacterium | reverse complement strand
CTCGTTCTCTTGGATCCGCTTGACCAGCAGGACCTTCATCGGTCCTGATGTAGCGGCATGCTGTCAGGTGGTCTGCGCGGACCTCCCGAGAGGGGTCCCGGTGCCCGCTGCCGCGGCTAGCCGCGGCCGGAGAAATCAGGTCATCACTCGCCCGTCGCCTTCGCGATAATCTCCTTGGACACGCTGGCCGGGACCTCCGCGTAGGAGTCGAACTGCATGGTGTAGTTCGCCCGGCCCTGAGTCCGCGACCGCAGGTCGCCGACATATCCGAACATCTCCGACAGCGGCACCAACGCCTTGATGATGCGAGAACCGCTGCGCTCATCCATATGCTGAATATGGCCCCGCCGGGAGTTGAGGTCGCCGATGACGTCGCCCATGTAGTCGTCGGGCGTGGTCACCTCGACCGCCATCATCGGCTCCAGGATCACTGGACCGGCTCTGCGCGCCGCCTCCTTGAATGCCATCGACCCGGCAATCTTGAAGGCCATCTCGGAGGAGTCCACCTCGTGGTAAGCCCCGTCGATCAGGGTGACCTTGAGCCCGACCAGCGGATAGCCGGCGAGCACGCCGTACTGCATGGCGTCCTGCGCCCCGGCATCCACCGAGGGGATGTACTCCCTGGGGATCCGCCCGCCGCTGACCTTGTTGTCGAACTCATAGAGCGCGCCGTCGGTGCTCAGCAGCGGCTCCAGCTTGATGATCACCCGGGCGAACTGGCCAGAGCCACCCGTCTGCTTGCGATGGGTGTACTCCAGCTTGTCGACCGTCTTGCGGATCGTCTCCCGGTAGGCCACCTGCGGCTTGCCGATGTTCGCCTCGACTTTGTAGTCGCTGCGCATCCGGTTCACCAGCACCTCAAGGTGCAGCTCACCCATCCCGGCGATGATCGTCTGGCCAGTTTCGTCATCCTGCTTGACCTGGAAGGTGGGATCCTCCTCGGCCAACTTCTGGATGGCGATACCCAGCTTCTCCTGATCGCTCTTGGTCTTGGGCTCGATGGCGACCTGGATAACCGGTTCCGGAAACGTCATCGACTCGAGAATGATCGGCGCATGTGGGTCGCACAAGGTGTCCCCGGTGGTCGTCTCCTTCAGGCCGATCACCGCGTAAATGTGACCAGCTCGAGCGTCGTCGACCGGGTTCTCCTTGTTGGAGTGCATCTGGAAGAGCTTGCCGATGCGCTCCTTGCGCTCCTTGGTCGAGTTGATCACCTGCGAGCCCGCGCCGATCCGGCCGGAGTAGACCCGGATGTAAGTCAGCTTTCCGAAGAACGGGTGCGCGGCAATCTTGAAGGCCAGCGCGGAGAACGGTTCCTCAGTCGAGGGCTTGCGGACCGCAGATGTGCCGTCAGGCAGCAGACCCACCACCGGCGGCACGTCCAGCGGCGAAGGCAGATAGTCGATCACCGCGTCCAGCATCGGCTGCACGCCCTTGTTCTTAAACGCCGAGCCACACAGCACCGGGTAGGCCTGGCTGTGCACCGTGAGTTTCCGGATGCCCGCCTTGATCTGCGCCGCGCTGATCTCCTGACCCGCGAGGTAGAGCTCCATGAGCTCGTCGTCGGCCTCGGCGACGGCCTCGACCAGCTTCTCCCGGTACTCCTTCGCCGTCTCGAGCAGGGCCGCCGGAATCGCCTCGACGGTGTAGTCCTCGCCCTTCTGAACCTCGCCGCGCCAGGTCAGCGCCCGCATCCCGACCAGGTCGACGACACCCTCGAAGTCGGACTCAGCGCCGATCGGCAGCTGAATGACCAGCGGTGTGGCGCCGAGCCGCTCCCGGATCGTCCGCACGGTGAAGTAGAAGTCCGCGCCGAGCTTGTCCATCTTGTTGACGAAACAGATCCGCGGGACGTCGTACTTGTCCGCTTGGCGCCATACCGTTTCCGACTGAGGCTCGACGCCCTCCTTGCCGTCGAAGACCGCGACGGCGCCATCAAGCACCCGAAGCGAACGCTCGACTTCAACGGTGAAATCCACGTGACCCGGAGTGTCGATGATGTTGATCTGGTGATCGGCCCAGAAGGTGGTGGTCGCGGCGGAGGTGATGGTGATCCCCCGCTTCTGCTCCTCCTCCATCCAGTCCATGGTGGCGGCGCCGTCGTGCACCTCACCGATCTTGTAGTTGATCCCGGTGTAGAACAGGACCCGCTCGGTGGTGGTGGTTTTGCCGGCGTCGATATGCGCCATGATCCCGATGTTGCGGACCCTGGCGAGGTCGGTCAGCACTTCACGTGCCACGAGAATTCATCCCTAGCTGTCTTGACTGTGTCGGTCTTAACCGTTGGTTCGTTACCAGCGGTAGTGCGCAAAGGC
Organism: Pseudonocardiales bacterium; assembly: GCA_003244055.1. Lineage (GTDB taxonomy): Bacteria > Actinomycetota > Actinomycetes > Mycobacteriales > Pseudonocardiaceae. The sequence goes on along the minus strand of QHBZ01000329.1, from coordinate 5,253 downwards.
CTTGTTGGACTCGGCCATCTTGTGGGTGTCCTCGCGGCGCTTCACGCTCGCGCCGAGGCCGTTGCTGGCATCGAGTAGCTCATTCATCAGGCGATCCACCATGGTCTTCTCGCGTCGCTGCCGCGAGAAGGTGATCAACCAGCGAAGCGCGAGGGTGGTGGAACGCACCGGACGCACTTCGATGGGAACCTGGTAGGTAGCGCCACCGACGCGGCGGCTCTTCACCTCGATCGCGGGCTTGACGTTGTCCAGCGCGCGCTTGAGGGTCACCACCGGGTCGGTGCCGGTCTTGTCCCGGCAGCCCTCCAGTGCTTGGTAGACAATCTTCTCGGCCACCGAGCGCTTGCCCCGGACGAGGACCTTGTTGACGAGCTGAGTGACGATCGGCGCTCCGTAGACGGGGTCGGAGTGCAGCGGTCGCTTCGGGGCGGGACCCTTGCGAGGCATCAGCCCTTCTCCTTCTTCGCGCCGTACCGACTACGGGCCTGCTTGCGGCCCTTCACACCCTGCGTGTCCAGCGATCCACGGATGATCTTGTAGCGAACACCGGGCAGGTCCTTCACTCGACCACCGCGCACCAGGACGATGGAGTGCTCCTGGAGGTTGTGACCCTCACCCGGAATGTAAGCCGTGACCTCGACCTGGCTGGTCAGGCGCACGCGGGCAACCTTGCGCAGCGCCGAGTTCGGCTTCTTCGGGGTCGTCGTGTAAACCCGGGTGCACACTCCGCGCCGCTGAGGGCTCCCCTTCAGCGCTGCAGTCTTGGTCTTCGCGAGCTTGTCCTCGCGGCCCTTGCGGACCAGCTGCTGGATGGTAGGCATGGACCAGCTTTCGTCGTCTTCCGGCTTGCTCTCTGTCATGTGCTGCGTCATCTGGTGCTGCGCTACTGCGTCATCTGCTGCTGTCCGGTGCTGCGTTACCTGCCGGTCACGACGTGCTCCGCAGCGGGTTACTCCGTATCCCGAGGTCGGGCGTGTCGCTGTGAGCCCAGCCGCTCGGTCGGGTATAAACCCGACGGGAGCTGGGCGGCACCGGCGCCAGATCCGCCAGGCGGTGGGCCTTTCGACCAACACCACCAGCGGTGCACCGCCAACAGGCATACAGAGCGGCCCGACCGGAGTCGGGACCGACAGTAAGGATACCTGGGCGACTTACCGAAGGTCAAAACGGGGTCGAGAACTACCTCGCACGTGGAGCATGACCTGCCGGCACGTACTTCAACGCCTACCCTGATTCAGGCATTCCACGACCTCGCCGGCCGTTGATGACCAGCGAAGATGAGGAGCCAGCCATGCCGGGTCCGCTTCACGGGCTGCGAGTGGTCGAGCTAGCCGGGATCGGCCCAGGCCCCCATGCGGCGATGCTGCTGGCGGATCTGGGAGCCGACGTAGTACGGATCGAACGGCCATCCAAAGGCAAGCAGCTGCTGCAGCTCGCCCCGACCGCCGACGATCAGATGCTCCGTGGCCGCCGCTCGATAATGCTTGACCTGAAGGACCCCGCCGGACTCGAGACGACGCTGCGGCTCGTGGAACGGGCCGACGTACTGATCGAGGGCCTGCGTCCCGGTGTCACCGAGCGGCTAGGTGTCGGTCCGGCAGACTGCCACGCCCGCAACCCGCGGCTGGTGTACGCCCGGATGACGGGATGGGGGCAGGATGGCCCGCTGGCCGATCGGGCCGGTCACGACATCAACTACATCGCCCTGTCCGGCGCGCTGAATGCCATCGGGAACGCAGGGGCCAAACCGGTGCCGCCGCTGAACCTGGTCGGGGACTTCGGCGGTGGCTCGATGTTCCTGGTGCTCGGAGTGCTGGCCGCGCTGTGGGAGCGGGACCGCTCCGGTGCCGGTCAGGTCGTCGACGCCGCCATGGTGGACGGCGTCAGCGCGCTGACCCAGATGTTCTGGTCGTTGCGCGCTTGTGGACGGTGGAGTGACCAGCGCGGCAGCAACCTGCTCGACTCGGGCGCTCCGTTTTATGACACCTACGCCTGCGCCGACGATCGCTACGTCGCTGTCGGAGCGCTGGAACCGCAGTTCTACGAGGCGCTGCTGCAGGGCCTTGGACTCAATGGCGAGGACCTGCCCGGGCAACTCGACCATGCAGGTTGGCCGGTGCTGCGCCAGCGGTTCACCGACACCTTTGCCGGCCGCAGCCGCGATGAGTGGGTGGCGGTCTTCGACGGAACCGACGCCTGCGTGGCACCGGTACTGTCGTTCGCCGAGGTGCCCGCGCACCCGCACATCGCGGCCCGCGGCACCCTCATCACCATCGGCGGGATCCCCCAGGCCGCCCCAGCACCGCGGTTCTCCCGAACGTCCCCGGATCCGCCGACCCCGCCCCCGCAGCCCGGCGCCGATACCGCTGCGGTATTCGCCGACTGGGACGTAACGCCCGCCGTTGGTGGCTCTTCAAGGACCAACCCTCGGCCGTGAGGTCGTTAACCGGTGTCAGCGGTAGTCGCGACCGAAGTCGTAGTCGTCCAAGGGGACGGCTGCGCCGGTTCCGGTACCGAACACGTCAGGCGAGTAGTAGCCATCGTCGTAGGACGGGATCGCGTACGCCGCGGCCCGCGCCTCCTCGGTCGGCTGCACCTCGATGTTGCGGTACCGGTTGATCCCGGTGCCCGCCGGGATCAACTTACCGATGATCACATTCTCTTTCAGACCGAGCAGCTTGTCGCTCTTACCCTGGATCGCCGCATCGGTGAGGATCTTGGTCGTCTCCTGGAATGATGCCGCGGACAACCACGACTCGGTCGCCAGCGACGCCTTGGTGATCCCCATCAGGACAGGCCGGCCGGAGGCGGGTTCGCTGCCCTCGGCGACCACCCGGCGGTTCTCCGACTCGAACTCACCACGCTCGGCCAGCCCACCGGGCAGGAACTCGGTAGCGCCCGAGTCGATGATCGTCACCCGGCGCAGCATCTGCCGAACGATGACCTCGATGTGCTTGTCGTGGATGTCGACACCCTGCGACCGGTACACCTGCTGGACCTCGCGAACCAGGTGCAGCTGCACCTCCCGTGGTCCCATCACGCGAAGCACCTCGTGCGGGTCCACCACACCCTCGAGCAGCTTCTGCCCGACGGTGACGTGGTCGTCGTCAGCCAGCGGCCGCTCAGTACCGTCGATGGTGATCACCGCGAGCCGCTGCCGCTTGGACAGCTTCTCGTAGACGATCTCCTCGCTGCCGTCGTCCGGAATGATGGTGATCTTCCAGAACTTCTCGCCGTCCTCGACGCGCACTCGACCGTCGGCATCGGCGATCGGCGCCATGCCCTTGGGCACCCGGGCCTCGAACAACTCCTGAACCCGGGGTAGGCCGGTGGTGATGTCCTCGCCGGCGATCCCACCCTGGTGGAAGGTACGCATCGTCAGCTGCGTGCCGGGCTCACCGATGGACTGGGCGGCCACGATGCCGACCGCCTCACCCACGTCGACGAGCTTGCCGGTGGCCATCGACCGGCCATAGCACATCGCGCACACACCGTTGGCGGACTCGCAGGTCAGTACCGAGCGCACCTTGACCCGCCGGACGCCGGCGGCCACCAGCGTGTCGATTGCGGGATCGCCCAGGTCCGCCCCGCGAGGCATGACCACCGAGCCGGAGCCATCCAGCACGTCCTCCGCCGCGCAGCGCGCGTACACGCTGGTCTGCACGTAGCGATGCCGGATCGCCCGGCCACCCTGTCCGGCTTCGGTGACCGGCATCTGGATGCCGCGCTCGGTGCCGCAGTCGTTCTCCCGCACGATGACGTCCTGCGAGACATCCACCAGGCGCCGGGTCAGGTACCCGGAGTCGGCGGTCCGCAATGCTGTGTCAGCCAGTCCCTTGCGGGCGCCGTGCGTGGCGATGAAGTACTCCAGCACGGACAGGCCCTCGCGGAAGTTGTGCTTGATCGGGCGCGGGATGTACTCGCCCTTGGGGTTGGAGACCAGGCCACGCATCCCGGCCAGAGACCGGACCTGGGTCATGTTCCCGGCCGCCCCAGACGACACGATCGTGAAGACCGGGTTGTCCTCCGGGAAGTTCGCCTCCATCGCCTTGGCGACCTCGTCGGTGGCCTGCGACCAGATCTTCACCAGCTCGCCGTTGCGCTCGTCGTGCGAGAGCACGCCCCGCTGGTAACGCTTCTCCACCAGGTCGGCCTTGGCCTCGTACTGGTCGAGGATCTGCTGCTTGGCGGCTGGCACCACCACGTCGGAGCTGGACAGCGTCACCCCGGAGCGGGTAGCCCAGTGGAACCCGGCATCCTTAAGCTTGTCCAGGGTCTGAGCGACGGAAACCATCGGGTACCGCTCGGCGAGGTCGTTGACGATCGCAGCCTGGCGCTTCTTGGGCAGGATGTCGTTGATGTACGGGTAGTCTTCAGGCAACAGATCGTTGAACAGCACCCGACCCACGGTGGTGTCCGCTATCCACGCCGCTCCCGGTTCCCAGCCCTGGCTCTCCTTCAAGTGGGCCTGCTCGGCGACGGGCGGGACCACGTTGCGCAGCCGGACTCGGATTTTGGCCTGCAGCGCAATCGTGCCGCGGTCCAGCGCCATCAACGCCTCGGCCGGCGAGGAGAACGAGCGACCCTCACCGGTGTCTCCTTCGCGGAGCTTGGTGAGGTGATACAGCCCGGTTACCATGTCCAGCCGGGGCATAGCCAGCGGACGACCCGAGGCCGGGGACAGGATGTTGTTGCTGGACAGCATCAGGATCCGCGCCTCGGCCTGCGCTTCGGCCGACAGCGGCAGGTGCACCGCCATCTGGTCACCGTCGAAGTCTGCGTTGAACGCCTCGCAGACCAGTGGGTGCAGCTGAATCGCCTTGCCCTCGACCAGTTGCGGCTCGAAGGCCTGGATACCCAGACGGTGCAGGGTAGGCGCCCGGTTCAGCAACACGGGGTGCTCGGTGATGACCTCTTCAAGGACGTCCCACACCTGCGAGCGCTGCCGTTCCACCATCCGCTTGGCGGACTTNNNTTGATGTTCTGCGCGTGGTTGAGATCGACCAGGCGCTTCATCACGAACGGCTTGAACAGCTCCAGCGCCATCTGCTTGGGCAGGCCACACTGGTGCAGCTTGAGTTGTGGGCCGACCACGATGACCGAGCGGCCGGAGTAGTCGACCCGCTTGCCGAGCAGGTTCTGCCGGAACCGGCCCTGCTTTCCCTTGAGCAGATCAGACAGCGACTTCAGCGGACGGTTTCCGGGGCCGGTCACCGGACGGCCACGGCGACCGTTGTCGAACAGCGCGTCGAC
>QHBZ01000328.1 GCA_003244055.1 Pseudonocardiales bacterium | reverse complement strand
ACCAGCCAGCGACTCCAGCCGGCGGGTGCGACGATGCGAGAGCGGGCCAGGAAACCGACAGCCATCACGACCACCTCCACGCCGAGATCGTGACCCGAACGGTAATGATCCGATCACCCTGTGGCTAGCGTCGCCACGGTCACGGCTACGTCACCGGGGCTCGGCGGGCGGGTCTTGGCCCGTGGCGATCGTCCTCTGGACCCAGGCGACGTCGTGCCAGGTGCCGTGCTTCCAGCCGATGCGCGGGTAGGTTCCGACGGGCTCGAACCCCATGGCGCGGTGCAGGCCGACGCTCGCGTCGTTCGGCAGCGTCATGCCAGCGACGGCGGTTCGGAAGCCTCGCTCGGCCAGACGGTCGAAGAGCGCGCCGTAGAGCGCGCGACCACCGCCGGTACGCCGCCGGCCGCGCTCAAGGTAGACGCTGACCTCGCACGACCAGCGATACGCCGCGCGCGAGTTGAACGGACCGCCGTAGGCGTAGCCCACGACGCGGCCCTGGTCCTCGAGCACGACCCACGCGTGCGTTCGCAGGGCGGTAGCGATGCGCACGGCCATCGCCGCGGGCAGCGGAGTTTCGGTCTCGAACGTGATCGCGGTGTCGGTGACGTGCGGGGCGTAGATCGCCCCGCACGCCTCGGCGTCACGCTCCGACGCATCTCGAACGTTCAGGCGCCCGGCACTCATGGCAACGATAGTAGCCATGAGTGCCTCTATAGTGACAACCATGTTGGATCGGCTCTCCGCGTCCCTCGCCGCGACGTTGCGCGCCGCCCGGCTCGCCCGCGGGCTCTCGGCCAGCGACCTCGCCGAGCGCTCTGGCGTCTCCCGGGCGATGATCGGCAAGGTTGAACGCGGCGAGGCGCAACCCACCGCCGCTCTCCTTGGGCGCCTGTCGGGGGCGCTGGGCATGACGCTGTCCGAGCTGGTGGCCCGCGCCGAAGGCGACGACCGGCGACTCGTACGCGCCGCGGACCAGCCGACATGGACCGATCCCGACACCGGCTACCGTCGTCGCGCGGTGTCGCCGGCCACCGGCCGGCCGCTCGAGCTCGTCGAGGTCTATCTGCCCGCCGGAACTGAGATCTTCTACCCCACTGACGCCTACGCCTTCATCCACCAGCAGATCTGGATGCTTGAGGGCCATCTGCGCTTCCGCGAGGGCGACACCGAGCACGACCTCGCCACTGGCGACTGCCTTCAGCTCGGCCCTCCGGCACCATGCTCGTTCATCAACCTGACCCGCGAGACCTGCCGTTACCTCGTCGCGCTCACCAAGCGCCACGCCTGACCGGCGCCGCAAGGCACCTGAAGCAAGCAAATCGGCATTCGGCTGAACCTCACAATGACTCGTACACCGCCCGGACCAAGCAGTCGGATCGCTCATCTCCGGCAATCCCGAGCTTCATCCGATTCATGACGTAGCCAAAAGCGACGCCCCGCTCCGGATCGGCGAACCCGAGCGAACCGCCGGCCCCCGGATGGCCGAACGCGCTGGGGGAACACGAGGATCCGAGCACCGGGGTCAGTGCGAAGCCGAGCCCGAAGCGCGTGGGCACCCCGAGCACCCGATCGATATCGTCGCTCTGCACCGACCGGGCCAGGTCCACGGTGGCCGTGTCGAGGAGCCGCACTCCGTCAACCTCCCCGATGGTCGCCGCATACATGTGGGCCATCGCCCGGGCTGACGCGACACCGTTAGACGACGGCATCTCGGCCGCCAGGAACGGGCGGGTGTTCCAACGGTCGTCGTAGGCGAACAGGCCAGACGGCCCGCTCATCACCCGGCCCAGCAGCGTACCTGGCCCCATCATCTGGTCCATCAACTCGCGGACCGCGGGATCGGCGGGCGGCTCGGGGCCAAGAATGGTGGCGATCCGAGGCTCGACAGCCGGCGGAAGCCCGATCCACCAGTCCAGTCCGAGGGGACCGGTCACCTCCTCGGCGAAGAACCGGCCGATCGAGCGGCCGGTCACCCGCCGCACCACCTCGCCCAATATCCAGCCGAAGCTGCGGGCGTGGTAGCCGTGCGCGCTTCCCGGCTCCCACTCGGGCTGCTGCGCGGCTACTGCGGCGGCCACCCGGTCCCAGCCGAGGACGTCATCGAGGGTGACCGGGGCGTCCACCGCAGGCACGCCAGCGCGGTGCGACAACGCCCAACGCAGCGGCACCGCCCCTTTGCCCTCCGCTGCGAAGTCGGGCCAGTAGCTGGCGATCGGTGCGTCAAGATCGAGCGCGCCACGCTGGGCCAGCAGGTGCACGCACACCGTCGTCGCTCCCTTGGTCGAGGAAAACACGATGACCGGGGTGTCCGCCTCCCACTCGCGCCCGCTGTCGGGGGAGGCGACACCACCCCAAAGGTCGACAACTCGGCGTCCCTCGACATACACGCAGCACGCCGCCCCCACCTCGCCGTACTCGGCAAAGTTGGCGGCGAACGCGTCCGCCACCGCCCGGAAACCAGCCTCCACCTTCCCCTGGACGTCTGTCATTCGGAGTCAGGGACGCCGCGCTCATGCAAGCCCGGCTCCCTTATCCCCCTTTCATATGAATTGGTTCAACGGAGATGCCTCGCTTACCTCGCCGGGCGGCGTCGGCGCGGACGGCTGGCCATGGTGAGGCCATGGTGCCTGGTCGACGTAAGCCGCCTGGTCGAGCACGACAGTCCTTATCCCGCGGTCGGCGACGAGGTGAACCAGTGTGCCGTTGCCGCCGCCGAGGTCAAGAACCGGCGCGGCCTCGATCGAGGCCAGCCGTTCCTCCGCTAGCACATGTACGTCGCTCACCGCAGAGAACCGCGCAGTGGCGGCCTGGTTGGCCACGAACCGAGCCGGGTCACTGTCGTAGTCGACCGGCAGGGACGCTCGACTGCCATCGTCTGCGCTCTCGGGGTACATCTGGCACCGTCAGTCGCATGGTCATTGAGTTCGGGACCTACCAGCTCGACGACGAGCCGACACGCGTTGATCGGGATGCGGTGTGGTCGTTCCTGTCCTCGCAGGCGTACTGGGGTAGGTGGCGGACCCGGCAGGACGTGGAACGGCAACTGGATTCAGCCTGGCGGGTGGTTGGTGTTTACGATGCGACCGGCGATGGGCGGATGGTCGGCTTCGCCCGCGCCATTTCCGACGGAATCGCGTTCGCTTACCTCGCCGACACCTACATCGTGAAAACCGCGCGGCGTCAGGGACTGGGTAAGAAACTCGTTCGTGTCATGATCGAATGCGGTCCTGGGGTCAGCTTCCGATGGACCTTGCATACGGCCGATGCCCACGGCCTATACGAACAATTCGGGTTCGTCCGCCCTGATCACACTTACCTCGAGCGAATCCCTGGTGACCGTTCCACCGGCTGAGAGGTGACAATTCAGTGGCTACCGCTTCGGTGAACGGGATCACCGTCGGATATGACGACGAGGGTGCTGGCGCACCGTTGGTGTTGATTCATGGCCATCCGTTCGACCGCTCCATGTGGGCACCGCAGATCATAGATTTCTCCGTCTCGGGCTGGCGGGTGATCGCTCCAGATCTGCGCGGTTACGGCGAGAGCGGCGTGACCCCGGGCACCATGGCCTGGAAGACCTTTGCCAGCGACATCGCCGCACTACTGGGCCACCTTCAGTTGGATGACGTCGTTCTGGGTGGCCTGTCCATGGGCGGTCAGATCGTGATGGAGTTCTACCGGCTGTTCCCAGATCGGGTCCGCGCCCTTGTACTCGCAGACACCTTCTGCCAGGCCGAGACCGAAGAGGGCCGGAGAGCCCGCCACGATCAGGCCGACCGGCTGCTTCGTGCGGGCATGCGTGGCTACGCGGAGGAGGTGCTGGCCAAGATGGTGGCGCCGGACAACATCACCGCGCTGCCCGCCGTGGCCGAACACGTCCTAGCCATGATGCTCCGGACATCTCCCGAAGGTGCGGCGGCGGCGCTACGGAGCCGTGCTGAACGCCCCGACTACACAAATCTCTTAGCCCGAACGTCGGTGCCCGCGTTAGTCGTGGTCGGCCGGGATGATGAGTTCACCCCGGTCGCTGTCGCGGAATTCATGGCGCGACTCATCCCACAGGCAACCCTGGCGGTCATCGACGGTGCGGCCCACATGCCGAATCTGGAGCGGGCCGCGGAATTCAACCGAGTGCTGCACCGCTTCCTGGCATTAGTAGACAAAGCGCAATGACGATCCGCGCTCAGTTGGGTGTTAGCTGGGCGAGCACCTTGTCCAGGGTGACCGGGAGGTCGCGCACCCGGACTCCGGTGGCGTGGTGCACCGCGTTGACCACCGCCGCGACGGTGCCCACGATCCCGATCTCGCCTATTCCCTTCGAACCCATCGCGTTGACGTGCGGGTCGTACTCGTCGATCCAGTGCGCCTGCACGTCGCCGATGTCCGCACATGCGCTGATGTGGTAGTCGGCGAAGTCGTGGTTGACCACGTGGCCGAATCGCGGGTCGAGCACGCTTTGCTCGTGCAGGGCCATCGACAGGCCCATCGTCATGCTGCCGATGAACTGCGAGCGCGCCGTGCGCGGGTTGATGATCCGGCCCGCGGCGAACACCCCGAGCAGTCGCGGCACCCGGATCTCGCCGGTGTCAGCGTGCACCCTCGCCTCGACGAACTGCGCCCCGAACGCGTGCATCGCGTACTTG
>QHBZ01000327.1 GCA_003244055.1 Pseudonocardiales bacterium | reverse complement strand
GGCGGCACGAACACGATCGACGCACTCGCCCCGGTTTCGGCCACGGCGTCTTTCACGGTGTTGAACACCGGACGGTCCAGCACCTGCTCGCCGCCCTTGCCAGGAGTAACGCCGGCGACCACGCTGGTGCCGTAGTCGATCATCTCTTCGGTGTGGAAGCGCCCGATGCGGCCGGTGATGCCCTGCACCACCACGCGGGTGTGCTCGTCGATCAGGATGGCCATGTTTTTCCGAGACCCTCCACAACGTCAGGCGCTGGCACCGACAGTGCCCACGACGGCGACGGCCTTGTGGGCCGCCTCGGCCAAGGTGTCCGCGGTGATGATGGGCAATCCGGAGTCTCGCAGGATCTGATGCCCGAGATCGACGTGCGTGCCGGCCAGCCGCACCACCACCGGGATCTTGACGTCGAGCTCCTTGAACGCGGCCACGATGCCCTCGGCAACCCAGTCGCAGCGGTTGATGCCAGCGAAGATGTTGATCAACATCGTTTTGACCTTGGTGTCCTGCAGTACCGCGCGAAAGGCCTTGAGGACCCGCTCTGGCGACGCGCCGCCACCGATGTCCAGGAAGTTCGCCGGCTCCCCGCCTGCGACTTTGATCATATCCATGGTCGCCATGGCCAGGCCCGCACCGTTGATCATGCAGCCGATGTCGCCGTCGAGGCCGACGTAGGCCAGCCCACGGTCGGCGGCGTGGCTCTCCCTGGCGTCTTCCTGGCTGCGGTCGCGCAGCTCGGAGATGTCGAGGTGGCGAAACAGGGCGTTGTCGTCGAAGGACATCTTGGCGTCCAGCGCGATGATGTCGCCCTTGCTCGTCACCGCCAGCGGGTTGATCTCCAGCATGGTGGCGTCGAGGTCCCGGAAGGCCCGGTAGGCGCGGCGGAAGATCCGGCTGGCCTCGGCGAGCTGCGCCGGTGCCAGGCCCAGCGCGAAGGCGATCTCCCGCGCCTGGAACTCGAGAAACCCGGCTGCGGGATCGATCGTGGTGCGCACCAGCGCTTCGGGCTTGGTGGCCGCGAGCTCCTCGATCTCCATGCCACCCGCGGCGGAGGTGAGGATGCAGACCCGCTCGATGCGGCGGTCCAGCATGATGCAGAAATACAACTCGCGGGCGATGTCGGTGGCTTCCTCGACGTAGACCCGGTAAATCAGCTTGCCCCGCGGCCCGGACTGCTTGGTGACCAACCGCCGGCCGAACATGTTGTTCGCGACGTCTTGGACATCACGGTCGGAATGGCACACCTTCACCCCGCCGGCTTCGCCGCGGCCGCCGGCGTGTATCTGCGCCTTGACCACCCAGGCCGACCCGCCGATCTCGGTGCACCGGTAGGACGCCTGCTCAGGGTTGTAGGCCAGCCCGCCCCGGGGGATCGGTACCCCGAAGCGGGCCAGGATCTCCTTGGCCTGATATTCGTGAATGTCCACGCCCAGCCCCTCTCAGGCCCGGCTCGCGGCGGCGGTCCGGATCGCCTCGTCCATCGCGATCACAGTCTGGGCCATCCGCTCCGAGGCGGCGTCGATCATCTTGCCATCCACCGCCGCGGCGCCCTTACCCTGCGCCGCGGCCTGGCGCAGCGCTTCGATGATCCGCTGCGCTCGGTCGACCTCCGCCGCCGGCGGGCTGAACACCTCGTTGGCCAGCGCAACCTGGCTGGGATGGATCGCCCACTTACCCTCGGCGCCCAGCGCGGCCGCCCGCCGTGCACCGGCGCGGAAGCCGTCGGGATCGGAGAAGTCGCCGAACGGGCCGTCGATCGGGCGCAGCCCATAAGCCCGGCAGGCCACGATCATCCGGGACAGCGCGAAATGCCACTGATCACCGGGGTAGTCCGGGTTGAGACCACCGATGCTCACCGTGCGGGCCCGGTTGCTCGCGGCATAGTCGGCCACCCCGAAATGCAGCGCCTCCAACCGGCCGGGGCTGCTCGCGATGGCTTCCACATTCGCCATTCCCAGCGCGGTCTCGATCAGCGCCTCGATACCGACCTTGTTAGGGTAGCCCTTGGCCTGCTCGATTTGGTTGATGAGGGCTTCCACACAGTACAGATCCGCGGGCACCCCGACCTTGGGTACCAGGATGGTGTGCACCCGGTCACCCGCCTGCTCCATCACGTCGATGACGTCGCGATACATGTAGTGCGTATCCAGCCCATTGATTCGCACCGACACCGTCTTGCCTTTGGCCGCCCAATCGATGTCGCGCAGTGCCTCGACGACATTGCGGCGGGCCTGTTCCTTGTCCGCGGGCGCTACCGCGTCCTCCAAGTCGAGGAACACGAAATCTGCCGCGCTGTCCGCCGCCTTGTCGATGAAGCTGGTGTTCGATCCCGGTACCGCTAGTTCACTGCGTTGCAACCGGGGCTGACGCATCGGATGAAGGGTGTGGCTCAACTGGCTCCTCCTTGGGGGCCCGAGTCGGCTTCCAACGCTGCGGTCGCGCTGCGGTAGTAGTCCTGGGCTGCCGCGACGCCGGCCCCGAGCTCGATCTTGGCCCCGGCATCGGCCAGCGACATCTCGGCACTGGCCAGCGCGGCGAGGCACATCACCTCGTTGAGATGTCCGAGGTGGCCGATCCGGAACACCTTGCCCGCCACCTTGGACAGGCCCCCTCCGAACGACGTGCGGTAGCGGTGGTAAGCGATCCGGCAGACCTCCGTGGAGTCCACGCCCTCCGGGGTGCGAATGGCCGTGACGGTGTCGGAATACCACTTCGGCTCCAGCGCACACAACGACAGGCCCAAGGCGTCGACCCCGCACCGGACCCCCTCGGCGAGCCGGCGATGGCGAGCGAACACCTGCGGCAGGCCCTCGTCGAACAGCAGGTCCAGCGCTGCCCGCAGGCCGTGCAGCATCGGGGTGGACGGGGTGTAAGGGAAATAGCCGAGATCATTGCTTGCGAGCATGTCCTCGAAGTCGAAGTAGCAGCGCTGCATCGTCGAGGACCTATGCGCCTCCAACGCCTTGGCGCTGACCCCGAGCAGAGACATCCCGGCGGGCATCATCAAGCCCTTCTGCGAGCCGCTCACCGCCAGGTCAACGCCCCAGGCCTCTTGTTCGAACGGGATCGAGGCCAGTGACGACACCGCGTCGACGTACAGCAGCGCGTCCGAGCCGGCCGCGTCCATCACCGCGCGGACACCCGCGATGTCGGAGGTCACCCCGGTAGCGGTCTCGTTGTGACAGGCGAAAACGCCCTTGATGGTCTTGTCCTCACCGAGGTGTCGCGCGTAGTCCTCCAATGGGACGCCCTCACCCCACTCCCGCTCGACGCAGATGACGTCGAGGCCGAGCCGCTGCGCCATAGTGGCCCAGAGCTGGGAGAACTGACCGAAACTCGACATCAACACCCGGTCGCCCCGGTTGAGGGTGTTGGTGATCGCCGCCTCCCACGCCCCGGTCCCGGAGGAGGGGTACATGACCACCCGGCCGGTTTCGTTGGCGAAGACCGTCTTGAGGTCTGCGAACAGCGGCAGCGTCAGCTCGGGGAAATCCGGCGCCCGGTGGTCCTGCATCGGTACGTTCATCGCGCCGCGCACCGCGTCCGGGACGTTGGTCGGACCGGGAATGAACAGGTGCGTGGGTCCATTAGCCATGCCCGTCACCGCCCTTCAGAGTGGGGTGCGAGCTGGGGATAGAGCGGGTAGCGCTTGGCCAGCACGCGGGTGCGCTCGCCCAGCGACGCTCGTTTGGTTTCGTCGAGCTCACCGGTGAGTGCTTCGGTGATGATCTTGCCGATCTCCCGGAAATCGCTTTCCTGCAGACCCCGGGTGGCCAGCGGGGCGGCCCCGATCCGCAGGCCGGACGCGACGGCCGGCGGTCGGGGGTCGAAGGGTACCGCGTTGCGATTGACCGTGACCCCGATCTCGGCGAGCCGGTCCTCGGCCTGCTTGCCGTCCAGCGGGGATTCCCGCAGGTCCGCGAGTACCAGGTGGACGTCGGTGCCGCCGGTGAGGACGTTGAGCCCGCCGCCGAGCATCTCCTCGGCGATTGCCCTGGAGCCGGCGCGGGTGCGCCGCTGGCGCTCCCGGAACTCCTCGGACGCGGCGATTTTCAGCGCCACCGCCTTCGCGGCGATCACATGCATCAGCGGGCCGCCTTGCCAACCGGGGAACGTCCGAGAGTTGATCTTCTTCTTGAACTCCTCCTTGCAGAGGATCATTCCGCTGCGCGGCCCGCCCAGCGTCTTGTGGATCGTCGTGCTGACGACGTCGGCGTAGGGCACCGGGCTGGGGTGCTCTCCGGCGGCGACCAGGCCGGCGAAGTGCGCCATGTCGACGAACAGGTAGGCACCCACCTCGTCGGCGATCTCCCGGAAACGGGCGAAGTCGAGCTGGCGGGGGTAGGCCGACCAGCCGGCGAGGATCATCTTCGGCCGGTGTTCCTTGGCCAGCCGGTGGAGTTCGTCCATGTCCACCCGCGAGGTTTCCCGGTCCACCCCGTAGGGCACCACGTTGTAGTTCAGCCCGGAGAAGTTGATCCTCATGCCGTGGGTGAGGTGCCCGCCGTGGTCGAGCTTCATCCCCAGGAACGTGTCGCCGTGTTCCATCAGCGCGCTGTAGACGATGGCGTTGGCCGAAGCGCCGCTGTGCGGCTGCACGTTGGCGTGCTCGGCGCCGAACAGCTCCTTTGCCCGGTCGATGGCCAGTTGCTCGGCCACGTCGACGTACTCGCAACCCCCGTAGTACCGCCGTCCCGGGTAGCCCTCCGCGTACTTGTTGGTGAGCACCGAGCCCTGGCAGTCCAGCACGGCCTGCGGCACGAAGTTCTCCGAAGCGATCATCTCCAGGGTGTTCTCCTGGCGGGCAAGCTCGTTGGCGAGCACCGCGGCGATCTCGGGGTCGACCTCGGAGACCGGCTTGGTGAAGAAGTCAGCGGGCAGTGCACTCATCGGCGAATCCTCGGCTCTAGCGGCTGCGACTCTGGCAGGGACTGCGACTCTGGCAGGGACTGGGACTCTGGCAGGGCTGGGATGGGGCGGTAGCTCGCCGCCTGCTCCGCAGGCGGTTGGCCAGCGCCGTCCCACCGCAGAACCTACCGCTGCCGACACTCATGAAAACGTGATCCCGAACCCCCTATTCGGGCAGCATATCGGCGGAGCAGCCATACAGGCAGCCCTGTCTCACTGTCTCAAGAACGTTCCCACGCCCGCGGTCGCGCCTGCACCCGGTATGGCAGGTTCAGCGGCTGAGCGAGGGAACGGCGTTGCAGGCCCGGAACCAGGCCCGGGAACCGGCCACCGTGAGGCGGTTGCTCGGCAGGGGCTGCAGCCACGCAGCTCGACTTCGTACCGGTGCAGTGCCGGCACCAGCGGAGCCTGCCCGTCGCGGACCGCGGTCAGGGTTGCACAGAGTAAATTGGCGTCCCGTAGCGCAGCGTTGCCGCCGAGCCCACCGACCGGCGATATGCTGTGGATGGCGTCTCCGACCAGTGTCACGGTGCTGCTCGGCCAATTAACTTCGACGCGTGTTCGTCGCGATCGGTCGATGCAAGCTTGTACCACGCATTGGCAGCCCCGGCCGTAGGTCGCCGACGTTTTCTGCCCGATTCTTTCTCTGCGCTCGTGTTCGATGCCCCGGCGTTGTCAGGGTCGTGTTGTAGCGTGTTGTTCATGAGCGTCCGGCAGTTGATTCCGCAGGACCTGGCGAGTATTGCGCCGGGCCCGGAGTTGGCATGCGTTCTGGCCGGTATTGAACTCTCCCGGTTGTCGGGTTTCGACTGCGTGGAGGTCCTCAAAGCCCAGTACCGGCAAGCTAACCACGAACGGGCCCGGGTAATGACCGCGATGGTGGAAGTCGGAACGTGCGGCGCCGGTGATGAACTGAGCCGGATGGCACCGGATGAGTTCTCCGCCGATGAAATCCGCGCCGCCCTCATGCTGACCCGCCGCGCCGCCGACAACCAGTTCTGGCTCGCCCACGACCTGCTCACCCGGCTACCCGAAGTCCACGCCGCGATGGACGCAGGGCAACTTGATGAGCCACGCGCCCGAGTCTTCTCCGAGTGGACCGCCGGTCTGTCCGACGACCAAGCCCGCGCGGTGTGTGCGACGTTGCTGCCCCGAGTCCGGAAGCTGACCACCGGGCAACTGATCGAACAGCTCAAAAAGCTCGCCATCTCCATCGATCCCGACTGGGCGCGCCGCCGCTACGAACAAGCCATCGCCGAACGCAAAGTCGTCGGCTACCGCAATCCCGACGGATCCGCGAACCTCACTGGCTACAACCTTCCCCTGGACCGGGTCGCCGCGGCCAGCGGACACATCGACGCCCTCGCCAAAACCGCCAAACGCGCCGGTGACCCCCGACCCCTCGACCACATCCGCGCCGATCTGTTCCTCGGCATGACCGACGGCACCTACTCCGGCCTCGATGACGCCGCAATAATCGACCTTCTCACTACTGTTTCGACCCCGGACGCCGACCCGCGGAACAACAATGGCGACGACAGACCCGACGATGGCGTACCAGACGGCGGACCTCGCGGCAATGGTGCCGACGGTAATGGTCCGGACGACAGCGGACCGGACGACAGCGGACCGGACGACAGTGAGAGCGCTGGAGCTGACAGCAAGTCCTCGGTGCCCGGTGACGTGCCCAGCCAACCGGTTCGTAGCGGGGTGGGGATGGAATTGCGGGTGCGGTTGTCCACCCTGCTCGGCCGCGACCGGTACCCAGCCGAACTCGCCGGCTGGGGGCCCGTGCATGCTGAACTGGCCCGCGAACTCACCGCCACCCTGGGCAGCGCGCAGTGGCGCTTTACTCTCACCGACGAACACGGGCGGCTGACCCACAGCGCTACCACCACGACCCGCCCAGCCGGCAGTCCGCCGCGCTCCGCCGCCTGCCGGGCCATCGTCGAGCTCCAGGCACCCACCGAGCAACTCCGCGACCTAGCCGTCGATCCCACCGCAGCGCAAGGCTGGGCCGCCGTTGTCCTCGACCTGACCCGCCAACTCGACAACCACCTCCACCAGGACCGCTATCGCACCGACGCCGCCCGGCGCCTCCCCGGAGCCGCGCTACGCCGCGAACTGGAGATCCGCGACCGGTACTGCGCCATGATCGGCTGCCGCGCTACCGCACACACCACTGACAAAGACCACACCCTTGACCACGCCAAACACGGCCCCACCACCGACGCCAACCTGGGCAACATCTGCCGACACGACCATCGACTCAAACACGAAGGTGGCTGGACACTGCACCAGCCCAAACCGGGTGCCTTCCACTGGACCAGCCGCCTGGGTCACACCTACCACCGCCCACCACCGGTCATCATCGAACCGCTACCCGATCCCATTGAGCCCGACCAACCACCCTGGCCGGTCATCACTCCCCCAGACGACGGCTGGGAAGACACCCAAATCTGGGAAGACACGCCACCCGACCCCGAGCCGGAACCGCCGCCCGAACCCAACCCTGGCGATGGCGCGCCCCCTTTCTGACCCCCCAGCACCTGGCCGGCAGCCGTGATCTCGGTAGACAAGCCGTGGGGGAGGACCAGACGAGGTCGCCGAGCGGCCGACCGGTGTCGCGCGTCGCCCAGTTCGACACCATGGTTGTCCGCCGCGAACGGGGAAGCCGTCACGTCGAACTCGGCGACGACAGGACATGAGCCACGGCCTAGTCGACGCGGATCACGAAAGCGGCGACCTGTTGCACGTAGCGGCGGTAGCAGCTCAGGGCCAGTGGTACTGCCAATACGACCTTCTGCAGGTCTATTTCGAGGTACTCGTGCACCAAGACATTACGCATGCCCACTGAGGGAAGCAGATCGTCGCGCAGCTGCTTGTCGATCAGGCCGCATTCCTCGGCGAGCTCGAATGACTCCCGATAGGAGGTGGCGACGCGCTGCAGGCGGGCGCCGGCGACGTGCTCGTTGATGGTGGTGGCGACCTCGACGAGCTGGGTGAGGATGCGCTCGACGCCGTGTCGCAGCATCCGGTTGTCGGCCAGCGGCGGCTCGCCCGCTGCATCGACTTCGGCGAGATCATCGAGGAGGCCTCGCATGACCGACAGCCTGGCCTGGACGATCGACGGGTCTAAACGCCGAGGCGTCATGGGCGACCTGCCATCAACGCGAGGTCCAGGCGCCGCATCCATTCGGTGCCCAACCGCTGCCCGGTGGCCCGCATCTGCTGCCGAGCGAATTCGCCCGGTCGGTACTCGTACAGGGGCTCGCCGGGCACTAGTGCGTGCTGGCGTGCCACTGGACCGGCCCGATCAAGATCGAGCAGGTCGACGCGGTCGCTGTCGACCAGGTCCATCAGAGCGCAGATCACCGCGAGCACGTCGGGCCCGGTGCGAGCGCGCGCACCGACCGCGATATCGAGATCGCGCGCGTCGGGCTGACCACGCGACGCGCTGCCGAACATCACGACGAGTGAGAGGGCATGCAGGTCGGCCAGGGCCTCAAGGCGGCCGTCGACCGCGGCGTTACGGAGCCGGTGCGCCGCATCGAGAGGACTGATCGCCACGTCGCCGAGCATAGTTCGCCGCAGAGTGTCGCGGGCGCCGGTGAGATCAATTCGAGAGCAGCCCCTGTGCGGCATACTCAGCTATCGCGCCGAATCGCCTGCCGCTGTCAAAGGGCCTGCGCTGATGGCACCCGCCGCTGCCGCAATCGACAATCCCTGGGCGATGGGCGCCGGCTCGGTCCGTTCGATCGTCTTGCTCCTGCACGGAGGCGAAGAAACCAGCACCAAGACGGCTGGCCGGTGGAGGGGTCCTTACCTGCGGATGATCCCGTTCGCCGCAGCACTGCATCGGCAGGGCCATCGGCGGGGCCTTTCGGTTCTGCTGCTGCGATACCGCTACCGCGGCTGGAACGATCCCGAGCTCCCTCCACTGGCGGATGCGAGGTGGGCGCTCGACCACCTCGGCGAGCACTACCCCGACGCCCCGGTGGCACTGCTCGGCCACTCGATGGGTGGGCGAACGGCGCTGCGAGTCGCCGACCATCCGGCAGTGGTGGCGGTGTGTGCGCTCGCACCGTGGACTCCTGAGGGCGAGCCGGTGCGTCAGCTGACCGAGCGGTCGGTGCTGATCGCCCACGGCGACCGCGACCGGGTCACTGACCCGAGGCTCTCTTACCGGTTTGCGGTGCGGGCTCGCGCGGCCAGCGACCGCGTATGCCGCTTCGACGTGCTCGGCGACGGCCACGCCATGCTGCGGCGCCACCGCGATTGGTCCGCGCTGGTGACCCGCTTCATCGAACCGGCCCTGGGGCTATCCGACCCTGACCCCCTCATCACCGACGCGATGGCCCGGCCGGTCCCCGAGGGGCTCAACGCGCCGCTGCCGGGCCGGCTCAGCTGGCCGACGTGATGTCGACGCGACGAGTCCTCAGGCACGCAACCAATCCAATGCCGAGCGCAGGTCAGCTACCAGATGAACGCGCATCTCGGGCGGTGGGGCGCTCGCGCTACCGCCTCTGTTGTGCAGAGCGCTCTCCGGGGGCACGAGGGCGTGCCGGAAGCCCAGCCGGGCGGCCTCGGCCAGGCGCCGGCGTAACCCGGTCACCTGCCGGACCTCACCGGCCAACCCCACCTCCCCGATCGCCACCGTGTGCGGGGGCAGCAGCAGGTTACCGGCCGCCGACGCGACGGCGAGCGCGACGGCGAGATCGGCCGCCGGCTCCACCACCCGCATCCCGCCCACCGTCGCGGTATACACATCGGACCCGGCCAGCCGCACCCCTCCGCGGCGCTCGAGGACCGCCTGGATCATCGCCACCCGGGATGAGTCCAGGCCGCTGACCGCCCGGCGCGGGTTGGCCAGTGCGGACTCGGCGACCAATGCCTGGACCTCGCCCAGCAACGGCCGTTTGCCCTCTACGACGACCGTCACCGCCGTCCCGTGAACCGCGCCATCGCGGTGGCTGAGAAACAGCCCCGACGGGTCGGGCAAGCCGATGATCCCGTCGTCGGTGAGCTCGAAGCAGCCGACCTCGTCGGTGGCCCCGAACCGGTTCTTGATCCCGCGAACCATCCGGAGTGTGGAGTGCCGGTCGCCGTCGAACTGCAGCACCACATCGACCAGGTGCTCCAGCACCCGGGGCCCGGCCACCGTCCCGTCCTTGGTGACGTGCCCGACCAGCACCACCGGCAGCCCGCGCTGCTTGGCGGTGGCGATCAGCGCACTAGCCACGGCGCGGACCTGCGACACCCCACCCGGGGTCCCGTCGACGCCGGCGCAGGACATGGTCTGCACCGAGTCGACGATCAACAGCCCCGGATCGACCGTGTCGAGGTGCCCGAGCACGGCAGCGAGATCGGACTCGGCGGCGAGAAACAACTCATCGTGCAGCGCACCGGTGCGCTGCGCGCGCAGCCGGACCTGGCCTGCGGATTCCTCACCAGTTATGTAAAGCGGGCGCCGGCCGGCCAGCGCACATCGGTGTGCGACCTCCAGGAGCAGGGTGGACTTACCGACGCCGGGCTCGCCAGCCAGCAGCACCACCGCGCCGGGCACCAGACCGCCGCCGAGTACCCGGTCGAGCTCACTGACCCCCGTGGCGGTGGCCTGCGCGGAGTGCAGGTCGATCTGGGAGATCGGGCGCGCCGGGCTAGACGGCGCTGTGGCCGTCAGCGCGGTGACCGGCCGCGGACCGGCGGCAGCCACGCTGCCCCACGAGTTGCACTCCGGGCAGCGCCCCACCCACTTGGTGACCTCATGCCCGCAGTCGCCGCACCGGTGCGTGACGTGGGCGTTCGCGGAAGATCTCACCATGGCCGCGGACGCTATCTGCCCGCACCGACAGTGCGCCGGGAGGAGCCGATCTAGCCCACCGCGTTCGGCGGTTTCGCCATGGGCACCGGGAGGGTCAGCGTCCCGGCATTGCGGAACTGGAAGGTGATCGGCGTGGTCAGTCCCGCGTGCAGCGGCTGAGTGGTGTTGAGCAGGATTCGCAACTCACCGACGACCAGCGGGCTGATCGGCCCGGCCGAACCGGCGGTGCTGATGACCTTCGTGCCGCCGGGGATCTGCGTGGCGCCCAGCACCTGCGCCTTGCCGGCTGGGCTGGTCACGGCGACCAGCTCATCCGGTTGATCGCCCTGGTTGATGATGGTGAGCACCACCGGCACAGTCGATCCGGCCGGGTAGATGCCCGTCGGGGTCGGCGGGTAGGACAGCAGCACGTCGCGCAGCGCGACGGCGTTGCCGACGTTACCGGAGGTCCCGTCGACGGCGGCCACCTGGTTATCGGTCTGGGTGATCTGGCCGGCACCGCAGCCGACCAGCGCCGCCGCGGCGGCCAAGCAGACCACGATGCGAGCCGCGATGGTGAGGGGGTCCCGCATCGCCGAAGCGTATCTGACTCCCCGCCGCGGCCGGTGCGCCACCTCGGCGCACCGGCCTGCTGACGGGGTCCACAGTGGAGTGACCGTGAGCTGCGGAGCACCGAGTTGCCTGGTGTGGACCCGTGGTGGGATCCTCTGACCTGCGATGACGCTCTAGGTAGCCGACCTGCCCCGCGCGCCCCGATTTCCAGACGTGGTAACCTGGGTGCAGCGAAAGGGGCAGAGGACACATGGTTTTTAAGGTCGGAGAGACCGTCGTCTACCCGCATCATGGTGCCGCTCTCATCGAGGCCATTGAAACTCGAGTGATCAAAGGCGAGGAGAAGCAGTACCTCGTCCTCAAGGTCGCTCAGGGTGATCTTACCGTCCGTGTTCCCGCTGCCAACGCCGAGTTCGTCGGTGTCCGGGATGTGGTCGGTCAGGAGGGTCTCGATCGGGTTTTCGAGGTGCTGCGTGCTCCCCACACCGAGGAGCCGACGAACTGGTCACGGCGGTACAAGGCCAACCTGGAGAAGCTCGCCTCTGGCGACGTCAACAAGGTGGCGGAAGTGGTCCGGGATCTCTGGCGTCGCGAGCGCGATCGCGGTCTATCGGCCGGCGAGAAGCGCATGCTCGCGAAGGCTCGCCAGATTCTGGTGAGCGAGCTCGCACTCGCCGAGGGCACTAACGAGGACAACGCCGAGGTGTTACTCGACGAGGTTCTCGCGGCCGCATCCTGAGCCGCTGCCTCCCGCGTCAAGCGTCCTGACGACGTCATCGGCCGGTGCCGCCATCGGCCAGTGCCGCGGCCCCCGGGTCGTGGCACTAGTGCCGGCGGCGGGCCAAGGCGTGCGGTTGGCGGCCGGGATGCCGAAGGCTTTCGTGCCGCTGCTCGGCCGTCCGTTGCTCTGGCACTGTGTGCGGAGCCTGCAGGCGTCCGGTTGCATCGACGTGGTCGTCGTCGCGGTCGGTGAGCAGCACCGGGAACAGGCGCGTGCGGCCGTCGCCGAGGCCGGCGACCAGGTGTGGATTGTCACCGGCGGGGCGCACCGCTGCGACTCGGTGCGGGCGGCCCTGCTGACCGTGCCCGACGCCGAGGTTGTGTTGGTGCACGACGCTGCCCGCTGCCTCACCCCGATCAGCGTGATCCAAGCGGTGGTGCAAGCGGTACTGGCCGGACAGCGCGCCGTGGTGCCAGTCCTGACAGTGGTGGACACGATCAAACAGGTGGACCCCGACGGTCGCGTCGTGAGCACGCTGGACCGGGCCGCCCTGCGGGTGGTGCAAACCCCACAGGGGTTCGCCGGCGACCTACTACGACAGGCCCACCAACAACCGTCCGGGCCAGTCACCGACGATGCCGGACTTGTCGAGGCGCTGGGGGTGCCGGTGACCACCCTTCCGGGCCACCCAGACGCTTTCAAGATCACCACCCCGTTCGATCTCGTCCTCGCTGAGGTGCTGGCCGGCGCGCGAGCCGCCGGTGCCGGATGAGGGTCGGGATCGGCACCGACGTGCACCCGGTGCGGCCTGGCCGGGACTGCTGGATCGGCGGCCTGCACTGGCCCGGGGTGCCCGGTTGCGCCGGCCACTCCGACGGTGACGTCGCCGCGCACGCGTTGTGCGACGCTGCGCTGTCGGCTGCTGGACTGGGTGACCTGGGTGCGGTGTTCGGCACCGACGAGCAGCGCTGGGCCGGGGCGCACGGCACCGAACTGCTCACCGAAGTACGCCGCAGGCTGGCGTCGCAGGGTTGGACGGTGGCCAATGGCGCCGTGCAGGTGATCGGCAACGCGCCGCGGGTGGCTACCCGCCGCGCGGAGGCGCAGCGAGTGCTGTCTGCCGCCCTGGGTGGCCCGGTCTCGGTATCAGGCACCACCACTGACGGCCTCGGGTTGACCGGCCGTGGTGAGGGCGTCGCTGCGGTGGCAACGGTCCTGCTCGTACCATCACCCGAGTGAGCCTGCAGCTTTACGACACCGCGACGCGCAGCCAGCGAGAGTTCGTGCCGCTTCGACCCCGCACGGCGTCGATCTACGTGTGTGGTGCCACCGTTCAGGGCATCCCACACATCGGCCACGTGCGTTCGGCGCTGAACTACGACGTGCTGCGTCGCTGGCTGATCGCCACCGGCCACGACGTCCTTCTCGTGCGCAACGTCACCGACATCGACGACAAGATCCTCGCCAAGTCAGCCGAGGCGGGCCGGCCGTGGTGGGAGTGGGCGTACACCCACGAACTGGCCTTCGAGGACGCATACACAGCGCTCGGCTGCCTGCCGCCGTCGGTGCTGCCGCGGGCCACCGGCCACATCTCGCAGATGGTCGAGCTGATGGCGCGGTTGATCGACCGGGGGCACGCCTACGCAGCCGGTGGCGATGTCTACTTCGCGGTCGCCACGATGACGGACTACGGCTCGCTGTCGGGACAGCGCCTCGACGAGGTCTGCCAGGGTGAACCAGCCGAGGGTGAATTCGCGGCGTCGGCCAAGCGTGACCCGAGGGACTTCACGATGTGGAAGGGTGCGAAGCCCGGTGAGCCCGCCTGGTGGACGCCGTGGGGTCCGGGCCGGCCCGGTTGGCACCTGGAGTGCTCGGCCATGGCCACGGCCTACCTCGGTCCGGAGTTCGATATCCACGGCGGCGGGCTGGATCTGGTCTTTCCGCACCACGAGAACGAATTGGCCCAGTCCCGTGGCGCCGGTGACTCCTTCGCCCGGTACTGGTTGCACAACGGCTGGGTGACGTTGTCCGGCGAGAAGATGTCCAAGTCGCTGGGCAATACGCTGTCCATCCCGGCCACCCTGCGCCGGGTCCGGGCCGTGGAGCTGCGCTATTATCTGATCGCCGCGCATTACCGGTCGGCTATCGAGTATTCGGATGGCGCACTCAATGAGGCGGCGGCGGCCTATCAGCGGATCGAGTCATTCGTGCACCGAGTTCGGGAGCGGTGCGGGGTGCCTGAGCCACGCGTCTGGTGCGCCGACTTCGTCGGGGCGATGGATGACGACCTCGGCACCCCGGCTGCGCTGGCCGCGATCCACACCACCGTGCACGAGGGCAACGCGGCGCTCGACGCCGGGGACCACACGGCGGCGGTAGCGGCAGCCGGTTCGGTGCGGGGGATGACCGCCGTGCTGGGTTTGGACCCGCTGGCTGACCAGTGGCGCTCGACATTGGGGTCAGACGCCACGTCGGCGGCGCTGGCTGTTTTGGTGGACCGGCTGCTCGCCGAGCGTGCCGAGGCTCGCAACCGCCGTGACTACGCGACCGCCGACGCGGCGCGTGAGCAACTGCTGGCGGCCGGTATCACCGTCGAGGACACCCCCGATGGTCCGGTGTGGACGGTCAAGGGGAACTCAAGACATGGCTGGTAACTCTCAGCGCAAGGGTGCGATGCGCAAGCCTGGCACCAAGAAGGGCGCTGTTGTCGGCTCGGGCGGCCAGAAGCGGAAGGCCCTGCGGGGTCGCGGCGCTACACCGGCCGCGGAGCTGCGGCCCGGCCATCCGGCGCAGCGCCAAGGCGGCCAACGCCAGGGCGCCCAACGCCAGGATGGCCCGCGCCAGCGGGGGGACAGCACGGCCGCCGCGGCGCGCCGTCGCAGCGGTAGTGAACCGGGGGAGACCGTGCTCGGCCGTAACCCGGTGCTGGAATGCCTGCGCGCCGGGGTGCCGGCCACCGCGCTGCAGGTGGCCATCGGGGTGGATCTGGATGACCGGGTCAGCGAGTCCGTCCGGTTGGCTGCCGACGCCGGTCTGTCCATCCTCGAGGTGCCCAAGGCGGACCTCGATCGGCTGGCCAGGGGGGCCCTGCACCAGGGGGTGGCGCTGCAGGTGCCACCGTATGAGTACGCCTTTCCCGAAGATGTCCTGGTCGCCGCTCAGAAGTCCGCGACGGCACCGTTGCTCGTCGCGCTGGACGGAGTGACCGACCCGCGCAACCTCGGAGCAGTGGTCCGCAGCGCCGCCGCGTTCGGGGCGCATGGATTGCTGATACCGCAACGCCGCTCGGCGGGGATGACCGCAGTGGCCTGGCGGGCGTCCGCTGGCGCGGCCGCGTATCTACCGGTAGCGCGGGCCACGAATCTGGTGCGCACGCTCAAGGACTTCGCCACGGCCGGTTTGATGATTGTGGGGCTTGACGCCGAGGGCGCAATGCCGTTGGACACCTTTGCGCTGGCCACCGGACCCTTAGTACTGGTCCTCGGTTCGGAGGGGCGGGGACTGTCGCGGTTGGTCCGCGAAACCTGTGATGCAGCGGTGTCGATACCCATGGTGGGGCCGGTTGAGTCGCTCAACGTGTCGGTCGCCGGTGGTGTCGTGCTTGCTGAAGTGGCACACCTGCGTCGCCTCGGCTGAAGCGCTCTGCGCCACCGGAACTCAACAGCGGAGCTGTTCACCCGCTGTTCACGCAGCTCTCTTGTTGAGTTCGCCGAGGCTCAGCGCGTGCGGCGGGCGCTTTCGGCATGCCGCGCACTCGGCTGTCAGATGCATTGTGTATCTTATCGCGGTCAGCGTTCACGGCACGGCAGTTGTGCCCACGCCGCCTTCCTCCCGACAAGGAGAATCAGTACCCGTGGCTCAGAAGACCATCGTCACCCTCATCGACGACCTCACCGGTGAGGAAGCTGAGGACATTTCAACAGTCGAGTTCGCGCTCGAGGGCATCACGTACGAGATCGACCTGGCCGACGGCAACGCCGCCAAGCTTCGTGACAACCTGGCCCGCTACGTCGCCGCTGCCCGCAAGACCAGCGGTCGGCGCCCGGCCACTCGTGGCGCCGACCGTTCAGCCGGCCGTGGCGCCGGCAACGCCGGTGTTCCCCGCAGTGGCTACAACCGCGACACGCTCAGGTCAATCCGTGAGTGGGCCAAGCAGAACGGCCATAATGTCAGCGATCGTGGTCGCTTGCCGCTCACCGTGCTGCACGCCTGGGAAGCAGATCATCAGGCAGTGAAGAACGGCAAGGTTCCTACGTTCTCGGGGTAGCAGCTCCCGGTACCTGAACTGGGGACCGGCCGCAACGTCCTGACCGCAGCCGATGATGAGCAATTATGTGAGAAATTCGCGGTCATGTTGTACTCGGATGCTAGCCGAATCGACCCCTACCCAGGGTCTTACCCGCCTAGTGACACGGGTACTTCGGGCCTGGCGATCTGCAAGGTTCTGGCCAATCGAGGCACGATTCGTGGTTATCATTGGGCGCGCTCCGCAGATGGATTCCTGGCACTGCTCCAGGCTGGACCGGTGTTGCAGGGCATGCCCTGGTACAACGCGTTCTTCCACCCCGACAGTGTCGGGTTCATCGACGCGGATCCGAACTGGAGCTCCAGCGGCGTGCCTGCTGGCGAACCGATTGGCCGTGGCCGACGAACGGTCACATGCTCGTCGGCAACGCGCGAGTAGCCCGGTGGGCGCGGTTGAGGACCTGACCTCTCCGCGCTCGCCGGGTTTCCACGTCTCCACCCCGGTTGTCCGCCAAGGATCCGGACTATCTGCGGTTGCCGAACTTGCGGGCCACTGAGAATCCGATCAGCCCGCCGATGACGACCAGAATGATGATGATGAAGAGGATGGTCCGCCCGACACCCCGGAGGAAACCTCGGGCCTCGAGCTCGGCGACCAGGAGGCCGGCTTGAGTCGCGATGAGCAACATGGCTCCCGATGGTAGGACCTCGGACGCCGCCGCGCCGCATAGAATCGCCGGTGTACGTCGTACCTTCGTAAATGGCCGCCGTTGTCGGTAATGGGACTAGACGCACCCCTGCGGCGGCTACCAGGACCACGGCCACCGTCCGCGGCCGGCTCGCCTGGTGCGGAGCCATGATGTCATTGTGATGCGTCGTGCTCGCCG
Source organism: Pseudonocardiales bacterium (assembly GCA_003244055.1). GTDB lineage: Bacteria > Actinomycetota > Actinomycetes > Mycobacteriales > Pseudonocardiaceae. The sequence continues at coordinate 21,071 of QHBZ01000327.1, read as the reverse complement.
CGTCCCGGATGCCGAGCGCACGACCGGCGCTACCCACCTGTCACCGGTGACCCTGAGTACCCGCTGCTCCAACTCGGCGCTGGGGATTGCTATCGGGACCGAAAGTCCCAGCGTGGCGCCGACCTGTTCGGTCTCCACGGCGGTAGCGGTGCATATCGAACAATCGGGCATGTGTGCGGCGACCGGGGACTCCTCTGCGGACTCCAAGGCGTGCAACGCCCACCCGACCGTTAGCTCGCGGTGCGGACAGTCTGCGACCCGGTGCTGCTGGTCGTTCATCGGTTCACTCCCTCACCCTGCGGGCCTCGGCGACCAGGACGTCTGGCCCCAACTGATCGGACAGCAGCACGCGCAGCCGCTGCACCGCAGTGAACATGCGGGACTTCACCGTGCCTAGTGGGACACCGGTCTGAACTGCGATCTCACGCTGAGTGTGCCCACCGAAGTAGGCCAGAGCGAGCGCCTGCCGCTGTTCGGTCGGCAGGCGATGCAGCGCCGCCCGGACCTGGCCGGCCGCGACACGCGCCATCGCCGCCTGATCGGCACCCGGTGCCGACGTTGGTGACCAATCCTCGCCTGCCTCCGGCGCCGTTGCCGTGCGCCGACGAATGGCGCTCTCTCTTCGTACCGCGTCCACCGCCTTATGGTGGGTCACCGTGAGCAGCCAGGTCGCGAAACTGCCCCGCGAGGGGTCGAACCGGGTCGAATTTCGCCACAGCGTCAGGAAGACCTCCTGCACGACATCCTCCGCCAGTCCCTCATCGACACAGATCCGGCGCGCCAACGAGTAGCACGGCCGGCCGAAACGCTGATAAAGCAGGGACAGCGCAGCTCGGTCAGAATTCCCGATTCGTCGCGCAAGCTCGGCATCGGAAGGTCCCTCGGCCACACCGGGAGCCGGTAGTGCCGGCTCGGATGCGCCCGGCGATCGGTCGGGCGGTGGGGCGCTCTCATCAGCCACTAGAGAGATCCTCACGTCATACCTACGTCGGCCACCACCTGCCAGTTCAGGTTGGTTACCTCAGGATGATTTCCGTCAGCATCCCTAGCCTATCCAAACCATCAGCGATGTAGCGGCCCGGAGTAGAAGGATCGTGTCGGCGGACCGTGCCCACCCGGTGAGCACCATCACGATCCGATCCCGGATCGAACCGCCTCTCGGTGGGGCACCGAAGAACAGCCGTGACCTCGCCCCGGTACCCGTTCCGATGGCAGCCCCGACGGGCCTGCTGTCGATGGCAGCGAGGTTAGCGACTGAACACCTGGCGGGCGAGTTCAGATCGCTGACCGCCTCGCCGCTCCGTGCGGTGAACGAGTCGTCCTAGGAACAGAAGTTCCTGAGAAAACCATGATACAAGGAGAGGTATATGAAGATTGCAAGTATTTTCTCACAAGGCTGTAGTTCCAATCGCGGCGGTTACAACGGTGATTCTGAAAGCCACCACAACCATGAAGGCTCGTCCCGCAGCTACGACCGCGGCTACAATAGCGATCGCTACGAGCACCGCAACGAGGGTGGACTTCTAGGGATCTTTGAGGACTGACCCACAAGTCATCGAAAGGTGGCCTTCACCCCTAACAGGGGTGAAGGCCACCGGCTTTGACCCAGTCAGGACAGCTCATCTGGTCGACACGCCAACGTAACGTCGCCGGTCTAGTGTGTGCGCCGTGACCCGCCGCGTGAAGATTGTCTGCACGATCGGCCCGGCCACCGCGAACCTGGAAAAGATCCGGGAGCTGGTCGGTGCCGGCATGGACGTTGCGCGGCTGAATTTCAGCCACGGCACCCATGCTGAGCACGCGCAGGTCTACTCCATGGTCAGGGCGGCCAGCGATGAGTCGGGCAGGGCGGTAGCGATCCTTGCCGACCTGCAAGGACCCAAGATCCGGCTAGGACGGTTCGCGGCCGGGCCGGTGCAGTGGCGCAACGGCGACGAGGTGCGGGTGACCATCGAGGATGTTGCCGGTACGCACGACCGGGTTTCCACCACCTACGCCGGGCTCGCCAGGGATGCCCGCGAGGGCGACGTGCTGCTTGTCGATGATGGCAAGGTCGCTCTGGTGGTGCGCAAGGTCGAGGACTTCGACGTGGTGTGCGAGGTCGTCGAGGGCGGCACGGTCAGTGACCATAAGGGCCTGTTCCTGCCGGGGATGAACGTCTCGCTACCGGCGCTGTCCGCCAAAGACATCACCGCGTTGGAGTTCGCGCTGCGGCTACGGGTGGACCTGGTGGCGCTGTCGTTCGTGCGTTCTCCGGCCGACATCGACATGGTGCATCACACGATGGACGAAGTGTCAGGTGGCCGGCTGCCAGTGATTGCCAAGCTGGAGAAACCGGAGGCGGTGGACAACCTCGAGGCGATCGTGCTGGCCTTCGACGGGGTGATGGTGGCCCGCGGGGATCTCGGTGTCGAGCTGCCCTTGGAAAATGTGCCGCTGGTGCAGAAGCGGGCCATCCAAGTTGCCAGGGAGAACGCGAAGCCGATCATCGTGGCCACGCAGATGCTTGATTCTATGATCGGCAATGCCCGGCCGACGCGGGCGGAGGTTTCTGATGTGGCCAATGCGGTGTTCGATGGTGCCGACGCGGTGATGTTGTCTGGAGAGACTTGCGTCGGTCACTACCCGATCGAGTCGGTCAAAACCATGAGCCGCATCGTAGAGGCCGCCGAAGCCAGTGCGGTGAGTGTTCCGCCGCTTAGCCATCTGCCGCGGACCAAGCGGGGCGTGTTGGCCTGTGCGGCCCGCGACATTGGGGAGCGGCTGGAGGCCAAGGCGCTGGTGGCCTTCACCCAGTCCGGAGACACCGCACACCGGCTGGCCCGGCTACACAGCCACCTACCGCTGCTAGCGTTCACTTCCGAGCCCCCGGTGCGCAATCAGCTCGCGCTGAGCTGGGGCATCGAGGCGTTCTTGGTAGCCCGGGTCGAGACCACCGACGCAATGGTCCGGCTTGTGGACCAGGCGATGCTCTCGATCGGGCGTTTCCAGCTAGGAGACCTGGTGGTGATCTTGGCGGGATACCCCCCAGGCACCGTGGGGTCCACCAACCTCATCCGTGTGCACCGGCTCGGCGAGGAAGATCTCGGCTGATGCTACTCGATGGTGAGGCTGACGGCGTCGCTCGTGCCGTCCGGGCCCTCGACGGTCACCTCGACCGCGCCCTGGCTGTCCGGGACTTCCACCACCAGGCTCTCGCCGTCGACTTCGAACGAGACCTCTTGGTCGCTGAAGAAGACCTTCTCCGCGGTGGCCAGGTCGTCCCCTTGGATGATCACAGATTGGCGGGCGACGCCCGGTTTGGAAGGACGCTGTCAATCCGCATGGGACTCCTCATCGACGGATTGCTGGCTGATTGTGATGCCCGAGACGCGGTGACCGCGGTGGACCTGGCTCTACCGGGAGCCTCGCGGGTCAACCCCCTTCGGTTGGACGGCGGACAGGGTGAGGCAAGCAATCCGGGCACCTGCCTCGCCGGCGCGACCTGGAGCCGTTTCCGTCTGCATCCCCTCGTGCACCACGATCGATCCGGGCCCCCGGTCGGTGAAGACGAAAGGCACCGTGGTGCGCGACGTGCCTGAGCCGGTTGCGTCAGTGCGCACATCCAGCCAGACCTCGTTGCTCGGGTTGGCGTATTCGGGGTTCGTCGATGGCGCTTGGGGTGTGGCGGCGGGATCGACGCGGTTCTGGTAGTGCGGCCCCTCCACGGCGGGGTCGGTGGCACACGCGTTGGTGTGCGCGTGCACCGCGTAACCACGGTTCGGCAGTAGCCCGGAGACGGTCAACTGGGCGTTGGTAGATTCGTTCGACGGGTTAAAGGCCACGTTCAACCGGGAGCCGACCGGCGCCAATGCCGTGTTATAAGTCATGGCGGTCGAGGTAGCGTTCGGCTCGGTGAGCGCACCGTCGCCATGGAGGGTAACCGCGTTTTGCGCGGCCATGGTGAGCCCCTTGTAAGCGCAAGCCGTCGGCGTGAGCGCCACGACCGCAATGACCGTGGCGAGGGTGAGCCGTCGCATCAACCCCCGATCGGTTACCCTCGGCGTGCACGGCGCTATGGATGAACACACTGTGTAATACGTATCACTCAGGTGTGGTCCCCTCATGGATGTATAGTGCCCCACCAGCGTGCGCTTGGCGATAGTTCGTCGCGACGGTTGCGCTCGGCGTGGTATCGCCAGCCAGCCTTCTGGGTGTCTCTCGCCGCAGCCCAGGTCGCGCTGGCTGGACGGCATGGGCTTGCCCGAGCGAGATCGCTGGCACTGTCTGGGTTGCTGTCCTACTCTGGCACTCCCGGCTCAACAGCAGAGCTGTTTCACGGCCGTGAAACAGCTCTGCTGTTGAGTTCGGGAGATCCAGGGCTGACAGAGACCGGCGGAGAACTGGTTGCTACTGACACTGGTCACCAGTGTGGGAAGCTGGATACGGCCGCTGCATCGTCGTCATCGACCTACGGATCCAAATGGCTGCCGGGTGCCAGCGCCTTTTCCTGAGTGTTCGGGTTATCGGCTGTTTCAGGGCTGGCGGGTGTTGTGCCAACAGGTTTATCAGGCGTGCCGACGGCGGGATAAGGCGTGCGTGATTTCTTGGGCGTCGTTGAGAAGGGAACGACGAAGGGGTTTTCTTGGGCGCCTGGGTCGGAATCGGGGTTGGGGATACCGCCGGGGGCGCCGGGCTTTTCGACGGAATCGGGTGCGCTGGACTTCGAGCCTGAATGCCGTGCAGGAAGTTCGGGGTTATCCGAGACCCCTGTCGTGTTCGATGTATCGGGATTGGTCAATCCGCCTGATCGAGCTGGCGTATCTGAATCAGCTGGCAGGTCTGATCCGGCCGGTCCATTTGGTTTATCCGGTGCGTTTGGCTTAGCCGGTGCATCGGGGTCGACAGGGGTACCCGATTGAGCCGGAATATCTGATTGAGCCGGCGTATCTGATTGAGCCGGTGTATCTGGCTTGAACGGAGCGTTAGCAGGATCCGGGTTTACTGCCTTTCTCGGTTTGTGCACGGCCTGCGGAGCTTGGTCGGCGGGCTGCTGCCGGTGTATGGGAGGGGCCGCTGGCGCTCGTCGTTGCTGGTGTGGCTGCGGAGAGAGCTGCTTCTGAGGTACCAGGATCACGTGCGGCGCCGAGATTACCGGGGCGGCCCGAATTACTTGCGGGGCCGCTACCTGCTGCTGCGCCGGTACTTGCTGCGGCGCCGCTACTCGTGTAGCCGGGACTTCTTGTGGAGCCGGGACCGATTGTGGAGCCGGGGGAGATTGGGGTGCGGGGGCCGATTGGGGTGCGGGGATCACCTGGGGCGCTGGAATCTGCTGGGGCGCCGGGACGGCCACTTTGTTGGTGTAATCCCCCGTGGTCACACTTTGCGCAGCGCTGCCGGCGGGAGCCTTCTCAAGAGAGATCTGTCCACGGTTGGAGATCTGGTGCTGTTGCCGCACCACCAGGAGGCTCAGCGCGCCGACAGCCACCATGGCCGCCACCAGTAAGACCAGTAAGATTCTATTCGAGCGCACCCTGTGAACGTTCATCGAAAGCCCCCATTCGGTTCGACTCCTCCCCAGGAATCGGACCAGATTTACCTCTAGCGATATGGCGGAGATCGACGCTGCGCTATACGCATACTGACCCCTCTCAGTAGCACCGGCCCCGACCATCTGCCAGAGTAGGTCGCCGTTCAGCGGGGGGTCAATAGCCCGCAAGCACGGACCGGCCAGGCGGACGCCGCGCACGGGACCCGCTCGAGTGCTATCATAACGATGTTACAGAACTGCTGGGGCAGCTGGGAGGCCAACGACATGGGTAACGACTATCTCGAGGGCAACTACGCGCCGGTGCAGCGCGAACAGACGATCACCCAGTTGGCCGTCACCGGAACCATCCCGGCGCATCTCGACGGCCGCTACCTCCGCATCGGGCCCAACCCGATCGCCGAGGTCGACCCGGCGATCTACCACTGGTTCGCCGGCGACGGCATGGTCCACGGGGTGCGTTTACGAGACGGTCAGGCGCAGTGGTACCGCAATCGCTGGATCCGCACGGCCGCCATGGCACGGGCGCTGGGTGAGCCCGCCCGTGACCGGGCACCCATCCGCACCGGGCTGGAACTGTTGGGCGCCAATACCAACATCGTCAGCCACGCCGGCCGCACGCTGGCGTTGATCGAAGGCGGGATCACCAACTCCGAGCTGACTGACGACCTGGAGACAGTCGGCCCCTTCGACTTCGACGGCACCCTGCGCGGCGGCTACACCGCCCACCCCAAGCGTGATCCGGACACCGGGGAGCTGCACGCGGTGTCCTACTCGTGGGGCCGCGGCAACCGGGTGCAGTACTCGGTGATCGGTACCGACGGGCGAGCGCGCCGCACGGTGGACGTCGAGGTCACCGGCAGCCCGATGATGCACGACTTCTCGCTGACCGAAAACCACGTCGTCCTCTACGACCTCCCGGTCACCTTCGACCCGCGCCAGGCTGTCGCCGTGTCCGTACCGGCCGCGCTGCGTGCACCGGCCCGGTTGGTGCTCGCCGCGCTCATCGGCCGGGTCCGGGTACCCGAACCGATCATCGCGATGGCCGGGAAGGGAATGCGCGGAAACACGAACCTGCCCTACCGGTGGGATCCCGGCTATCCGGCCCGCGTCGGCGTCATGCCGCGCACCGGTGGCGCCGCCGACGTCCGCTGGTTCGACGTCGAGCCCTGCTACGTCTTTCACCCGCTCAACGCCTACGACGATGGCGACTCGATCGTCCTGGACGTCGTGCGGTACCCGAAGATGTTCGACACGCAGTTGCACGGGCCCAACGAGGGCCCCACCACCCTGGATCGTTGGATCGTCGATCTCGCTGATGGCAAGGTGCGCGAGACCCGCCTCGACGATCATGGGCAGGAGTTCCCCCGCATTGACGACCGGCTCTTAGGTCGACCGCACCGTTACGGGTATTCGATCCAGACGTCCGGCCCCCAGATCTCCGGCCACGGGGGCAACGCTGGACGCTCGGTGCTCAAGCACGATCTTCGCCGCGGCCACACCACCGCTCGGCGTCTCGGCGCACACCAGTTCGTCGGCGAGTTCGTCTTCGTGCCCAGCGCACCGCAGGCGCCCGAGGATGACGGGGTGCTCATGGGGTTCGTCTACGACGCGGACACCGATCGCAGCGACCTGACCATCCTCGACGCGGGGACCCTGGAGACGATCGCTGCGGTCCACCTGCCAGCCCGCGTCCCGTTCGGGTTCCATGGCAACTGGCTGCCGAACCCGACGTAAGTGACTTACGAGCTCCCGAACGAGAAGTGCCGGTCCGCGGCGGCAGAGCTGAGTGTGACGGTCAGCGGCAGGGTGAATGACTGGCCCTTGCACTTGCTGTCCGAGCTGGCAGCCATCGTCACGGAGACCTCGTAGGTATAGAGGCCGCCCGCCCTGATGAAGCCCACCGGACTGTCGACTGCAGCGCTGGTCAGGGTACCGGCGGGGCAGCCGCCGGCGGTCGCATTCGAGCTCCCTGCGCTGATGGAGGTGACCCGGACGCCGTAGTCCTCGGGGTTCTTGACGTAGACGGGGAACGTCGCGGTAGCGCCGGGGGCCAGCGGTCGGACTTGATCGTCGGGGACCACGGTGAGATCGGCAGAGGTGGTTCCACCGGTCCCTCCTCCGCCGGCAGTGCCGATGAGGAAGCCCACGCCGACCAGCGCGAGGGCGATGAGCAGCGCGAGACCGTCGAAAACGTTCAGGTTACGGACGGTGGTACCCAAGCCGTTCGCCACTGCAGACTCCCTCCGGGCCCAGTTACTCAGAGCCCAACAACGCTAAGCGCACAGTCATCGCACCGTAGCTGCCATTTCTACCTGATTTCCGGCTTGGCTGTCGACTGACAGTGCCGACATGGCTGCGCTGCGTTGCATCCGGACAGGCTAATGCGGTTGCGCCGGTGCGTCGCAGCCGGGGTGTCCTGGACCGACTTAGAGAGTCTTGAGCTCCTCGATCACCGCTGCGACGGAGGATTTGGCGTCGCCGAAGAGCATCGCGGTGCCGGGGGAGTAATACAGCTCGTTGTCGATACCGGCGAACCCGGTGTTCATCGAGCGTTTGAGCACGATGACCGATTTGCTCTCGTCGACGTTGAGGATCGGCATGCCGTGGATCGGCGAGCCCGGGTCGTTGCGGGCGGCCGGGTTGGTGACGTCGTTGGCGCCGATCACCAACGCGACATCGGTGCGATTGAACTCGCCGTTGATCTCGTCCATCTCTTTGAGCTGCTCGTAGGGCACATCCGCCTCGGCGAGCAGGACGTTCATGTGTCCGGGCATCCGGCCGGCCACCGGGTGGATGGCGTATTTGACCTCCACGCCCTTGTCCTCCAGCAGCTTGGCCATGTCCCGCACCACGTGCTGGGCCTGGGCCACCGCCATGCCATAACCGGGCACCACGACGACCTGGTTGGCGTAGCTCATCTGCACTGCGGCATCGGCTGCGCTGGTCTCCCGGTAGGTCTTGTCCCCGATCTCGCGGCTGACTGCGACACCGCCCCCGCCGAACCCGCCGGCGACGATCGCCGGGATGGACCGGTTCATCGCCTTGGCCATCAGGTTGGTGAGGATCGAACCCGAGGCGCCGACGATCATGCCGGCGACGATCATCGCGGTGTTGTTCAGCGCCAACCCGGCGGCGGCGGCGGACAGCCCGGTCGCCGCGTTGAGCAGTGAGATCACCACCGGCATGTCGGCGCCGCCGATCGGCAGCACCACCAGCAGCCCCAACGCCGCGGCGAACACCAGGGTCCCGATGATCAGTACCTCGGCATCGCTGCCGAAGCCGATCGCGAACGCGCATGCCAGCGTGGCCAGTAGAGCCAGCGCATTGACCAGCTGCTGTGGTTTGCCCAGGCTGATCGGCCGGCCGGGGAGGATCTCCTGCAGCTTGCCGTAGGCCACCAGGGACCCCCAGAACGACACCGAGCCGACGATCGCGCCGAACAGCGAGGCGACCATCACGTAGCTGGGCTCGCCGGTGAACCCGGCGGTGCTGTTGAACTCCACCCAGGCGATCAGCGCGACCGCGCCGCCACCGACGCCGTTGAACAGCGCCACCATCTGCGGCATCTGGGTCATCTTCACCTGCTTGGCGGCCGGCACGCCGAGCACGGTGCCCAAGGCAACGCCCAGCACGATCAGGGCCCAGTTGCTGACCCCAGGGATGAGCAGGGTCGCCAGTACTGCGATGCCCATCCCGACCGCCGCGATGAGGTTGCCGCGCACCGCGGTGCGCGGGCCGGTCAGGCCCATCAAGCCGTAGATGAACAGCGCGAAGGCCACGATATAAAGGGCTACGACCACAGTCGTCATCGCTGCTGCGCGCCCTTCTGGGAGGTGGCCCTGGCAGGTTGCTTGCCCTTGAACATAGCCAGCATCCGGTCGGTGACCAGGAACCCGCCGACCACGTTGATAGTGCCGAACGCGATGGCCACCACCAGCAGCAGCTTGTCGAAGACAGTGAGGTCGTGGCCGATAGCGTTGCCGAGCACCACGATGCCGCCGAGCAGCACGATGCCGTGGATGGCGTTCGTGCCGGACATCAGCGGCGTGTGCAGGGTATTGGGCACCTTGGAGATCACAGCGAAACCGACGAATCCGGCCAGCACCAGGATCGCCAGGTTGGCGAGCAGCATCAGCGGTTGTCCCCTTCCGGCTTGCCGCCGGCGGGGCCGGCAATCGGGCTTGGCGTGATGCAGGAGCGGACCAGCACCTCGTCATCGGAGTCCGGGGTCAGCCGGCCCTCCTTGTCCACCATCAGCTCCAGAAGTGACTGCACGTTGCGGGCGTACAGCTCGCTCGCGTGCTCAGGCATCGTCGCCGGCAGGTTCAGCGGAGAGGCGATCGTCACATCTTCGCGGACCACGATCTCACCTGGCTCGGTGAGCTCGCAGTTGCCTCCGGTCTCCCCGGCCAGATCGACGATCACGCTACCCGGCCGCATCCCCTTCACCGCCTCGGCGGTGACCAGGATGGGCGCCTTGCGTCCAGGTACCAGCGCGGTGGTGATCACGACGTCGAAACCACTGGTCGCCTCGGTCAGCCGCTGCTTCTGCTCGGCTCGCTCGTCCTCGGTCAGCTCGCGCGCGTAGCCGCCCTCACCGGCCGCCTCGATGCCCAGATCGAGCCACTTTGCGCCCAGCGAGCGCACCTGGTCGGCGACCTCGGGCCGGACGTCGTAGCCGGTGGTCCTAGCCCCCAGGCGCTTGGCCGTGGCCAGTGCTTGCAGCCCGGCGACCCCGACACCGAGAATCAGGGCACTCGCCGGTTTCACGGTGCCCGCGGCCGTGGTGAGCATCGGGAAGAACCGGGTCGACAGCTCCGCGGCCAGCAGCACCGCTTTGTAGCCGGCCACGCTGGCCTGCGAGGACAGCGCGTCCATCGACTGCGCGCGGGAGATCCGGGGAATCGATTCCATCGCGAAGCCGGTCACGCCCGCGTTGCGGAGTTTGGTGGCGATCTCTGGATCGGACCGCGGTGCCAGAAACCCGATCAGCACCGCCCCGCTCCGAAGCCGTCCGATCTCCTCGTCGGTGGGCGGCGCCACCTTGACGACGACGTCGGCGTCCCACGGGTCGCCGATGGTGGCACCGGCCTCGATGAACAACTCGTCGGGCATCAGCGCGCCTACGCCGGCGCCGGACTCCACGACGACCTGCAATCCCCGAGCGGCCAGCTTCTCGACCATCTTGGGTACCAGCGCGACCCGGCGCTCCCCGTCTCGCGATTCCCGAGGGACGCCGACCCGGGTGCCTTGATGGTCCTGCGATGAAGTCACCCGCAGAGCATCGAACATGATCGCCCTCCCGTCCAGTGCCCGGGCGCAAACGTGGCCGCTCACACGCGGTCGCGAAGCGCGTTCCGCTCCTCGCGGAGCGCGTTCTGGATGCAGAACGCGGTAAACGACGGCTCGACGAGCGCGTTCTGCATCCAGAACGCTGGTTCCGCCGGCGCTCGACGCACGGCCCTGGCGTCGGTTCTTCGTCCGGCCCGGCGCCTGCGGCGCCCGACGGATGGCGCACCTGCACGTCATGCGACCGCACGAGCGGCGTTGGGCGCAGCAGCTGACCTTTCGCGACCGGCTCCGCGCCCGATCACGGGCTGGCCTGCCGGTACGCGGAGCTCAAGGCCACGCTCGCGCGACAGCGCCCAGACGACCGGGAGCAATACACCGAGGCGAAGCGCGAGTTCATCGAGGCGGTGCTCGGCCCGAACTGAGCGCACGTCTACTTCTGGCCGCAAGGGCTCAATTGGTTTCGGGCTCGGACCGATGTCGCTGTGAGTGACCACTGAGGAAGGACTATTGCAGCGTAGGGGTGTGCCATGGGTGGCAACTTTCCGACGGAAGTTGCCACCCATGGCACACCCGCAGCAGATCCATTCCTCCATTTCTGGGACTGATGAGACTCGTGGGGCGGGATGGCTTACGAGGAGCGATCCCTCGGCCCACCGAGTCGATCGCGGTCTTCAGTGGACCTGGGACCGACGAACCAGTCGGCCACGACCGGCCCGAATCGGCCTTCCCGGACACTGCCGACGATCACCGCCAGCGCAAACGCGGTTGGTGTGGAGTCCATGACCGCGAAGCTATTACCTAAACTAATATTGAGGTCAACCGCCGACGTGGATGCCGGGGCGCCGCGCCGGGTCCTTTTCGACCTCGCGCAGGATCTCGCGGACGACGGGGGCGGTATCGCCCCGGCCGAGGATGAGGTAGCGCAGCAGGAGCCCGATCGGGTTGCCCTCGGCCCATTCGAAGTGGCAGTGCGGGCGGACGCCGGTGACGTCGCGCAGCGCGAGCAGGATCGCGGCGATCGCGTTCGGGGCAGCGGGGCTCTGGGCTCGCAGGATGCGGTACCCGTCGACGTCGACGCCGTGGACGGACAGCACGTCGCTGAAGTCCGAAGGGTCGATCACGTCGATCTCCAGGAACAGCACGTCCGCGGCGCCCGGCACCGGGTTCATGCCGCGCTGCGAGGCCTCCTTGTCCGTGTACTCGGCGCGGTCCCCGGCTTGGCGCTGGTTGGCGACCAGGTGCAGCCTGCCGTCGAAGGCCAGCGAGTCGGTTATGAACCTGCGGGCGGTCTCGTCGAACTCGATCCGGTCGGCCCGCAGCTCGGTGGACCGGGACACCCGGGAGACCAGCGAGATCGCGACGATCCCGGCGATGAACACCGCGGAGATCGCGATGCCGTCGGGCTTCTCGATCACGTTGGCGCCCAGGGCGTAGAGCAGCACAACCGTCAGGATCGCGAAGGCCACCGTCGCGCGGCGTTGGCGGCGCCGGGCCGCAGAGATCGTCACGGCGACCGCACCGGAGACCATCATCGCCAGGATGCCGGTGGCGTAGGCGCCGGCCTGCGCGTCGACGTTGGCGCCGAAGACGACGGTGATGACGATGCTGACGGCGGTGTAGACCAGCACGACCGGGCGCACCGCGCGGCCCCAGTCCGGTGCCATGCCGTAGCCGGGCAGGTAGCGCGGCACGATGTTGATCAGCCCGGCCATCGCGGAGGCCCCAGCGAACCACAGGATCGCGATGGTGCTGACGTCGTAGAGGGTCCCGAAGCCGCTGCCGAGCAGCTCGTGTGCCAGGTAAGCGAGTGCGCGGCTGTTCGCCTGACCGCCGACCCTGAACTTCTCGGCGGGAATCAGCACCGTCGTGACGAAGCTGGTGGCGACCAGGTACCCGCTCATGATCAGTGCGGCGACCGTCAGGAGCTTGCGGGTGTTGCGGACGCGTGAGGGCAGGCGTTGCTTAGCGGTCTCGCCGTCAGCGGCTACCAACGGCATCATGCTGACGCCGGTCTCGAAACCGGACAGCCCCAGCACCAGTAGCGGGAACGCGAGCACGGCCGGGCCCAGGACGCCGCCCCCGGAGGTCAGAGCGCCGGTCCAGCCGGTCAGCGCGCCGGGCGTGGTGAACACGCTGTACAGGCCGACGGCCACCACCACCGCGTTGAGCAGGAGGAACACCGCGACCAGCGGGATCGCCACGACGACCGCCTCGCGGAACCCGAGCAGGAACACCCCACCCAAGATCAGCAGCAGCACGATGGTGATCGCGACGGCCTGACCCGCAAGGAAGTCCGGCCGGTACGGATTCTCCAGCAGGTGCACCGTGGCATCCGCCGACGACAGCGTGATCGTGATGATCCACGAGGTGGCGACGAACCCCAGCAGGACCAGCACGAAAATCTTGCCCTTCCAGAAGGGCAGCAAGTTCTCCAGCATCGCGATCGAGCCCTGGCCGTGCGGGCTCTCCCGGGCGACCCGCCGGTACATCGGCAGCATGCCCAGCAGCGTCAGCGCCACGATCAGCAGCGTCGCCAGCGGCGATACCGCGCCCGCGGCCAGAGCCGCGATCCCGGGCAGGTAGGACAGGGTGGAGAAGTAGTCCACCCCGGTCAGGCACATCACCTTCCACCACGCCTGCGGCGGGGCGTGTCCCTCTGCGGACTCCAGGCCCACCGGCTGCACCTGGTCGGCCAACAACCACCGGGCCAGACCGCGCGACGGAACCCTCGGCCGCACCGGGCTGTCGACGCTCGCGGGTATCACGAGCTCGGATGCGGTGCTCATCGGCCACTCCTGTCAGAATCCGGCCACTGCGGGACTTGCCCACAGCATGCCGCTAGGACACCGGGGAGGCAGCTCATCGCGGACGCAAGGTGGGATCAGGCCGAGCTCACTGTCGGGCAACTCGCCGCGCGCAGCGGTGTGGCGGTTTCGGCGCTGCACTTCTACGAGCGGCAAGGTCTGATCAACAGCCGGCGCACCTCGGGTAACCAACGCCGCTACAAACGAGACGTGCTCAGGCGGGTGGCGCTGATCCGCATTGCCCAGCGAGTAGGGATCCCGCTGGCCGACGTGGCTGCCGTGCTCGCGCTGCTACCGGATGGCCGCACTCCCAACCGCCACGACTGGCAACGAATATCCCAACGCTGGCAGGCCGAGCTCGATCAGCGGATTCATCATCTCCAGCAGCTCCGCGACGACTTCACCGACTGCGTGGGATGCGGCTGCCTGTCCATCGATCGCTGCCGGCTGGCCAATCCCCACGACCAGCTAGCCAAGCATGGCGTGGGCCCCCGCCGGCTGCTCCAGCCCAATGACCCGCCGACTTGACGCATGGTGGCACCCGGACACGTGCTGACGTTGGCCACCGGATATGGGCAGGGGTGGCGGCAGCTCGACTAGCGGATTCCCCCGATCGCGCGGGTGGTAACCCCTCGCGGTGTTTCACGCATCGGCGTGGGCGGAGCCGTTTAGGTCGTCCGCCTCGTTGAGTTCCGGCACGGGAAGCGCCCGGTGCTCGTGACGCTCCCGGACCTCGACGTGGGCCTCGACTGGGGTCCGATCGAGCACCGCTTCGATCATGGCAGTCAGGAACTGGTCGGCCTGCAGATCTGGTGGTGTCACATCGTTTCGGATGGTCACGCCATCGAACTCCGGGTCGGCGGCAGGGACGCCGTTACCCCACTCGGCGACCACCATGCACGTCGTGTCATAGACGTCCATCTCGGCGCGCAGCTTGCGGAGCATGTCAATCGCCGACTCGAACCGGGCAGGCTTATCGAGGATCGTCGAGCGAAACACGAACAGGAACCCGATCGCGGCGAGCGGAAACCGGGCGCGCAGGTTCTTCGCGTCGCCGTAGGATTCCTCGAAGCGATTTTTCAGGTTGTTACCGAACGACGAGACCATTGATTTCGTGGACACCATCAGCTCAGGGCCACGTGACCACTGCGCAATCACCACGTCGACCTGTTTGGCGTAGGCCCTGCCGAGCACTCTGGCGTCACGCGGCGCCACCGCCGCGTTGCGCACCAAGTGGGCCTCAACTTCATCGCGCAGTTTCCTGGGCAAGCCTCGAACGAATAAGCCGACTTCGCGCGGCAGCACGCGAGGTTTGGTCAGCCGCGGCCAGACCTCGTCGGCGGGGAAGCCGGCCCGGCGCAGCTCGGTAGCAACCCACGCGTCGATGGCGTTGGCGAAGCGGCCGGACTCCGAGCCGCTGCCGGCTTCGATCGGGATCGCCAGCAGCGTCCGGAGTAACTCGTAGTCCGGTTCATAGCGACGGCCCGCCGGCGTGATCTGCCACGGATTGCCGGTGCCGGCGCGGCCACGAACGGCGTCTTCGAAGCTGTCGAAGACATCATCCTTCGCCACGCGCAGCGCCCCTCACGTGCTCCAACGGCCTGGGTGCCGATCGGCTCAGCCGGCGCGAGCGCAGCGCGTCGGCAGCCGCGCGAAGCTGACTGACCTGGGAGGGCTCCAAGCTCAGGACGTCACGCAGCAGCGCGTTGTCCACTTGCGTGACCACCTCATTCCAGCGGCCTGCCACCAGCCATTCGTCAAGTGTCTTGCTCACGGGCTTCAGGCGCTCCCAGGCAGCGTGCAGGTCAGCCGGGACCGGCACCGGCAGCATGGCTGCTTCGCGCGGCTCCATCTTCAGGATGCCGCCGCCGTAGGAACGGCCGAATACCTCGGCGCCGAGCAATGAGACGCTGTTCAGGGACACCAGCGGCAAGGCCGACCGGGCGATCCGGGGTACGTCTGGCAGAAGCCGAACTCCGTGCATCGAATTGACGAAGGTCACCTCGGCCGTGTTGGCGATCAGCCGGGGATAACGATGACTCATGTAGGTGAAGAAGAGGTCCGGCGGTGACACAGCGGGTGGCCGCCACCAGGGAGAGCGGATGGTGCACTTGTAGGCCTCGTGCACTGCCTGCTCCCGCCCCCGGGCGATGTATGTCGCCAGCGCCTTCGATCGATCACTTGGCGCAGGATGCAGCAGCCACACCCGCTCGCCGTGATCGCGCAGCTCAGCCCAACGCTGGGGGGAGAAGGCCAGGCTCCGCAGGTGTTTCGTCCCCGGCGGGCAGACCTGGATCACGTGGCGGCCCTCGACGAGCCGGTACTGCGAGCGCGTCTGCTCCGACATCGTGAAGTAGTTGTTCGCGCCCGTCACCGTACCCAGCTCGGGCTTACCGTAACTGGACAGCGGCGTGAAGTGCTCGCTGCTGACCATCTTGAACAGGCGTCGTTGCCGGTTCGGCAGGAGCAGGTCGGTCCACTTGCCGCTGTCCGCCGGTGTGACGCTCAAGTTGGTCATCGGCCGGATGGCGACGAGATCAGCGGCATCGTGCAGGCAGTAGAGCGAGAAAGCGTCGCAGCCACCGCTGCCGGCCGCCAGTACCAGGACCACCTTTTCGGTCGCGTCCGGGAACTGTAACTGCTCGAAGAGCACCAGATGGACCTGCTCGAAACGCCGCCGCAGCCACGCGCGGATCGGCTCGGCATACCCCACAGTCAGCAGCTCGGCGGGCAGCACCATCGCCAGCCGCCCGTCCGGTTTGAGGAAGCCACACGCGTGGACGAGCAGCGCCGCCCAGGATGAGGCCAGACCGGACAGCCGGACGTGCTGACGCAGGGCGGCCTCTCGGGACTTCGCTCGCGCTTCCCCGATATGGCGCTGGTATCGGACGAACGGCGGGTTACCGATCACCGCGTCCATGGCGGGCAGCGGTGCGCCCAGCTGGTCGGGGGTGGCGACGTCGAAAAAGTCGGCAGCCAGCAGGTGTGCGTCGAGGCCTTCGGACTCCAGGACGGTGCTGGC
This sequence comes from Pseudonocardiales bacterium, assembly GCA_003244055.1. GTDB lineage: Bacteria > Actinomycetota > Actinomycetes > Mycobacteriales > Pseudonocardiaceae. Next base: position 4,423 of record QHBZ01000327.1, on the reverse strand, counting down.
CCAGTCCAGCGAAGTCTCATGCAGATCTACGCCGAAGAGGTGGTCGTCGAGGTTGCCGCTCTCCCGGCCGAGGGTGCGCAGCCGTCGACCCGCCGACAGCAGGAAGGCCGCTTCGCCACAGGTCGGATCCAGTATCCGGGCGTCCCGGTCACCGCCGACCGCCCAGTCGGCCAGGTAGTCGGCGATCTCCGGGGGGGTGAAGAAGGCACCGCGCTCCTTGCGGAGGGCGGGACTGTCCCCGGATCGGATCACGGCCAGATCCTATGGTGAGGGTCCGACATAACCAGCGCGGCGTGCGGACGCGAGGGCGGCCGCGACGTAGGCGTACGCCCCGAGCAGTGCCACGGCGCACAGCGCGAGGGTCGCCACCGCGGCCGGGTGGAGCTGGTCCAGGGGGAGCTGCCGGAAAGCCTGGACCAGCAGGATCGTCATGGCGAGCGCCACGCTGGTGACGGCCAGCGCGATCACTGCCAGCTGCCGGATCCGGGGCATCGCCGTGCGGGTCAGGAGCACGGCGGGAACGGCGAGCAGGACCAGGCCGTGGATCCCGATAATGTGCGGTAGCACGAGATCTCCGCCGTGGGTGGCGGGCCGCAGCAAAGCGTATTGCGGACCCACCGTCGCCGCGTCCGGACCCAGGTAGGCTGCGGTCCGCTGGGCGAATCCGGCGCCGACGCTGCCCTGGTAGACCCCGCTGTTGTTGGAGATCATCACAAACCCGATCACGCACCCCACCAGCAGGACGACGATGGCGGCGCCGACGCCCAGCCGGACGCTGGCGGCGTCTCGGGAGCGCAACGCTGCGATGAGCAGCACGATGACGCCGATGAGAAAGATTCCGGCCGTGCCGCCCGCGCCGCCGCGCATCAGCGCCGCGTCGAGTGGGGTGCTGAAGTTGTAGTGGCTGGGCACCCCGCGCCAGGCCTGGAATCCGATGATCGCGGTCTCACCGACAGCGAACAGGAGCACGGCTGCGCCGATGACGTGGCGTTGCCACGCACCGGTGCGAAGTCTGGGCAGGATGAGGGCGACCGACCACGCGATCAGCCAGCCTGTCTCGGCAAAGGCCGCAGGCTTGCGCAGCGATACCGGGCCGGACACCGGACCGCCGGTGATCACCAAGGTTGCGCTGTGGACGACCATGGTGACCAGCAGAACAGCGCCGGTCACCCACAACGCCCTCGGCCACCCCGTTGACGTGGTCGAGGCCGGCCGGGACTGCTGTTCGGTGGTCGTCATGGTTCCGGCTCCTCGTCATCGCCGGCATCAACCGTATGATGACTAATGATTAGAAGTCAATACGTTAGATATCAAACAGTTTTGCTACGATCGATTCATGCCGCGACCCGCCACCCCGCCGATCGGTTTGCGCCTGGCGAGCACCGCGAAGGCCGTCAGCCGCGCCTTCGACGACGCGTTGGCTGCCGCCGGGGGTTCACTGCCCAGCTGGCTGGTGCTGATCTCGCTGAAGACCCAGCAGCTGGCCACTCAGCGCGCGCTGGCGGCCGCGGTCGGCATTCAGGATGCGACGCTGACGCATCACCTCAACGCGATGGAGGCTGAAGGGCTGGTCACCCGCCGGCGGGATCCCACCAATCGCCGCGTGCACCTCGTCGAGCTCACCGAACACGGCGAGACCGCCTTCCACCGCATGCGCACTGCGGCCGTCACCTTTGACAAGCGGCTACGCACCGGCCTGCGTGACGACGAGATAGCCACCTTCGAACGACTCCTCGACCACCTCCACCGCAACGTCACCGAGCCCTCAGACAGACTGCCGTAGAGGCGCTGGGCGGGCGGTCTGGGGGCGCGAGGGTTACCGTCGGCTCATGGCGCGATCGGTGCCCAGCCGCCGGACCGCCACCATGGCTGCACTGGCGGCGGAGCTCGGCGTGTCTCGCACGACGGTGTCCAACGCCTACAACCGGCCCGATCAACTGTCACCTGAGCTGCGTGAACGCGTCCTCGAGGCGGCCCGGCGGCTGGGCTACCCGGGGCCGGATCCGGTGGCCCGGTCGCTGCGCACCCGCCAGGCCGGGGCGGTGGGCCTGCTGCTCACCGAGGCGTTGGCCTACGCCTTCCGGGATCCCGCCGCGATCAGGTTCCTCGAGGGATTGGCGATGACCTGCGGGGATGCCGGTCGGGGCTTGCTACTGGTGCCGGCGAGTCCGGACGCCGACGACCGCAAGCCGGCCGCGACCGTGCACCGGGCCGCGGTGGACGGCTTCGTCGTGTATTCGGTGCCTGATGACGACCCCAGCCTGGCCGCGGTGTTGCAGCGGCCGCTGCCGGTGGTGGTCTGTGACCAGCCCCACATCAATGGTGTCGATCATGTCGGGATCGACGATCGGGCGGCGATGCGGAGCCTCGGTGCCTACCTGATCGGGCTGGGCCACCGCCGGATCGGCGTGGTGTGCATGCGGCTGGGGCACGACCGCCATGACGGCTTCGCCGACGTGCACCGGCAGCAGACCGCGCGCTTCCACGTGCAGCGCGCACGCCTGGCCGGGCTGTCCGACGCGTTCGGGGCGGCACTGCTGGACTGGAATGCCGTCCCGGTGGCGGAGCGGTTGGACCACACCATCCGCTCGGGCGCCTCGGCGGCCAGCGAACTGCTGGACAGCGACCCGAAGTTGACCGCGGTCGTGTGTACCTCCGACATTCTCGCGCTCGGGGCGCTTCGCGAGATCCGTCGGCGGGGGCTGCGGGTACCGGAGGATCTCACCGTCACGGGCTTCGACGGGGTGCTCGAGGCCGAGCGGGCGGGGTTGACCACGGTGTCGCAGCCGGTGCTGGAGAAGGGCCGGGCGGCCGGGCGGCTACTGCTGGACCGCTCCCAACCCACCGGCCGCGCCATCATGCTTCCCACCGAGCTGCTCGTGCGCGGGACTAGTGGGCCTGCGGCCCACCCGTGAGTGGCGATGCGAGCCAGGACTCGCATCGCCACTCACGGGTTATCCACAGCGCCGAGGGCGGCCAGAAACCCTTTCGCCCAGCGCTGCACGTCGTGGGTCATCACCTGCCGGCGCAGTGCTCGCATCCGCCTGCGTCCCTCGTCGGGCTCGACGGTGATGGCCGCATCAATGGCGCTCTTGATGCCGTCGAGGTCATGCGGGTTGACCAAAAATGCGCTGGTGAGCTCAGCCGCGGCACCGGCGAATTCGGACAGCACCAGCGTTCCGGTCAGCTCATGCCGGGAGGCGACGTACTCCTTGGCCACAAGGTTCATGCCGTCGCGCACCGGGGTGACGAGCATGACGTCGGCAGCCACGAAGAATGCGGTCAGCTCGTCGCGCGGGATTGACTGGTGCAGGTAGTGCACCGCAGGGTGACCCACCCGGCCGAATTCACCGTTGATCCAGCTCACGGCCTGCTCGATGTCGTTTCGCATGCGCTGGTAGTGCTCCACCCGGTCGCGTGACGGGGTGGCCAGCTGCACCATGACGACGTCGTCGGCCGAGATCCGGCCCTCGGCGTACAACTCCCCCAGCGCGCGCAGCCGTACGTCGATGCCCTTGGTGTAGTCCAGCCGGTCCACCCCGAGCACGATCGTCGCCGGGTTGCCCAGTTCCTCGCGGATCGCCACGGCGCGCCGGCGGATCGGCCGGCTGCGGGACAGCTTGTCCAGTGCGGTGGAGTCGATGGAGATCGGGAACGACCCGACCCGGACGGTCCGGTCCTCGACGACGACCTGGCCGGGCCTGGTGCCCATACCCACCGCGCTCTTGGTCGCCGACATCCCGGCCAGCCGGCGCGCCAGGAACAGGAAATTCTTCGCGCCTCCGGGCAGCTGGAACCCGACCAGGTCAGCGCCGAGCAGGCCGCGGATCAGCTCGGTGCGCCAGGGCAGCTGCATGAACAGCTCCACCGGCGGGAATGGGATGTGCAGGAAGAACCCGATCCGCAGGTCCGGCCGCATCTCCCGGAGCATCCGGGGCACCAGCTGCAGCTGGTAGTCCTGTACCCATACCGTGGCTCCGTCGCCTGCGATCTTGGCGGTGGCGGCGGCGAATCGTTCGTTCACCTCCAGGTAGGCGTTCCACCAGTGCCGATGGAACGCCGGGGGAGCGACCACGTCGTGGTAGAGCGGCCACAGCGTCGCGTTGGAGAAGCCCTCGTAGTAGTCGGTGATCTCCACTTGGGACAGCGTCACCGGGTGCATGGTGAGGTCCCGATCGACGATCGGCTCCACCTCAACGTCCGGCACGCCGGGCCAGCCGACCCACGCCGCCCGGCGGGAGCGCAGGAGCGGATCCAACGCGTTAACCAGGCCGCCAGGGCTGGACTTCCACCGCTGCGTGCCGTCGGACAACCGTTCCAGGTCCACCGGTAGCCGGTTGGCCACCACCACGAAGTCCGCCTCGGTGGTCGCGGTGATCGTAGGGTCGGTCACCGGTTAACCTCCTTGTCGCACACCGGGTGC
>QHBZ01000326.1 GCA_003244055.1 Pseudonocardiales bacterium | reverse complement strand
ACCGGGTGCTGCTGTCCGACCCGATGCGGGCGTTCTCCGCCGATGTGCGGCAGCTGTTCGGTGGTCGGGTCCAGCTGCGCGAGCCACGTGAGGTCCGTGAGCTGGCCGACGGGACCTCCTTGGAGCTGGCTGGGCTGAGTGTCACCGTGGACCACACCCCGGGCCACACCCGCGGGTCGGTGACCTTCCGGTCGGTGACTGATGACGGGCCGGGTGTGCTCGTTTCTGGTGACACCCTGTTCGCTGGCTCGATCGGACGGACCGATCTACCCGGCGGTGACCATGAGCAGATGCTCACCTCGCTCAGGGACAAGATCCTCGTGCTGGACGACGACACCACCGTGCTGCCCGGCCACGGTCCGGCCACCACAATCGGTCGGGAACGGGCCAGTAACCCGTTCCTGGATGGACTGGCAACGCCCGGCCGACCCCTCGGTCTGTGATCCGATTAAGCAGGTAAACAGCGCGCCAAGATCGTCGAAACTGAGCCGCCACTGTGCAGAACTGCACTGCTAGAGCTCACTTTCGACGATCAAGCTGCGCGTGGCGATGTGAGCCCGCCCGGCACGAGGCGTCAGCCTGCTACGCGGCGAGCTCGATATTGTCGTGCCGGGCGACCAGTGCGGCGATTGCCGTGGTGATGGGCACAGCTGCGACGAGCCCGATGCTGCCGACCAGGGTACGCACGATCTCCTGCGCGATGTCTTGGGTGGTGACCAGCGTGCCGAAACTCTGCCCGGACAGCGAGAAGATCAGCAGTATGGGCAACACCGCACCGGTGTAGGCCAGAGCCAAGGTGTTCACTGCTGAGGAAATGTGGTCCCGGCCGATCCGCAGCGCGGCGGTGTAGAGCGCTCGCGCCCCGAGTTCTGGATTGGCTCGGCGCAACTCCCACACCGAACTGGTCTGGGTGACAGTGACATCGTCGAGCACACCGAGGGCTCCGATCAGCATCCCGGCGAGCAGCAGACCCCGAGCATCGATTCCGTGGCCGAGTACTCCGATGAGCCTGGCGGTATCGTCGTCCAGCCCGGTCAATTGGGTGGCCACGGAGAAAGCAGTACCTAGCACCCCGATCAGAGCGAGGCTCAACACGGTGCCCAGCACCGCGCTGGAGGTTTGTGCCGAGACACCATGGGTGAGATACAGCACGCCGAACATGATCACGCTCGCGGCCAGCACACCGACGACCACCGGGTTGCCGCCGGTCAGGATCGCGGGGAACAGGTAAGTCACGAGTACCAGAAAGCTGAAGCCCAGCGCGGCCAGCGACGCGAGGCCTCGCCACCGGCCGAGCAACAGCACTGCGGCGGCGAACAGCGCTGCCAGCCACAGCATCGAGGAGCCTCGCTGGAAATCCTGGATTTGATAAGAGGCGGCGTCGGAGGGATTCCCACCGGTGTACCCGAGGACCACGTGGTCACCGACAGCGAAGCGCGGCGTGCTCGGTTCGTCTGGCAGCACCTGCCGGATCATCACACCCGGTGAGTCGCCGTCGGTGAGCCGCACACTGAGCGAGAGACACCTCTTGGCCTGGCCGGTAGGTGCCTCCCCGCCAACGCCTGCCCCGCCGTTGGTGCAGGGCGCGGAGGTCGCCGCGAGCACGTCGCCCTGTACCGGCCGCTGCCCGAAGCCGACGTCGACGCCGCTGTGCGGCTGGGCACCGGGCCAGGTCAGCCAGAGTCCTACCAACGTGGCGAGCGCGAGTGGTACCAGGACCGCGATCAGCAGCATCTTCACTCGGCGGGAAGACGGTGGCGCAGGTCCGTGCCCGTGACCATGCCCATGCCCACCGGCGGCGCCGGACGGCTTGACAGTGCCGCGGTCACGGTGCCGGCCGGTTCTATGGTCCAGTGCACTCATCAGTCTGGGCGTGCCTCTCTGGTCGATACCGCGCTACGTTCCTAGCGGATCGAATGTATGTTCGATACAGTGGGGCGATGCGGTGGGACAAGCTGATGCTGCCGGACGAGCCTGCCCAGGAGGCGCTGTTCGGGGTCGATGACGTCATCAGGCGCACCTTTGACACCCCGGAGTTCCGCGGGTTGACCTTTTACGAGGTGCGGGCCCAGTCGATTCTCAACAAGGTGCCCGGCCAATCCCGGATGCCCTTCGAGTGGACCGTCAACCCGTACCGGGGTTGCAGCCATGCTTGTGTTTATTGCTTCGCTCGGCGGACTCACGAGTACCTCGATCTTGACGCTGGGCTCGACTTCGACTCGAAGATCGTGGTGAAAATCAACGCGCCGGAACTGCTGCGTAGGCAGCTCATGTCCTCGCGTTGGGCGGGCAGCCATATCGCGATGGGCACCAACGTCGATCCCTACCAGCGGGTTGAGGGGCGCTACCAGCTGATGCCCGGGATCCTCGAGGCTCTCCGCGATGCGCGGAATCCGTTTTCAATCCTCACCAAGGGCACCCTGGTGTTGCGCGACCTCCACCTGCTCCGCGAAGCCGCGAAGGTCACCGATGTCGTGGTCAAAGTCTCAGTGGGATTCGTCGATGGAGCACTCTGGCGGCGGGTCGAGCCCGGCACGCCCGCGCCGCGCGCCCGGCTCGGCGTGTGTCGCACGCTCACCGATGCAGGCATCGGATGCGGTGTGCTGATGGCGCCGGTACTCCCGTACCTCACCGACTCGGTCAGTCAACTCGAGGCGACAGTGTCCGCGATCGCGGAAGCCGGCGCCAGCAGCGTCACCCCACTCGTGCTGCACTTGCGCCCCGGCGCGCGGGAGTGGTACCTCGCCTGGCTGGAGCGCGAGTACCCCGAGCTGGTGGCGCCCTACCGAGAGCTTTACGGACGAGGCGCATACGCCCCCAAGTCATATCGGCAGAGCATCGCCGCCCGGGTAGCCGCTCTGGCGCGGCGCTACGGCGTCGGCGCCAAGGCATCCACTCAACCACCGGCGCCCGTCGGCGCCAGGACAGCGACGAATTCGCGGGTAGAGCAGCTCGGGCTGCTATGACCAGGGGACACCGGCGACGGCACAGCGCTCGGCGCGGCTAGCCTTTGCATGGTCCGGTTTGCCGTCGAAGAGATCTAGGAGCCAGCTCCCGTGATGCGCACCCACCCTGCCGGCACGTTGCGCGCCGAGAATGCAGGGAACACCGTCACCCTCGCTGGGTGGGTTGCCCGGCGCCGCGACCACGGGGGCGTGATCTTCATCGACCTGCGGGACGCCTCCGGGGTGATGCAGGTGGTCTTCCGCGAGGGCGACATGGCGCAGCGGGCGCACCGGCTACGCGCCGAGTTCTGCCTCCAGGTCACCGGCACCGTGGCCAACCGTCCCGAGGGCAATGCGAACCGGGACATTCCCACCGGCGGCGTCGAGGTCACCGCCGAGGAGTTGTTGGTGCTCAGCGAGTCAGCGCCGTTGCCGTTCCCGCTCGACGAGCACTTGGAGGTCGGCGAGGAGATCCGGTTGCGCTACCGCTACCTCGATCTGCGCCGGCCCAGCCCAGCGGCCGCCATGCGACTGCGCAGCGAGGCCAACCGGATCGCCCGCATGGTGCTGCACGAGCAGAGCTTCATCGAGGTCGAGACGCCAACCCTGACCCGGTCCACCCCGGAGGGTGCGCGGGACTTCCTGGTGCCGGCCCGGCTACAGCCAGGCTGCTGGTACGCGCTGCCGCAGTCACCGCAGCTGTTCAAGCAGCTACTGATGGTCGCCGGCATGGAGCGGTACTACCAGATCGCCCGCTGCTACCGGGATGAGGACTTCCGTGCCGACCGGCAGCCCGAGTTCACCCAACTCGATATCGAGATGAGCTTCGTCGAACAAGATGACGTGATCGCGCTTGGCGAGGAAGTGATCGCCGCCCTGTGGGCGAAGCTGGCGGGACACCACATCGAGCTGCCGATCAGTCGGCTGAGCTACCTCGACGCGATGGCGCGCTACGGCACCGACAAGCCGGACCTGCGCTGCGGGCTTGAGCTCACCGAGCTCACCAGCTACTTTGCCGGCACCCCGTTCCGGGTGTTCCAGGCGCCCTACGTGGGAGCGGTGGTCATGCCCGGCGGCGCAGGCCAGCCGAGACGGCAGCTGGACGCTTGGCAGGAGTGGGCCAAACAACGGGGCGCCAAGGGCCTGGCGTACGTGCTGATCGCCGCCGACGGAGAGCTATCCGGGCCGGTGGCCCGAAACCTCGCCGAGCACGAGCGGGAGGGGCTGGCCAAGGAGGTCCGAGCGAACCCCGGCGACTGTGTGTTCTTCGCCGCTGGCGACCCACGTGACGCGCGTGCCCTCCTGGGTGCGGCCCGGGTGGAGATCGGCCGGCGCTGCGGTCTGATCGACGAGTCGGCCTGGTCGTTCGTCTGGGTGGTCGACGCACCAATGTTCGAACCAGCCGAGCGCAGCGACGATATCGCCGCGGGACACAGCCGATGGACGGCGGTTCATCACCCGTTCACCGCGCCAACACCGGAGTGGATCAGCCGTTTCGAGGAGGACCCGGGCGCCGCGCTAGCCTACGCCTACGACATCGTCTGCAACGGCAACGAGGTCGGCGGGGGCTCGATCCGCATCCATCAGGGCGACGTACAGCAACGAGTTTTCCACGTGCTCGGGATTACCGCTGACGAGGCGCGGGACAAGTTCGGGTTCCTGCTCGAGGCTTTCCGCTACGGCCCGCCGCCGCACGGAGGTATCGCCTTCGGCTGGGACCGGATCTGCATGCTGCTCGCCGGGGTCGAATCACTGCGCGAGGTGATCGCGTTCCCGAAGTCTGGTGGCGGTTTTGACCCGCTCACCGGCGCTCCAGCCCCGATCACCCGCGAGCAGCGGATCGAGGCCGGGGTGGACGCGAAGCCTGTCGCGAAGGGGTAGCGGGGGCTGCACCTGCGGGTCATGTGTCCGGCAGCGGTCACGGACGCCGTGCTCGACAAGCTGCGCAGCGAATCCGGGGCGGTCCACCTCATCATCGCGCGCGGCGCCGCAGTCGATCCACCCGGTGACCTGGTGCAGGCTGACGTGGTCCGGGAGGCCGCCGACGGGTTGTTGGCCGATCTATGTGAGCTTGGCATCGACCACGTCGGCGGGATCACTCTCCAACCGCTGGACACGGTGCTGTCCGACGCCGCGGCGCTGGCCGCGCCGGGGGAGCCCGCGACGCGGTGGTGTGGGAGGAGCTCATCGCCCGAACCGGGGACGATTCGCGGCTCACCTTCACCTTCTTGGCGTTCCTCACCTTGGCCTGCCTGATCGCGGTGGTCGGAGTGGTCACCGATTCCCCGATAACAGTGGTCCCTGATCCTGGCAATGCTCGCCGGAGCTGCCGGGATGCTCAGTCTCACGTCGGCGAAGTCGGCGGCGCTGATCGGGGTGTTCATCTCGGTCACGACGGTGCCGGCGGCGGCGTTCGCCGCGCTCGCGGTCACCACCGGCGCCTGGCGCACAGCCTTGGAGTCGACCGTGCAGCTCCTGGTGAATCTGGTCGGCATCGCGTTCGCCGGGGTGTTGGTGCTGCTGCTGCGCACCCGCCGTGAAGACCGCAACCTCGGTCGTCCGCTGGCGGAGGGCTGAACCACGCTGTTCGCGAAGCTGTCGACGACATGTCACCAGTTGCTCACCGGCGGTGAGCCTCACTACATGACCATCGCCTGGTGGCCGTGGAAATGCTTCCCACCGTCCCCGCTTGTCCCGTTCCTACTGGCCGTCGCGTCGCGAGCCTGGCCGTACTCGGTGATTCCACTGCTGTAGGTGTCGGCGACCCACTGCCCGCTGGTGGCTAGCGTGGCTTCGGCCCACTGCTGGCGGCGGCCCTTGGTGGACCCGACGAGGTCCGCTACACGAACCTGTCCGTCATCGGTGCACGGATGGCTGACTTACGCCGCCGCCAGCTTCCCGGAGCGATGGCGCTGCAGCCCGGTGGTGCCGAGGTGCTGATCACCCGCTTCCACGATCATGGACGAGTATTCCGGTTGCCCGGACCGCTGCGCCGTGCGCTGCGCTACCGGGTCGAGCAGCTCAACGACGCCATCGACGACGTGGCGGCCTTGCGCGGTGCGCTCTGTCTGGATCTAGATCTGATACCCGGCGCCTACGATCCCGCCGCGTGGAGCGTGGACCGCCTGCATCCCTCCGAGCGCGGGCACCGGATGCTGGCCGCCGGGTTCGTCATCCTGCTCGCCGGTGCCAACGTCGCGATCCTGCATCCGGTCGAGCTGACCTGTTCGGGGGCCGGCAGCTGACTACTGCCCACCACGTCGCCTGGCTGATCTGCCAGGGAGTGCCGTGGTTGGGCCAGCGCGGCCAAGACTGCTGCCGCATGCCGCCGCGATGGTGCTGCGGGACCTGCTTGGTCGGCCCGCGCCGGTACCGTCGCGGTGTGCCAGGTAACAGTGCCCCAGAGAACGACTCAGATAGCGACGCCTTGTTCGACGAGGGGCTGTTCGCCGGGCAGGCGCAGGACCGCGCCGAGCAGCGACTGTCCGCCTCGGCGCCGCTAGCGGTACGGATGCGCCCGGCCACGCTGGCCGAGGTCGTCGGGCAGGATCATCTACTGGCGCCCGGCAGCCCGCTGCGCAGGTTGGTCGAAGGTGGCTCGGCGGCGTCGGTCATCCTCTACGGCCCACCGGGAACCGGAAAGACGACGCTGGCCAGGTTGGTCTCGCAGGCGACCGGGCGACGCTTCGAGGCGATGTCGGCGCTGTCGGCCGGGGTCAAGGAAGTCCGCGCCGTGATCGACGCCGCCCGTCGCCGGTTGGGACGCGAGGGTGGGGACGCCACGGTGCTGTTCATCGATGAGGTGCACCGCTTCTCCCGGACCCAGCAGGACGCGCTGCTCGGTGCGGTCGAGGATCGGGTCATCTTGCTGGTCGCCGCGACCACCGAGAACCCGTTCTTCTCGGTGGTGTCGCCGCTGCTGTCCCGCTCACTGGTGCTGCAGCTGCACCCGCTGTCCGACGACGACGTGCGGGTCCTGATCCAGCGTGCCCTGACCGATCCGCGCGGGCTGGGCAGGTCGATCACCCTCGCGCCCGAGGCCGGGGAACATCTGGTGCGCCTTGCCGGCGGGGATGCCCGGCGGGCGCTGACCGCATTGGAGACCGCCGCCGAAGCGGTGACCTCGGCCGGCGGCTCCGAGGTGGTGCTGGCCTGCGTCGAATCTGTGGTGGACCGGGCAGCGGTGCGCTATGACCGCGCGGGGGACCAGCACTACGACGTGATCAGCGCATTCATCAAGGCAATCCGCGGGTCCGATGTGGATGCGGCGCTGCACTACCTGGCGAGGATGGTGGAGGCGGGAGAGGATCCGCGATTCATCGCCCGGCGGCTGGTGGTGCACGCCAGCGAGGACATCGGAATGGCTGACCCGACGGCCCTGCAGACCGCAGTGGCTGCCGCCCACGCGGTGCAGTTCATCGGCATGCCTGAGGGACGGTTGGCGCTTGCCCAGGCCACCGTGCACCTGGCTAGCGCACCGAAATCCAACGCGGTGATCACAGCGATCGACGCGGCCCTGGCCGACGTCCGTGCCGGTGCCATCGGAGCCGTCCCCGCTCACCTGCGCGACGGGCATTACTCGGGCTCGGCCCGGCTTGGTCATGCGCAGGGCTACCGCTACCCCCACGACGCGCCCGACGGTGTGCTGGCCCAGCAGTACCCTCCGGACGCCCTGGTCGGCCGCGACTACTACCAACCCAGCGGCCACGGCGCCGAACGCACCCTTTCCGAGCGGATGACCCGGCTCCGCCGGATCATCCGCGAACACTGATCTCTCCGGCGGCGAGGGGTTACCGGTTGATAAGCGGGTTCGGGGTGTCCAAGTAGACCGACTGGGCGTCGAGGGGGGCTTGGACTTCGTCGATGCCGTGTAGCCGGGTGAACAAGTTGCCCTTGCACGGCAAGGTGGCTGCGGTCAGCCATCGGCGGGCCAACCGGTCCCCGTCCGGCCCGGCCGCCGCGAGTCCGGGCAGCGCCGCACGTAATCGGCCGGTCAGCGCGTCCAACAGCTCGGGCTCCTCGGCCAAGCCGTCCACCGCGAGGCAGCCGACCACGCCCATGGCCTGGTTGCGCAGCAGGTAGTAGGACATCCGATCCTCCACGATCCGGTCCTCGACCACCATCAACGCCGAATTCGTGGTTCCGCGAGCCCGCAGCAGTTCCGGTAGCCGTGACGCAGCCAGGTAGTAGCCCTCGTTGTCCCGGAACGCCCCACCTACTACCTGCCCGTCCTGGGCGATGCGTACCAGCGTGTTCTGCTGGTGGGCTTCAAGGCCGATCCCGGTGGTCGCGTAGAGGTGGAGCATCGGCACCAGCACGAGATCGGTGTAGGAGGCGACCCAGGCCGTGGGGTCCAGGCCGCTGGTGGTCACCAGTTCGCCCAGCCGGGACAAGCCGCGTCGCGGTCGGGGAGCGACCAGACCCACTAGGGCGCGCAGCTCTGAGATCTGCTCGGGCACCTCGCGGACCACGACGTCCAGGCCGTTGAGCTTCGCGCCGCCCGGTCGTTGCGGGTCGTCCACGGCGAGCCAGCCGGGGTCGCGCACGATCGAGAAGGACGGGTGCGCGGCAGTGCAGGACGCCAGATAGCCCAGATCCAGCAAGCGGTGGATCTCTACACCGCGGCGCAGCTCGTTGCGGGTCAACTCGCGCCGTGAGTTGGTGATCCGCAGGCCCAACGACAGCTTGAGCATCACCTCCGTACCGGGCCGGTAGACCGTCCGCACCGAGGAGGTGGGATGCCACGGCGCCCCGCGTTCTCCCAGCGGCTCCAGCAGGCCGGCTTCGACCAAGGCAGCGACTCGAGGACGACGCAGGGCTTCTCGGGCCTGCCACGGATGGGCGGGCACCAGAATCCGCCCATGGGCATCGGCGAACTCGGCGAGGTCGGCGAACAACGCGGCGGTGTCCCGCCCAGCTAACGCGGGGCAGCCCGTCACCGTGTCGTGCGATACCACCGCCGGATCGGCGGCGAACCAGTGCAGCCGGAACGAGCCGCGCAGCTCCGGCGACCACGCAGCGGCCTCTGCGGGCGTGATCCCGTCCCGGTTCTTGGGAGCCGGGTGGTGCAGGTGGCCCAGCAGCAGCGCCTGTTCGGCGTCCAAGAATGCATCGCCGCAGGGATGGTCCGATGGGTGCGCGCCGGCCCCGGGGCCGGCCAGGAATGCGGCCACCCGGCGTACCGAGTCGGCGGTCCGCTCGACCAGGTCGGCCAGCTCGCCGGGCGGGATGCCGCCGGGCAGCACCCCGCCACGCGCGATGGCCTCGGTGGCGACCAACGCGACGGCGAGCACCGGGTCCGCCGGACCAGCGTCGGCACCGTCGGTGCGCTGCAGCCGGACCGGGCCGAATCGGTGCCATCCGGTGATCGACGCGTAGCGCACGTCGGTGACCAGGGTCAGTCCGGTGGCCGGCAGCGCGACCTGCAGTGGACCCGGCTGCACCGGCAAACCGGTCTCCCGGGTCCAGCAGCGCAGCAACGCCTCGAGGTGGGCGTGTTCGGCGGCGGCCCGAGCCGAGCCGACCCGCAGCGGGTCAGCGCCCGCGGCGCGATCGTTGGTCACCGTCATGACTGCTCCTCGTCGCGGCCCGCGGCAAGCACCGCGTCGAGCAGCGTGTCGATGTCGTGCTGGTGGGCCGTCGGGTTGAGCAGGGTGAGCTTGAGGCATACCGACGCCGGTGCGGTCGGTCCGTCCAGCCGCGCCTCAGTGCGGCCGACCAAGGCGCGCCCGCTGCGCAACAGCCGCCTGCGCAACGCGGAATTGAGCACGCTGTCACCACCGGCGCGCGATCCGCGGTAGCGGAACACGACCGTGCTGAGCTGCGCGGGAGACACCAGGTCCAGCGCGGGCTCAGAGTCGATCCGCCGCTGCGCGTAGCGGGCGAGGTCGTGGCAGACGTCGACCATCCCGCCCAGCCCGACCCGACCGTGGGCCAGAATCGTAGCGGCGATCTTGACCGTGTCCGCCCGGCGGGTGGTCTGCAGGCTGCGCCCCAGCAACCCGTCGTAGCCGGCCAGCGCGTCGTCGACCGGGTTGAGGTAGGCGACCTGGCGGTTCAGCGGGCTGAATCGGGCGGCGTCGCGCAGCAGCACCGCGCTGGCGCAGGCAGGCTGCCAACCGATCTTATGCAGATCCAGGGTGAGCGAGTCGGCGGCGGCCAGACCAGCCAGCAGTGGGGCCATCCGATCGGAGAACAGCGCACCGAACCCGTATGCCGCGTCGACGTGCAGCCACACCCGGTGCTGCGCGGCCAATGCGGCGATCTGGGGTAGCGGGTCGATGGAACCGAAGTCCGTGGTGCCCGCAGTGGCCACCACCGCCACGGGGGTGACGGCAGAACCCAGCTGCGTGAGCTGCGCCAGCTCGGCGGCCAAGGCGTCCGGCCGCATTCGGTAGCGGTGGTCGACTGCCACCTGATGCACCGCGGTTTCGCCCAGGCCGAGCGCGGCGCAGGCCCGCTGCACCGAGAAGTGTGCAACCTCGCTGGCCAACACCACTGGTCGTGGGAGGCCGGCGACCCCGTCACGGCGGGTGTCCACCCCGCGCAGCCCAGCGGCGTGCTCCCTTGCCAGCAGCAGTGCCAGCAGGTTGGACATCGACCCACCAGGGGTGAACACCCCGCCGGCGTCGGGCCCCCAACCCGCCATCCGGGCGAGCGCCTCAACCACCCAGCCCTCGACGGCGAGTGTCGCGGGTCCGGAATCGTAGGTGTCCAGAGAGGCGTTTCCGGCGGTGGCCAGGGCGTCCGCGGCCACCGCGACGGCCAACGGCGGCGGTTGCAGATGTGCTGCGGCGTGCGGGTGGGACAGGTCCAGCCCGTGCCTGGTCAGCACCGTAGCCAGACGGTGTAGCGCAGCGTCGGGACCGGAGCCGTACTCCGGCACTGCGGCCGGCCCGAGCAGGTCTCGGGCAGCGGCGAGAACCTCATGCGGCGCGCCGGGCGGTAGCGGACCGGTCGTGCGTGTCTCGGCGAGTGCGTCACGCACGGTGCGGGCCATCAGGGTGATGAGCTCGTTGAGACCCTCCCTGCTGCCGGCCAACGCGCTGGGTGGGATCGCCGGTATGGCGCCGTCGCCGGCTGCGGTCGCGGGTTGGTAGGGGGCCGTGGCGGCCGGGATCACGGATCCTCCGAGGCGGTCAGTCATCGTTCAGCGTTTAGGAGAGGCTAACCACAACACTGTGGTGGGCCATCCGGGGTACTTGGATCTCGGCCCTACGCGGTAGCCTGTGCGCCCATCACCGCCGCGGCGAGCAGATCGCCGCGGTCGGTCGACCGCGATCGGCAGGGGAGGGCATGTGTCGGCAGGTCAGATCGCCGCGCTTGTTGCCGCTGGGGCGTTCGTGGTGCTGGTTGGTCTGCTAGCCGTGCCACTGATCAAGTTGGGTCGCACCTTGGACGAGGCGACGCTGGCGATCCGCAAGGCCAGCGAGGACGCCGACCCCTTGTTCAGCGGCGCGAATACGACCGTCACACAAGTGAACGCCCAGTTGGAACGGCTGGATGGGATCACCGCGAACGCCCAAGCCGTGACCGGCAACGTATCGGCGCTGACCTCCCTGTTCACCGCGACGCTGGGCGGCCCGTTGGTGCGGGTGGCGGCGCTATCATACGGCGTGAGCAAAGCGATGCGGAGTCGTCGCAAGAGCAGGAAGGACGTTGCATCCGGGCGCCGGCCGCAGGGGCGACGACGGAATGGGGGCAAGCGGTGAAGGGGATGCTCTGGTTCGGTCTCGGCATTGCCGCCGGGGTCGCGGCCAGCCGCAAGGCTCGCGTCGCCGCTCATCGGATCACTCCCGCGGGCGCGGCCGAGAATGTCGGCGACGGGATTCGAGAACTGGCCGCAGCGGTCGGCTCCTTCGGTGCTGAGGTGCGGGCCGGGATGGTCCAGCGGGAGGCCGAGCTGCATTCCACCGTCGCCCAGCGTACCGGTATGGACCTCGGGCCGAGGCAGGCCGGCGCCCGAGCGTCAACCGCCGCACGGCCCTAGCCTCGACGCAGCCGTGGGATTGCGCGTAAGTTGCTAGCGGGTTTCTCTGCACTACCAGGCCGCAGTACTATTTGGCTCCGTCACGCTGCGGTGGTATTCGCCGTCGCGCGGCAGCCCGTACCCGTCCCGCTTGTCAAGGAAGGCCCGTGCAGACCCACGAGATCCGTCAGCGGTTCCTGGACCGTTTCGAACGCTCCGGGCATACTGTGGTGCCCAGCGCTTCGCTACTGGTCGACGACCCGAATCTGCTGTTCGTCAACGCGGGCATGGTGCCCTTCAAGCCGTACTTCCTAGGCCAGGCGACACCGCCATACAGCCGGGCGACTTCAGTCCAGAAGTGTGTCCGCACCCCGGATATCGATGAGGTCGGAAAGACCACCAGGCACAACACCTTCTTCCAGATGGCAGGCAACTTCTCTTTCGGTGACTACTTCAAACAAGGAGCCATCGAGCACGCCTGGCAGCTGGTGACCGGCTCCCAGGATGCCGGCGGCTACGGCTTCGATCCAGACCGCATCTGGGTCACCGTATACACCGGCGACGACGAAGCTGAGCAGTTGTGGCGCACGATCGCCGGCATGCCAGCCGAGCGCATCCAGCGCCGGGGTATGGACGACAACTTCTGGTCCATGGGCGTCCCCGGACCGTGCGGACCAAGCTCCGAGATTTACTTCGACCGTGGCCCGGATTTCGGTCGGCCCGGTGGTCCGGTCGTCGACGAGGACCGTTTCCTGGAGATCTGGAATCTCGTCTTCATGCAGAACGAGCGCGGTGATCCCACCGGGCCGGGCAAGAGTGACTTTACGATTCTCGGGCCGCTGCCCGCAAAGAACATCGACACCGGGATGGGTATCGAGCGGGTGGCCTTGCTGTTGCAGGGCGTACCCAACGTCTACGAGACCGACCTGCTACGACCGGTGATCACGCTGGCCGAGCAGCTCTCCGGTCGGCGCTACGGCGCGGACCCCGCAGACGACGTGCGCTTTCGGGTGATCGCCGACCACGCCCGCACCGGTGTCATGCTCATCGGGGACGGCGTGACCCCCGGCAATGAGGCCCGAGGCTATGTCTTGCGCCGGTTGCTGCGCCGCACGGTGCGCTCCGCGCGGCTGCTCGGCGTCACCGAGCCGGTGCTCGGCGACATCACCGCGGTGGTGCGCGACACGATGGGTCCGACGTATTCCGAGATCGGCGCGGACTACCACCGGATCGAGGCGGTCGCCCGCGCCGAGGAGGAGGCGTTCCTGGCGACGCTGTCCGCCGGGTCGCGAATCTTCGATCTGGCGGTGACCCAGACCCGCCGAGCCGGTGGCTCGCAGCTCTCCGGGGACCAGGTGTTCCAGTTGCATGATACCTACGGTTTCCCGATCGACCTCACCCTCGAGATGGCGGCAGAGACCGGTCTACGTGTCGATGAGAACGGCTTCCGCACGCTGATGGCGCAGCAGCGAGACCGGGCCAAGGCCGACGCCGCGGCCCGCCGCTCCGGGCACGGGGACCTCAGCGAGTACCGCACGGTGCTCGACTCGCACGGACGCACGGACTTCATGGGTTACACCGATCTGTCCGCCGAGGCCAGGGTGGTCGGTCTTCTCGTCGACGGCACAGGGGTCCCCGCTGCCGGTGCCGGCAGCGCGGTGGAGGTGGTGCTCGACCGCACCCCGTTCTACGCCGAGGGTGGTGGTCAGCAGTCCGACTCCGGCACTCTGGTCGGCGACGGGTTCACCGTCGATGTGGCGGACGTGCAATCCCCGGTGGACGGCCTGTCGGTACACCGGGGCACGGTCGTCTCCGGCGAGGTTGTGCTCGACGCCCCGGTCTTCGCCCAGGTGGACGTCACCCGCAGACGAGCGGTGGCCCGGGCGCATTCCGCGACGCACCTGGTGCACTCCGGGATTCGTCGGGCGCTGGGTACCAGCGCCGCACAGGCCGGCGCACTCAACGCGCCGGGTCGGCTGCGGTTCGATTTCACCTCGCCGGCCGGTGCGGTACCGCCCAGCGTGCTGACCGACGTCGAGGACGAGGTCAACGAGGTGCTGTTGCGTTCGCTGCCGGTCACGGCCGAGGTGCTGCCCATCCAGGAAGCCCGCCGCGACGGCGCGATCGCGATGTTCGGCGAGAAGTACGGTGACGCGGTTCGGGTTGTCACCATTGGTGACTACTCCAAGGAGCTCTGCGGTGGGACTCACGTGCCGAACTCGGCCGACATCGGCCTGATCAAACTGCTGTCCGAGGCCTCTATCGGCTCTGGGGTACGCCGGGTGGAGGCCTTGGTCGGCCTCGACGCCTTCCGTTTCCTGGCCCGCGAGCACGTGCTGGTGACGCAGCTCGCTGAGCAGTTCAAGGCCCGGCCCGAGGAATTACCCGAGCGAATCGGCGTGGTGACCGAGCGGCTGCGTGCGGCCGAGCGCGAGCTTGAGCGGTTACGCGCCGCCGCGGTGTTGTCCTCGGCGAGCACCCTGGCCGAGGGCGCCGAGCAAATCGGCGCCACCGCTTTGGTGGCGACCGAAACGGGCGAGGGAATCAGCGGCGCAGACCTGCGCGCGCTGGCCACCGAGGTCCGGGGCCGGCTTGGCGAACGACCTGGGGTGGTAGCGCTGTTCAGCGTCGATAGTCTGTCAAGCAAGGTCTCCTTCGTGGTGGCCACCACCGCCGCCGCGCGGCAGCAAGGGTTGGCCGCGGGCGCGCTGGTGCCGGTGTTCGGGCCTGCGGTGGGTGGTCGCGGCGGCGGCAAGCCGGACCTGGCCCAGGGCGGCGGTACCGAACCTGGTGGGATCCGAGCTGCGGTGTCTGCCCTGCGCGCCGAGCTCGCGGGACGCAACGGCGCGTGATGGAGTCTGAGCCCGGACCCGGTCGACGCCTCGGCGTGGACTTCGGCGAGGTGCGCGTCGGGGTGGCGCTGTCCGATCCGTCCGAGATCCTCGCGACCCCCCTGATCACCCTGCGACGCGACCGGTCGCAGGGCACGGACCTCGAGGCGTTGGCGGCGTTGGTGGTCGAGCATGAGGTGGTCGAGGTGGTGGTCGGGCTGCCGCGGACCCTGGCCGGGCGGCATGGTCCAGCGGCGCAGGCGGCAACGGGATACGCCCGTGCCTTGGCCGGCCGGTTAGGGGCCGCGGTGCCAGTCCGGCTGACCGACGAGCGTCTCACCACTGTTTCGGCCGCTCGGGTGCTCGCCGAGCGGGGCGTTCGGGGCCGCAAGCAGCGAGCGGTGGTTGATCAGGCGGCGGCCGTGGAGATCCTGCAAAGTTGGCTCGACGCACGGCGGCCGGCGTGATCACCGCCAACCCACATCGACGTGCGGAGGCGGCGGTATGACCGACGACCTCGGGCTGTTCCGGGACACCACTGACCGAGCCGAGCAGCGCCGCCCACCACAACGGATCGATGACCGTCGGGCACTGCGCCAGATCCGGGAGCGACGCCGCCGGCGTGTGGTGTTGTGCACGGTCCTGGTTGTGCTGGTGCTGGCGATCGGCGGCGTGCTTTTCGGGGTGCGCGAGCTACAAGCATGGCGCGCCGTACCCGACTTCGCCGGAGCCGGGGGTCCGGAAACCGTCGTGCAGGTCGAGGATGGCCAGAGCCTGACCGCCATCGGAGCCACCCTGGTCCGAGGCAAGGTGGTCGCCAGCGTCCGAGCCTTCACCCTCGCGGCTGATGCTGACGCCCGGGCCAAAGCCGTGCAACCGGGCTTCTACCAGTTGCACGAGCGAATGTCCGGCTCAGCCGCGGTGGCGGGACTGCAAGAGCCGGCCGCTCGAGTGGGGCACCTGGAGATTCGGGGAGGAGAGCAACTCGACAACGTCGAGCTGCCCAACGGGACGACCGTGCCGGGGCTACTCACCGCGATTTCCAGAGCCAGCTGCGCGGTGATCGCGGGAGTAAGCACGTGTGTCGGTCCTGAGGATCTGCGCGCGGCGATGGGCCAGACTGATCTCAAGGCGCTTGGGGTACCGAGCTGGGCCATAGATCCGCTGTCGCGTGTTGAACCTCGCCGACGCCTGGAAGGTCTGCTGGTCCCCGGAAACTACGATGTGCGCCCTGGCAGCTCCGCGGTGGAGTTATTGGGGCAGGTGATCAGCACTTCCGGGGCTCGGCTGCTGGCAGGTGGCTTCCCAGCGTCGGCCGTGGCTACCGGTAGCAGCGCTTACGAGGTGCTGGTGATCGCTTCGGTGATCGAGCGGGAGGCGATCGCTCCGGACTTCGGCCGGGTGTCCCGGGTCATCTACAACCGGCTTGCCGCCGACATGCCACTGCAGATGGATTCCACCATCAACTATCCGCTGGACCGGCAGGAGGCTGGTACCTCGGATGCCGACCGTGCCCGGCCCGGGGCGTACAACACCTACATCAACGTCGGGCTGCCGGCATCGCCGATCGGCTCGCCGAGCCAGGCCGCCATCGCCGCCGCGCTGAACCCCGAGCCAGGAACGTGGCGCTACTTCGTGAAGTGTCAGAAGGACGGCGCTTCGTGCTTCTCGGTGACGAGAGAAGAGCACGAAGCGGCAGTACGCGACGCGGCTGCTCGCGGGGTGTTCTAGCCGGTCGCTGGAGCCCGCTGAGATGGTTGTCCCCACCTACTTGGTTATCCACAGCCCGGGTCCGCGCCTGCCTATCGCCGCTGCGGACCCGGCACACTGCCGGGCGTGGGCAGTGTGTGGATGGCCATGGCGGGAGCCGCTGCAGGTGCTGGCGGGGCGGTGGTGCTGCGCCGCCTACCCCGGGGTGTCCCGGTGCCAGTGCCGATCTGCGCAATGGCGGTGGCTGCGCTTTGGGTAGCGGTCGGCGAACGGGCGAGTGAGGGGCTGCCGGTGTGGTGGTGGCCGGTACCACTGGTTCTCGGCTGGGCTGGCGTCTTGTTGGCAGGTGCCGACCTGGTCGCCCGACGCCTGCCCGACGCGCTGACGCTCCCGGCATATCCGGTATGCGCCGTCCTGCTGGGCGCCGCTGTGGTCGGCGCCGGGAACGCTGAGCTACTGATTCGCGCCACCGCCGGCGCGCTGCTGTGGGCTGGCGGCTATGCCGCGGTGCGTTTCGTCGCACCAAGTGCTTTGGGCGGGGGAGACGTCAAACTTGCCGGCAGTCTCGGTGCGCTCACAGCCGCGACATCGTGGCCAGGACTGCTGCTGGCGGTACTGGCGGCCAACGTCTTCACCGCCGCCGTCGCCGGGCCGGCCCGGCTGTGTGGTTATCGCGATGTGCCCCATGGGCCGGCGATGCTCGCCGCGGCATGGCTGGTGGTGCTACACCCACCTGTGTGACCGGTCGCGTGAGTCTTCGCGAGTTGTCTAACACTTCGTGATTATCTCGTCACCCGAAAAGGTGACACGTAACCGTGCCGACCCTGGCCTGCAACGTGCCTGTCACAAACGGTTCTTACCGTGCACCGCAGGAACTCGTGGTTAAACCACCGTTTGCTGTGCCGATCCCGGCGCGAGAGGAGTCGCAATGAGGATATTACCTACGAGGGGGCGTCCGGTGCGGGCGGCCGCCGTCCTCGTGGTCGCGGGGCTCGCGCTGGCCGGCTGTGGCAGCCGGGTCGGCGATTCCGGGGCGAGTGGTTCGCCGGCCACCTCCTGTGTTGATACCTCAGGTAGCACGGTGAAGGTCGGGTTCCTCAACTCGCTGTCGGGCACCATGGCGATCAGTGAGAAAACTGTGCACGACTCGCTGATGTTGGCAGCCGACCAGATCAACGCCAGTGGCGGGGTGCTCGGTAAGAAGTTGCAGGTCGTGACCGAGGACGGTGCGTCCGAGCCGACGATCTTTGCCGAGAAGGCGACCAAGCTGATCAGCTCCGACTGCACGGCGGCGGTCTTCGGAGGCTGGACGTCGTCTTCCCGGAAAGCGATGCTCCCCGTATTCGAAGGCGCCAACTCGCTGCTTTTCTACCCAGTGCAGTACGAGGGCCTCGAGGCGTCCCCCAATATCTTCTACACCGGAGCGACTACTAACCAGCAGATCGTGCCCGCGCTGGACTACCTGAAGCAGAAGGGCGTCAAGTCGGTGTTCCTGGTGGGCTCGGACTACGTCTTCCCGCGCACCGCGAACAAAGAAATCAAGGCCTATGCCAAGGCCAATGGCATCGAGGTCAAAGGCGAAGAATATGCCCCACTGGGATACACTGACTTCACGACAATCGTCAACAAGGTGAAGTCGGCTGGGGCCGATGCGGTGTTCAACACGCTCAACGGTGACTCGAACGTAGCATTCTTCAAGGAGTACCGCAACGCCGGTCTGACTCCGGCCGCGATGCCGGTGATATCGGTGTCGATCGCCGAGGAGGAGATCAACGGTATCGGTCTGGACAACGTGGTGGGTCAGCTCACCGCCTGGAACTATTACCAGACGATCGACTCTCCGAAGAACACGGCCTTCGTGCAGGCATTCAAGGCAAAGTACGGCCAGAACCGGGTGACTTCCGATCCGATGGAGGCGGCCTACACATCATTGTTCCTGTGGAAAGCGATCGTGGAGAAGGCGAAGTCGTTCAAGACCGACGATATCCGCAAGGCCGCTGGTGGCGTGAGCTACGACGCCCCAGAGGGCACCGTCACAGTCAACGGTGAGAACCACCACATCGCCAAGACGGCGCTGATCGGCAAGGTCGGTCCCGACTCGTTGATCCATACCGTTTGGAGTTCCGGTGCCCCGATCGAGCCGGATCCCTTCCTCAAGAACTACGACTGGGCCAAGGGCCTGACCGGCTGAAAAACTGATCGTTTGAGAGGGAGGATGGCGGCATGCAAGCCCTGTTCAGCCAACTGGTGGCCGGCCTCTCGCTGGGTTCGGTTCTGTTGCTCGCCGCCCTCGGGCTCGCGCTGACGTTCGGTCAGATGGGCGTGATCAACATGGCCCACGGCGAGTTCATGATGGCGGGTGCCTACACGGCCTTCGTGGCCCAGGGCTTGATTGCCGACGCGGGGACCTCGCTGCTGCTGGCCATCCCGCTCGGTTTCCTCGTGGGTGGCGTAATGGGAGTGATCTTGGAGGCCACCCTGATCTGCCGGATGTACCACCGCCCACTGGACACCCTGCTCGTGACCTGGGGCGTATCGCTGATCTTGCAGCAGGCCGCCCGTGACATCTTCGGAGCCCCGAACGTCGAGGTCCGCGCCCCGAGCTGGCTATCAGGCGGGGTCAACATTGGCGTCACCCAGGTACCGGCAGCCCGGTTGTTCATCCTGGTGCTGGCAGTGGTCGCGGTCGCCGGACTGTCCCTGTTGCTGAAGACGACTCCGCTGGGCCGGCGGATCCGCGGCGTCGTGCAGAACCGCGACCTGGCCGAGACGGTCGGTGTCTCCACCCGGAGGACCGACCGGCTGACGTTCTTCATCGGCTCCGGCCTGGCTGGGATTGCCGGTGTGGCCCTAACCCTGCTCGGCTCCACCGGGCCGACACTGGGCAGCAGCTACATCGTCGACGCGTTCCTGGTCGTGGTGGCAGGCGGCATCGGGCAGATCAAGGGTGCCGTGATCGCGGCATTCGGGTTGGGCCTGTTGCAGGCTTCATTCGAGTTCTCGACCACGGCGAGTATCGCGAAGGTCATGGTCTTCGTCGTGGTCGTGGTCTTCTTGCAGATCCGGCCGCAGGGCATTTTCAGCCTTCGGACCAGGAGCCTGGCATGACCGTTACCACCGCGAAACTCGCTGGAAAGCTCAAACAGAACTACGGCGCGCTGTTCGGTTTCGCGCTCTGTGCTGTGGCGTTGCTGGTGGTGGCGCCCGAAGTGCTGTCGGACTTTCGGCTGTCGCTGCTTGGGCGCTTCGTCTGCTACGGGATCGTGGCGGTCGGGATCGGTCTGGCGTGGGGCCGCGGCGGCATGCTGACGCTAGGGCAGGGCGTGTTCTTCGGCCTGGGCGGCTACGTGATGGCCATCCACCTCAAGCTTGCCGACGCCGGACCGTCCGGGGTCCCCGATTTCATGCGGCTCTACGGGTCGGGGCACCTTCCCATCTGGTGGGAGCCGTTCCGATCCCCGGTGGTGACGCTGCTCGGAGTGGTCCTGATCCCCTCGCTGGTGGCCTTCGGGCTCGGTGCCGCGATCTTTCGAAGGCGGGTGCGAGGCGCGTATTTTGCCATTTTGTCCCAGGCGTTGGCGGCGGCCTTCGCGATCTTGCTGATCGGCCAGCAAACCACCACCGGGGGAACCAACGGACTCAATGGGTTCCGCTCGTTCTTCGGCTTCAATCTGTTCGACCCGGTGAACAAACGGATGCTGTTCTTCATCGCCGCGGCCACCCTGCTGGTGATGCTGGCTATCGTCTGGCAGCTGTACCGTTCCCGGTACGGGGAGCTGCTCATCGCGGTCCGAGATCAGGAAGAGCGAGTCCGGTTTCTGGGATACGACCCAGCCAACATCAAGATTGTGGCATACGTGCTGGCAGCGGCGATGGCCGGCATTTCGGGTGCATTATTCGTACCCATCGTGGGAATCATCTCTCCGGCTAGCGTCGGAGTTGTGCCTTCGATCGCGTTTCTGATCGGGGTGGCGATCGGCGGCCGGGCCACGCTGTTCGGCCCCGCGCTCGGGGCTATCCTGGTGGCCTGGGCGCAGAGCGCTCTCTCAGAGAGTTTCCCATCTTTCTGGAGCTACTTCCAAGGCGCGTTGTTCGTTCTAGTAATCGCCTTCCTCCCCGGCGGTCTGTCGTCAGTGAATCTGTTGCGGGGTTCATTGCTGCGCAGACGGCGAGATGGTACCGGAACCGGCGGGGCCCAGCTGCCACCGCCGACGCGACCGGCCGACGCGGCCGGCCCACACCCGCCTCCCAAACCCGGCCTTTCCGGAGTCAGTGCCGGATCGGAGGCCAGCCGATGAGCCCGGGCGTCGACTACCTGGAACTTTCCGACGTGCGGGTGACTTTCGACGGGTTCGTCGCTGTCGACGGGGTCTCGATGACAGTTCTGCAGGGCGATCTGCGGTTCCTGATCGGCCCTAATGGCGCTGGCAAGACCACTCTGGTCGACGCGATTACCGGACTGGCCCCGGCCACCGGCTCGGTTCGTTTCGGCCGGACGGAACTGATCGGCAAGAAAGTGCACCGGATCGCTCGGCTAGGGGTCGGGCGTACCTTCCAGACTGCCAGTGTGTTCGAGGAACTGACCGTGCTGCAGAACCTCGACATCGCGGCTGGATCAGGCCGCGGTCCGCTGTCGCTGCTGCGCCGCCGCACGTCGGTGCCCCCGGAGGTCGAGGCAGCGATGGACACTGTCGGCCTGTCGGGACTGCGGGACCGCCAAGCAGGCGCGCTGGCGCACGGTCAGAAGCAGTGGCTGGAGATCGGCATGCTGCTCGTGCAGAACGCGCGGGTACTGCTGCTGGACGAGCCAGTGGCCGGGATGAGCGCCGAGGAGCGGGTCCAGACTGGAGAACTGTTGGGCCGGATCGGCGCCGAGCGCACCGTCGTGGTGGTCGAGCACGACATGGACTTCATGCGGTCCTTTGCCGCCTCGGTCACTGTGCTGCATGCCGGAAAGGTACTGAGCGAGGGCACCGTGGCCCAGGTTCAGGCTGACCCGAGGGTCCAGGAGGTCTACCTGGGCCGGACGGCGGTGGCGTCCTGATGTTGACCATGACGGATGTCCACGTCGGCTACGGGCGGACCACCGTGGTGCACGGCGCGACCATAGAGGTGCCGGCCGGTGGGGTCGCCGCGGTGATGGGACACAACGGCGCCGGCAAGACGACCCTGCTACGCGCCGCGGTCGGGCTGCTGAGTCCGAGATCCGGACGGATCGTCCTCGACGGCGAGGACATCACGCGGATGCGGCCCAACGAGCGGGTCAAGCGCGGCCTGGGCTACGTGCCGCAGGGACAGCAATGCTTTCCACAACTGACCACCCAGGAGAACCTGCAACTGGTAGCGGACACCCGGCGAGAGGGCAAGAAGCTGATCACCGAGATGCTGGACCTCTTCCCGGCGCTGGGTGGACTGTTGACGCGCCGGGCGGGCTTGCTCTCCGGCGGTCAAAGGCAGCAACTCGCGATCGCCAGGGCCTTGATCACCCAACCGCGCCTGCTGATCCTGGACGAGCCAACCGAGGGTATCCAGCCGTCCGTGGTGGCGGAGATCGAGCAGACGATCCTGTCGTTGACCTCCCGAGGAGGTCTGTCAATCCTGCTGGTCGAACAACATGTCGGCTTCGCCCTCGTGGCGGCGAGCCGCTACTACGTCATGGAAGCGGGCCGGATCACGTCCACTGGCGCCGGGG
The DNA here is from genome assembly GCA_003244055.1 of Pseudonocardiales bacterium. Lineage (GTDB taxonomy): Bacteria > Actinomycetota > Actinomycetes > Mycobacteriales > Pseudonocardiaceae. The sequence continues at coordinate 7,866 of QHBZ01000326.1, read as the reverse complement.
GCACAGACGCCCACGACCAGGTCCGCGCCGCCATGGCGATCTAACAACCCTCCGCCGCCACATCGCCGGACGAGCAGATCGAAGCCGCAGTCTGCATCCAGACTGCGGATTGTCCGCGCACGAGCGAGGTGGGCAACGGTTCCGGTGGGAGTGGTCCGCTCAGGGCCGTGGCCTGGGAATGATCGGGGTGGATGGGTAGTTGTACTGGACGTCCGGGTCGGGTGGACTGGGTCCCCCGGGTCCACATCAAAACTGCCACCGCGGACGATCGTTCGGCTGAAGCCGCGGTGTGCCCCTCGCCGAGAGGCGACCAGCTCGCTCGGCCCGGACCCATTCACCGTCGGTTGACAATGAGGATGGCATACCATGAAGGGTGATCGCACCGAGATCGTGATCGACGCCGGGGGCTCGACCCGGATCTATGAGATCGAGGCCACGCGCAATGGTCGGCGGGTAGAGATCACCCACGGTAGGGGCATCGTCGAGGTCACCGAGGTCACCCGTGGCGGCACGCCGGTCCGGACCGCCCGGTTCATGGCCTCCCGCGTGCTAGCCCTGGTTGAGCACCCTGCAGCCCGTCCAACGGCGCGTGAGGGCAGGCCGGCCATCCCACAACCTCGGATACCTGGCAGCCCGGCGGTCCTTCAACCCGCCGAAGCGGTGTGACAGTCATACTTGGTGACCCATACTCATCGACCGCCGCGCAGCGGGTGAGGAAGGGACCGACATGCTGTTGTCCCCGCACGAGCAGGAGAAGCTTCTCGTCCATGTGGCCGGCCAGCTGGCCAGGGAGCGGCGAGCGAGGGGACTGCGGCTGAACTACCCCGAGGCCGTCGCGCTGATCACCTCGTGGGTGTTGGAGCGAGCGCGGGACGGGCGCAGTGTCGCTGACCTGATGGCAGGTGGCCAGCGCCTGCTCAGCCGGGAGGACGTCATGGACGGCGTGCCGGAAATGATCACTTCGGTGCAGGTCGAGGCAACCTTCCCGGACGGCACGAAACTCGTCACTGTCCACCGGCCGGTCCAGTGACTGGGGTGCCCGGCGAGCTGCTGCTCTCCGATGAACCCGTAGTACTAGGGCCGCAGACCGGTCGTGAGCTAGTGGTGCTGAATACCGGCGACCGGCCGATCCAAGTGGGGTCGCACTACCACCTCGCCGCGGCGAACCCGGCGCTGGACATGGACCGCGAAGCCGCCACCGGGATGCGGCTGGCGGTTCCGGCCGGCACGTCGGTGCGCTTCGAACCGGGTATCGAACGAGTGGTCTTGGTCGTGCCGCTGGGCGGCACCCGCACCGTGCCCGGCCTGCGTCTGGATGTACCGGATCCGCGTGGCGCGGCCCATGGAACCGTCAGCGGGGGCAGGTGGACGATCGAACGTAGCCGCTACGCCAAGCTCTACGGCCCCACCGAGGGCGACCGGGTGCGGCTGGCCGATACCAACCTGCTGTTGGAGGTCACCGAGGACCGCTGCCGCGGGCCGCACGGCGGGGATGAGGCGGTCTTCGGCGGGGGCAAGGTGATCCGGGAGTCGATGGGCCAGGCTCGGGCGTCGCGAGCGGACGGTGCGCCGGACCTGGTGATCACCGGCGCCGTCGTGCTGGACCACTGGGGAGTGGTCAAGGCTGACATCGGGGTGCGCGACGGCCGGATCGTCGGTCTGGGCAAGGCCGGCAACCCGGACATCATGGACGGGGTGCACTCCGCGCTGGTCATCGGACCGGGCACCGAGGTGATCGCTGGCAACGGGATGATTCTGACCGCCGGTGGGGTGGACAGCCATGTGCACCTGATCAGCCCGCAGCAGGTACCTGAGGCGCTAGGGTCGGGCGTCACCACGTTGATCGGCGGCGGCACCGGCCCCGCGGAGGGTACCAAGGCGACCACGGTGACCCCGGGTGCCTGGTACCTGGCTCGGATGCTGGAGTCCCTGGATGGGCTGCCGGTGAACATCGCGTTGCTGGGTAAGGGCAACACCGTGGGCGAGCAGGCGCTGTACGAGCAGGTCGCGGCCGGCGCCAGCGGTTTCAAGCTGCACGAGGACTGGGGATCCACCCCGGCCGCGATCGACACCTGCCTGCGGGTCGCCGACGACACCGGCGTGCAGGTCGCGATCCACACCGACACCCTCAACGAAGCGGGTTACGTCGCCGACACGCTGGCCGCGATCGGCGGGCGCACCATCCACGCCTACCACACCGAGGGCGCCGGCGGCGGCCACGCGCCGGACATCATCACGGTCGCCGCGCAGCCCCACGTGCTGCCCAGCTCGACCAACCCGACCCGGCCACACACCGTCAACACCGTCGACGAGCACCTCGACATGCTGATGGTCTGCCACCATCTCAACCCGGCAGTGCCGGAGGACCTCGCGTTCGCGGAGAGCCGGATCCGGCCGTCCACCATCGCGGCCGAGGATCTGCTGCACGATCTCGGCGCCATCTCGATGATCGGATCGGACTCGCAGGCAATGGGCCGGGTCGGCGAGGTGATCATGCGGACCTGGCAGACCGCGCACGTCATGAAGCGGCGGTTCGGCGCGCTTGCCGGAGACCCGGAAACCTCGGACAACCTGCGCGCGAGGCGATACGTGGCCAAGTACACGATCTGCCCGGCAGTCGCGCACGGGCTGGACGCTGAGGTCGGCTCGGTAGAGGTGGGCAAGCTCGCCGACCTGGTGCTGTGGCAGCCCGCGTTCTTCGGGGTGCGGCCGAGCATTGTGCTCAAAGGCGGCATGATCGCCTGGGCGGCGATGGGGGATTCCAACGCCTCCATTCCCACCCCGCAACCGGTGCTGCCGCGGCCGATGTTCGGGGCTGCCGCAGTGAGCGCCGCTGCCATCTCGGTGTACTTCGTGGCTCCCGCCGCGGTTGCGGGTGGCCTCGCGGACCGGCTGGCGGTGCGACGCCGGCTGGTCGCGGTGGGCGACACCAGAGCGCTGCGCAAGGCCGATATGCCCGAGAATGATGCGCTGCCGCGCATCGAGGTGGACCCTGAGACGTTCACCGTCCGGATCGACGGCGAGGTGGTCGAACCGCACCCCGCGGAGGAACTCCCGATGGCGCAACGCTACTTCTTGTTCTGATGACTGTTCTGGCGTCGCTCCTGCTGGCCGATTCGCGGTTGCCCACTGGGGGGCACGCACACTCCGGCGGGGTGGAGGCGGCCGTCGAGCGCGGCCTGTTGCGTGATGAGGCCGACCTTGAGCTGTTTCTCGCCTGCCGGCTGCTGGGTACCGGTCCGGTTGTCGCCGCGGTCGCCGCTGTGGGTTGCTTGCTCGCCGCCGGCGCTGCGCCGGTGGACTGGGGCCGGTGGGATACCGCGGTCAGTGCCCGCACCCCGTCGGCCGCCGCGCGCGAAGCGTCCCGCGCCCAGGGGGCGGCCCTGCTGCGCACAGGCCGGCGGGTCTGGCCGTCCGCTGCGCTGGAGGCGCTGTCCCGCACCGGCCGTCCGCACCACCCGCTGGTGCTCGGTACCGTGGTTGCCGCTGCCGGCGACGGTGCCGGCGCGGCGGCGTCGCTCGCGCTGCATCACCTGCTCGGCGGGGCGTGCGCCGCCGCGGTGCGGCTGCTCGGGTTGGACCCGATCGCGGTCGCGGCTGTACAGGCGTACGCGAGCCGATCCGCTGAGCAGGTCGCGTTGGCCGCGGCCCGGTTGGCGCGCGAGGCCGTCGCCCAGCAGGAAACTCGCCTACTGCCCAGCACCGGCACCCCCCTGCCGGAGGTGCTGGCCGAACTGCATGCCCGCACGGAGGTGGCCCTCTTTGCATCGTGAGGATCAGATCGACTCGATGCCGATCCCCGCGGCCGGGCCTCGGTGCCGGGCGCTACGGATCGGCGTCGGAGGGCCGGTTGGCAGCGGCAAGACCGCTCTGGTTGCGGCGCTGTGCCGGACGCTGCGCGACGAGCTGTCGCTGGTGGTCGTGACCAACGACATCTACACCACCGAAGATGCCGACTTCCTGCGCACCAACGGGGTGCTGCCCGACGAGCGCATCCGCGCGGTGCGTACCGGCTGCTGCCCGCATACCGCGATCCGCGACGACATCACCGCGAACCTGGACGCGGTGGAGGAGCTCGTCGAGCGCCACGATCCTGACCTGGTGCTGGTGGAAAGCGGCGGGGACAACCTCACCGCCACCTTCAGCTATGGCCTGATCGACGCGCAGATCTTCGTCCTCGATGTGGCCGGTGGCGACAAGGTGCCACGTAAGGGCGGGCCCGGCGTCACCCGCTCCGACCTGCTCGTGATCAACAAGATCGATCTGGCGCCGCTGGTCGGTGCGGATCTAGACGTGATGCGCCGCGATGCCGCTGCGGTGCGTGGTGACCTACCCACTGTCCTGATCTCGCTGCGCGACCGGCCCGACGCCGAACCGGTCGTGTCTTGGGTGCGCGGCCAGCTGCGGTCAGCCACATCCCGGTGAACGGCTGCCGGTGAAGGCGCGGGCTGAGCTCACGGTCGAAGACGGACCTGACGCCCTTCGTCTTCAGTGGCGTTGTGCTCCTCCGGTGCTGCTGCGCCCGACCGGGCCGCGCCGGGTGCACCTGGTGCAGGTCGGGGGTGGTCCGCTGGGTGGCGACGATCTGGCATTAGACGTCGACCTCGGCGCTGGTTCACATCTGCAGCTGCGCTCGGCGGCGGCCATGGTGGTGCAGGCGGGCCGCCCTCCGGCGGCAGCGCGGTGGACCGTGGCTGCGGCGCTTGCGAGTGGCGCCGTGCTGGACTGGCAGCCCGAGCCGACCGTCGTCTGCGACGGTGCGGAGCTGCGTAGCCGGATGGCCGTTGCGCTGCAGCGCGGGGCCTGCGCAGTCCTGCGCGAGATGGTGGTGCTCGGGCGCGCAGGTCAGCGTGGCGGGCGGTATCACGGCGAGCTCACCGTCGAGCTGGATGGTGCCCCCCTGCTGGCGCACACCCTGCTGCTCGACGGTGCCGATCCGGCACTCGCCGGCCCCGCTGGCACGGGCGGCGCGCGCGTCGTCGGAATGCTGGCGGTCGTGGGCGAGGGAATCGACGGCACGCCAGAGGGTGCCGGCGAGGAGCCCGGACTGCGATGGGCCTGCTCTGCGTTGGACGGCCCAGGCCAGCTGCTGCTCGCCCTGGGCGACAGCCCCTCGGCGGTCTCTGCCCTGCTCGACCGATCCGCACAGAACTGGTCGGAATTCAGATCTGCTTTGAGCTAAACTTGACCCATGTCAGGAACCACGCTACCGCTGAGTGACGTCAAGGCTCGCTTGTCCGAGTTGGGCCGTCGGGTCAGCGAGCAGCACGAGCGGATCACCGTCACCCGCAACGGCGAGGCGCAGTTCGTGCTGGTAGCAATCGATGATCTCGAGGGGCTCGAGATATCGCTGGAGGTGCTCAGCGACGAGGGCGCCGTCGGACGGATCACCGAGAGTCTCGCCAGTCTCGAATCCGGTGATCCTGGCGCGACCGTCGCCGAGCTGCGTACGGACCTTGCTCGCCGACGCGCGGGAGCGTGAGCGAGCACCCGGCTGGGCGGTTCGAGGTTCGGGTCCAGCCGGCGGCGCGACGCGCCTTGACGGAACGGTTGCCGGAGGCAGTAGCGGCGGCCGTACTGGACTTTCTTGACGGACCGTTGGCCGAGAACCCATTGCGAGTGGGCAAGCCCTTGGTCGGGCCGCTTGCGGGTTGCCTGGGTGCACGGCGGGGGACATATCGCGTGATCTACCGCGTCGATCTCAACCGTCGCTCGGTCCAGGTACTCGACATCGACCACCGCTCCAGCGTGTATCGGCGGCGCTGACCGCCAACGGAACAGCGGCTGGTGGTTCGCTATGGGACGCGGGGTAACTATCGAGCGTACTTGTTCGGCGTGTACTGCAAACTGCCGTCGAGGACGGTGATGGCGTGGCCGGTGAGGTGGACCCGGTCGCCGCGGACGGCGGTGTGGACCAGCCCAGTACGGGCCGAGGCCTGCAGCCCGGTAAGGCCGTCCCGGCTCAGGCGATCTGACCAGTAGGGCGCCAGGGCGGTGTGTGCGCTGCCGGTGACCGGGTCTTCGGGGATACCGGCGGCTGGTCCGAAAAAGCGTGAGACGAAATCGTAGTCACTGCCTGAATCTGCCGCCGGGGCAGTGGCGATGACACCGCGGGTGCCGTCGCGGCGGGCCAGTTGGGCCAGCGCGGTGAAATCGGGAGCCAGGGAGCGGATGTCGGCCTCGTCGGGAAACACGGCGAGGACATCGCCGAGAGCTCCGGTGCCATAGGCGGCGTCGGGCTTGGCGTGCAACGCTTCAGAAAGACCATTGGGGATGGGTATCGCTTTGACCGGCGCGGCGGGGAAGTCCAAGGTGATGGTGCCATCATCGTGGGTGCGGGCGACCAGAATGCCGCTCCGACTGCTGAATCGGTCGGTGCTGGGGGCTCCCCGGTCGATGTGTAGCGCGTGAGCGGTGGCCAGGGTGGCGTGGCCGCACAGGTCGACTTCGACGGTGGGGGTGAACCACCGCAGCGCCCAGTCGGCCTCAGCATTGCCGGGCAGCGGGTGGGCGAAGGCGGTCTCGGAGAGATTCATCTCGGCGGCGACCTGCTGCATCCAGCGCAGGTCGGGCCAGCCCTCGCCGTCCAGCAAGCACACGGCCGCCGGGTTGCCGGTGAACGGTCGGTCGGTGAACGCGTCGATGATCCGGATACGCATAGACCCGACTGTAGGTCCGCGGCTGGGTCACGGTCAGCTCAGCGGAGTTGCAACGCGGTGGTTACACCACGGTCACATTAGTGTCGTGTGATTGTTGTGACTCACTCTAGTGAGTGAGGCGCACCTAGGGTTCCGTCGCTGTCCGCAGTGGGTCTGGACCGAGAGGTGCAGGCGGGCAGTGCGCTGCCCGCTCCACGGCGGGACAAAAGCCCGGGAGGCCAGCCACGCTCGGCTGCCTCGCGGCCGGGCGCCGTGGATGCGGAGGCCCGAAAAAAGTGGACGAACTGCACGACAACTACGGCCCGGAGGCGCGATACGCCGTCGAGGCGGAAGCAGCGCTGCCGTCAACGAAATGGGAACAGGAGATCGCTCGGGGTCTTGAACTGGGTCTGCAGGGCGCCGACTCGATCGTCGATCGGCGGATCCCCACTTTCTCTCGCGGCGAGCTGCCGCACTTCGCCGGCATCAATACCTTTCTCAAGGCGCCTTACGTCGAGGACGTCCGCCGCTGCGGCGAATACGACGTGGCTGTGCTCGGCGCTCCGTTCGACGGGGGCACCACCTACCGGTCCGGAACCCGATTCGGTCCCCAGGGCATCCGCAAGATCTCCGCGTTGTACGGGCCGTACAGCTTCGAGCTCGGCGTGGACCTGCGGGAGTCGATCACCATTGCCGATCTTGGCGACGTGTTCACGATCCCAGGCAACATCGAGAAGACGTTCGACCAGATCTCCAAGGCGGTCGGGCACGTCTACTCATCCGGCGTCTTTCCGGTGGTGTTGGGTGGCGACCATTCCATTGGTTTTCCGACTACCCGCGCCGTCGCCGAGAACCTGGACGGCGGCAAGCTCGGCATCATCCACTTCGACCGCCATGTCGACACCCAGGAAACCGACCTCGACGAGCGGATGCACACCACCCCGTGGTTTCACGCCACGGACATCCCCAACGTTCCGCCGCAGAACCTGGTGCAGATCGGCATCGGCGGGTGGCAGGCGCCGAGGCCCGGGGTGCAGGTCGGCCGGGAGCGCGGCACCACCATCATGACCGTCACCGACTGCGTCGAGATGGGCATCGAAGCCGCCGCCCAGCGCGCCCTGGACGTCGCCTGGGCCGGCACCGACGCCGTCTGGTTGTCCTTTGACGTCGACTGCCTCGACGCCGCGTTCGTCCCCGGCACGGGGTGGCCCGAACCCGGCGGCTTCCT